>CBFGSN010000020.1:0-25781 GCA_965651435.1 uncultured bacterium | reverse complement strand
AAGTTTGGCGACCGCGTGGCGGATAGCCGCGCCGAGCCGCGTGTTGTTCTGGAACGTGATCCCGCCGATGCGGGCTTCGACGTCGGACGAATAGGCCTCGTCAAAATCCTTTATCACATAGAACTTCACGTTTCGGCGGCCTTCGCTTGTGAACCCCTGTATCGAATAAACATCGCCGACGGCTTCGAGAGCTTCGCTCATCAAAACCAGCCCTTCTTTTTCGATCTCTATGATGCGGCGTCCCGGATACGTGTAGGGCTGCGCCGGATTGCGCGTGATCGTGCGGGCCGTTGATGACGATTGGTCAAGCAGTATCGATACAGCAACGTCCCGGCGCTTACGCAGTTTTTTCGTGTAAATATTTTCGGATTGACGTCCGTCAGAACGACGGTCAATGATCAGATCAACCAGTGCATTAAGGTCGTAATCTTCGCCGTCGATCTCGCGGTTAACGCGCGTAAGGTTTTCGGGTTTCATCAATTGGAACTGGTGCCGTATCGACGCGATAACGCCGCGGTGACGCGAACGCACAAGTTCGACAAACCCGCGGTCGCCCTGACGGACATGCTTTTCGATGACGCGGCTCCAACCGACGCGATGGTCGTGAAGGTCGCGGTCCCATTCGTCATAACTATAAGCGACATCGCCGGTTTCCAGCGGCTGTTCCGGCAGATCGGTATGAGCCCAGGCTTCGGGGCCGGAAACATCGTCGGGTTTGCGTTCGTCGTCGGCGTTATTCCAGGCGTTGAAAAGGTCCTGAATATTTCGACGTTCCTTCGGTTTCGGATCGCGTATGACCTGGTCTTCGCTGACCGTGTCGCCCGATTCGGCATCTTCGTAATTTTCGTCGCCGGCTTCTTCGTCGCTGTCGGACGGCTGTTCGGTAGCGTTCTCATTAGCGATATTTTGAAACAGCGAATAAACGCGGCTTGTCGCAATTATCGAATCGGCAACGGTCGAATCTGCACGTCCAAGTTCACGGTCAACAATATTTTCGATCTCAGCAAGGATCTGTCCGTAAAAACGCCGGGCGTCTTCGGAGGCTCCGCCGCAAAGTGTTATTTGAAACAAAAGTTCGAACGGAACTTCGTGCGCCGGAACATCGAATATGAACGGACGCTGTCCCGAGAGCAGTTTCTGCATCAGATCGAGGTCTTTCCGCAGCCCGCGGTAAGTGCGTCGCAGCATTCGGTCGATGCGGCCGTTCTCCATTGCCGAAAATATCTTTCGCGCAAGCCGGGCTTCCGGAAACGCCTTCAGCACCGTCCGATAATCCGAACCCGCCGGAAGTTTCGCTTTCTTCTTTTTCGGGGCCGGTTCGTTAGGGCCGACGCGTTCGCCTTGTTCGACATCTTCTATGTAACCTGCCAGCGAAAATGCGTCGCGCTGTTCCGCGGTCGTATCGAAATATTCGATGATCTCGGCGAAGGCGGCCTTTAATCCGGCGGTGTCCTTCGCGAACGTGCCGAATTCGATCTGCCCGGCGCCGTGCGCCGCAAGAACTTTATAAAGCTTGAAATTCGCCTCGTCGCCGTCAAATTCGGCGATCGACGCGGGCAAACTTATCGTTCGTCCGTCGCCGATGGCGGAACCCGAGTTTCCCGGCGTCGAAGCTTCGATCTCGATCTCGCTGCCGGTCAATCCTTCGATGTACATCCGCAAAACCGGCCGGATCGCATCCAGATAAAGCCCGCGTTCCGCTTCGAACAGAAAGTTCGTCGATTCGCGCGTTTCCATCGCAAAATAGCTTCGGCGAGCCTTTGCAGATTCGCCGCCAAATTGTGCGATGCCGTTTTCGACCCAGCGGCCGTATTGTTCGGAGCTTACTTTCCGTAGTGCGAATGAGCTCGAGCGAAATGCGGCGAGCGCGGCTTCGCCGTCCATTTGCGCGATCGTTTCGACGCGGCCCAAAACGCTGTCGATCGCGCCGGCGATGCCTTCCGGAAACCGAAGCGTCTGCATCTGTGCGGTAAATTTTGGCGTCGCCTTAAGAAATGCGATCAGCGGCGCGTTGCCGTATTTCGCCATCGACACGACGACCGATGACCATTTTTCGAAAGAGGTTCGCGCGGCGGCGATGACCGCATTTCCTCCGATAATGAAGTTGAGCGTTACGCTGCCGCCGTATTCGAGCATACTGCCGGCTTTTGCAAAAAGCCGCCGCGCATCTGCGGCCGAGATATTTTCAAGCGCACGCGGAAGCAGAGCCCAAAGTTCCGCAGTCATTCCGCCGGTTCGGTTCGCAAAATCGAACGCCAAAGCAAAGATCGAATCGGAGACGGTTTCGCGGTCGTCGCCGAACCGCTCGAGCGCTTTTGATGCGGCCGGCGTGCTTTTCAGCAGATCGACACTGTGGCGCGCCGAACGGCCGGCGAGTTCGGCAGCAAGTTCGAGTGTGCGGCCAAAGAACGCGCGGTCTTCGATCTCTTCGGCAAGTTTCGGAATCAGCTGCAAAGTTTCGTATGCGGTCGAACTCGCGAGCACCAATTGCCGCGTCAAAATGCGCATCGCGATCGGACGGGCCGATTCGGGTATCGCGGCGAACCAACCCGCGCCGTTCTTAAAGAATCGCGAACCGTTCTGAACACCTGCCATCGCAATGCGCCGGCCGAGCTCCGCCCAATCGCGCAGTTCATCCGCCGACAGAAGCTTTGCCGCGGCCGGGATCGCATCGATAAGATCGCGGCTGACGCGCAGCGAAACAGCCGCAACCGCGGCGCTTGATTCCAATGCAACGCGCTTTTTGTCGGCCGGAAGCCGGTTCAAATTTTTCGCCAACCCGGCGATCGACGGCTTCGCGTCCGCTGTTTCCTTCTTTTTCGGCACATTGAAAGTTTAAAAGGTCTATTACCGCAAAGCAATTCGCCGGACCGCGGTTAGCTTGTGTTTCGATATGTGCTAAAATTCAATCGTTTTATCGCAGTAACAAAGCTCTCTCAAAAAAAATCAAGGCAGGACGGAGTTTATTTTATGGCTGGAAAATTCGAACTTAAATCAGCAAAGAACGGAAAATTTCATTTCAATCTGAAAGCCGGAAACGGCCAGATCATTTTGAGCAGCGAAATGTATGAAACGAAAAAGGCCGCGGAAAACGGCATCGCTTCGGTAAAGAAAAATGCAGGAAACGACGGTCGATTCGAGCGAAAAGCATCGGCCAAAGGCGATCCGTATTTTACCCTAAAGGCCGGCAATGGCGAGGTGATCGGAAAAAGCGAAATGTATTCATCGAATTCGGCAATGGAAAACGGTATAAAGTCCGTGATGACGAATGCTCCGGACGCCGCGGTTGTCGAAGTTTGATCGGCCAATATAATACACCTTCAAAGCCCTTGCTCCGCGCTTGGGCTTTTTTCTTAGATGAATGCAATGAACAAGAACCGCACACGGCTCGGAATAGAAATTCTACTCGATGAAAAGATCGGTTTGCTGAAAGGCAGACGCGTTGCTTTGGTCTGTAATCAGGCTTCGGTATTACCGGAAACCTTTGCCCATGCGGCCGATGTTTTTCACGAACATGCAGATATAAATTTGACGACGCTTTTCGGCCCGCAGCACGGCATTCGCGGCGACGTTCAATATAACATGATCGAAACGCCGCATGTCCGTGATGAACGCACGGGCGTTATGGTCTATTCGCTTTACAGCGAGGTCCGCGAACCGACCGAGGAAATGCTGGCGGATGTCGATGACATTGTCGTTGACCTTCAGGACGTAGGATGCCGCATTTACACGTTCGTTTATACGATGGCGAACTGTATGCGCGCGGCGAAGAAATTCGGAAAGCGGGTCGTCGTCTGTGACCGGCCCAACCCGATAAACGGCAACGCCGTCGAAGGCAACATTACCGAAGATGCGTTCACGTCGTTCGTCGGCCAATTCGCGCTTCCGACGCGCCACGGAATGACGATCGGCGAACTCGCCCGGATGTTCAACGAACACTTCGGGATCGGATGCGAACTTGAGGTCGTGGAAATGCAGAATTGGTCGCGCGGAATGTGCGGCGACGAATGCGGCCTGCCGTGGATCTTGCCGTCACCGAATATTCCCGATGTCGATACATGTGTCGTTTTTCCGGCAACCGTTCATATCGAAGGCACCGAACTAAGCGAAGGCCGCGGAACAACGCTGCCGTTCTTCTTGAACGGAGCACCGTTCATCGATCCGTATGAATGGGCCGCCGAACTGCGCAAATTCGACCTGCCCGGCGTCGCCTTTCGCGAAGCATATTTTCGCCCGACGTTCTGCGAATTTGCCGGCGAAACCTGCGGCGGCATCCAAATACACGTCACCGACCGCGAAATTTTCACACCCGTTATAACCGGCATCGCAATGGTCAAAACCGCTTATGACCTTTACCGCGACAATTTTCAGTGGCGGCAAAACGCCTACGAATACGAATTCGATAAGAATCCGTTCGACGTGGTCTGCGGTACGGACAAAATAAGAAAGGCTATCGAAAACGGCGTCGGCCTGCGCGAGATCGAAACGTCGTGGGGCGAAGGGGTGAACACCTTCCGCCGAGACCGCGAAAAATGCTTGCTGTATTGACGTAAAAGTAATACTCTTACTTGTAGGAGTATTACTTATGAAAGTCACATCCAAAGGACAGGTCACCATCCCGATCAAAGTCAGACAAGCTCTCGGCATCTTTTCGGGAACCGAGGTCGAGTTCGTCGTAAAAGGAACTTCCGCAGAACTTCAAAAGGCAAAACCAAAGAACGGAGGGCTTACACGCGGCGAGCGGCTCGTGGCACATTTAAAAGGCCGCGGAACCGGCACAATGACTACTGACGAGATCATGAAGCTTATGAGAGGTTGGGGCGAAGAAGATGATATTGATCGATAGTTCAGTATTGTTGGATATATTTACGATCGACCCGGTTTGGTTCGAATGGTCATCGAATATGCTTTCATCTCTTGCGGACAATGATGATATCGCGATCAATCCACTTATCTACGCGGAAGTATCGGTAAACTTTAATTCACCCGCGGAACTTGACGAAGCTTTTCCCGGCCATATATTTCATCGTGAACCGTTGCCATTTGAAGCGGCATTCCTTGCGGGAAAAGCTTTCGCAAAGTACAAGAAACGTGGGGGAATTAAAACTTCGCCGCTTTCGGATTTCTTCATCGGAGCTCACGCGGCCGTCGCCGGATTTGACCTTTTAACGCGAGACCCGCGCCGATTCAGACGATACTTTCCGACGGTCAAGATCATCGCACCTTGAGCGAACTTAAAAAGTCAGTTTGCCGAAGCGTAAAACGAAAGGTACTTCGAACGCGAGAGGTCGGTCCAAGTTCCGCTAAAGGTTAGACCCGACAGCTTTCCCGATATATATCCATTGTCTTGGATCCGCCTATGCGGCCCTAGTTCATTGTTGATAATCTTCGGCGAAAGCAGGCGTTCGGTTAGATCGATCTGATCATTGTTGTCGTTGCCGGCGATCATTAAAGCATCGCCGTACCGAAGATAGGCATAAAGGCCATGATACGCCCCAAATGAATCGTCGCCGTCATCACGCAAAACCATCACGACCGGGTATGTTCCATCGACCGTGCCGCTAAAAAGCTGAGGCAGTTGCTTCGATCTGAACTTAGAGGTGTTTCCGCGGCTAATGCCAAAGACAGCCCGGCCATAATCGTTAAGGTATTTTCGGAAAACGGGTAGCGGAAGCCTGGTCGTCATATCGAGGTCGTTGAATATAAGCGATTTTCCGAGCATATTCCAACCATCGATCACGATCGCTTGCTGTTGAATGTAAAAATCCGAAAATTCATCATATTCAAAACTACCGAGGACAGTGAGGAATGTTTCCCGGTCGTCGGACTCTACCTTTTTCTCTACTTCCTTACGATACTTCGCAGACCGCCGTTCAAGCACTATATCCTTGAACGCATTGTATCCCTCGGGGGTAAAAAGATCTCTTAGCTCGATACGGTCTCCGTTTCCGGAATTGAACGTGTAGTACTGTCGCCAATAATGCGTTGTCGCCCCGCTGCTGGCCTCATAAAAACCGAGCGAAAGAACCCGACGGTTGTTCGAATATATGCTTGGTGCTATCGAAACTTTTCCGCCATAAATACTCCCGTCATTTGCTTTGGCCTGATGAAAAATATGCGCGGAAACGGGGCGTTCGCTTACAAAATAGAGCTCCGTTAACTGAAGAAATTGATTGATGCGCGTGGTTGCCTTATCGCCCTTTGTCTTAGAAAAGACCGGAAATGAAAAGTCGTCTCCGCCGCTGATGATCTTAGTTTTGAAATACGCCGGAGTAACGCAAAACGCCGACGTTGAAAGGATCGTGGCGATAAGAAAGCCGGCGACGAGCAGTGTGTGTGAGATCCGTCGGCATGAAGAATTTGTTATTTTATTTTTCATTCACATACCTATTTTACATAACTAAAACCAGCCGCCTTTTTTCTTCGACCCTCCAAAGATACTTCCGAGAATACCGCGGACGATAGTGTTGCCGATCTGGCGGCCGATGGACGAGCTCGCGGAACGGGCGACGGATTTTGTAATGGATTCGACCAAAGTATCGGGTGCGCGGGCGGCGGCTCGTTCGGCTTTTTCGCGCTCCTTCTGGGCTTTTGCTTCGGCCTTTGCCTGTTCTTCGGCGGCGGCTTCGGCGGCCCGCTCTTCGGCGCGCTTTGCCAAAAGCTCGAACGCAGATTCACGATCGACCGCGGCTTCATAAACTCCGGCGACAAGCGAACCTGCGATCAATTGCGAACGCTGTTCGGGCGTTATCGGGCCGATCTGCGAAAGCGGCGGAATAACCAGAGCTCGATCAACGACGGTTGGTGTTCCTTTTGCATCCAGAAGCGATATCAAAACTTCGCCTACGCCGAGTTCGGTTATCGTCTTGACCGTGTCGAGTTCCGGGTTTTCGCGAAAGCTTTTCGCAGCGACCTTTACGGCGTCCTGCTCCTTCGGCGTGTAGGCGCGAAGGGCGTGCTGAACGCGGTTGCCGAGCTGCGCGAGCACCGAATCCGGAATATCCGCCGGGCTTTGCGTTACAAAATAAACGCCGACGCCTTTTGAACGGATCAGCCGCACGACCTGTTCGATCTTATCGACAAGCGCTTTCGGTGCGTCGTCGAACAAAAGATGGGCTTCATCAAAAAAGAACACGAGTTTTGGTTTGTCCAGGTCGCCTGCTTCCGGCAGAAGCTCGAAAAGCTCTGACAACAGCCACAGCAAAAATGTCGAATAAACCTTCGGCGAATTAATCAGATCATCGGCCGCGAGCAGATTCAGCACGCCCTTGCCGCCGACCGTCTGCATAAAATCATCGAGCTTTACGGCCGGTTCGCCAAAGAAAACGTCACCCTGTTGCTGTTCCAGCTGAAGCAGGCCGCGCTGTATCGCTCCGACCGATGCCTTTGAAACATTTCCGTATTTCGTCGTTAGTTCGTCATCATTTTCGCCGATGAAAAGCATCAGTTGCTGGAGGTCTTTCAGGTCCAGCAATAATAATCCGTTATCGTCCGCATATTTGAATGCGATGTTCAATACGCCTTCCTGCGTGTCGTTCAGCTCCAGTATCCGTGACAAAAGCAGCGGGCCCATTTCGGATATCGTCGTCCGCAGCGGGTGACCTTGTTTTCCGAAAACGTCCCAAAGCGTTACAGGCGAACCTTCGAATTTGGCGTCCGCGAAACCCATCTGCGTCAGGCGTTCGCCGATCTTTCCGGTCATCGAACCGGGCTGGCTCACGCCGGTCAGGTCGCCTTTGACGTCCGCCATAAAAACCGGAACGCCGCGTTGGCTAAAGCCTTCGGCAATGCGCTGAAGCGTAACGGTTTTTCCGGTGCCGGTCGCTCCGGTAATAACGCCGTGCCTGTTCGCCATATTGCACAGCAGTGAAAAATCAGTTTCGTCCTTTTTTGCTACTAATATAGGTTCGGTCATGATGATCTATTTTCTAAATGGGCCGCTTGTTCTTTATCGTTATTCAGTTTTTGCACCGTGAGGTTTTTCGCAATTGAACATCCATTTTATACCGA
Organism: uncultured bacterium; assembly: GCA_965651435.1. Taxonomy (GTDB): domain Bacteria; phylum Acidobacteriota; class Blastocatellia; order Pyrinomonadales; family Pyrinomonadaceae; genus OLB17. The sequence continues at coordinate 17,771 of CBFGSN010000020.1, read as the reverse complement.
ATTTGTCCGTAAGCATACCGAACCGGGCGGCCCAGAAAGTTTCCTGCAGCGGCATGGTCACGCTGCCGCCTTCGGACATTTTCGCGAACATCTCTTCGGCTTCTTCGACGGTGTCGATACCAACGGCAAGCGAAACGTTGCCGCCGGAAGCATTTCCCGCCGGATCGTCGGCCGCCATTATGACCGTGTCCCCGAACTCGAATACAGCGTGCATTATCTTGTCCGCCATTTCGCCTTCGCCCTGTCCCGATTCGGCATAGGTCAGCATTCCGCGTATCTCGCCGCCCAGAGCATCGCGGTAAAATTCAAAAGCTTCGCGGCACTCGCCGCCGAATCCGATATATGGTTTGATCCCTTTCATAATTGTTATTTATTGGTCTTTGTTTCGTATTTCCAGCGGCAGGATCTGGATCCCGCAAGCTGCTCAGTTTCCGTGACGGCCAGGCATGCCTTGTGAATCAGCCTTCGCAGATGGATAAGCATCGGCTGTGCAAAGGCGGCGGACTTTTCGATGTATGCATCAATTCGCGGATCGAGTTCAGGCATAGCTTATTCGGGCTCCGGTCGGACCATTGGTTTTGGGCATAACGATTATAGCCGATTTTTTGCAGAGCGTCGTGGGAATATTATCGATCCGCATTCATGAGGGCTGCCGTACACTCGCGCACTCCGACAACTTCGCATAGAATGCCTATTAACAAAGAATGTTGAATTCTTTCACATTAGAAAAATGACCCGGTTACAGGTCATCCCCAAATAAAATGTTTACAGTTGAACAGATCGAAGCGGCTCACGGCAAAGTAAGGTCAGGTGCGGACTTTCCTGCTTATATCAAAGAAATAAAGTCGTTAGGCGTTACTCATTACGAAACTTATGTGTTAAACGGACATATTGACTATCACGGTGCAAACGATCATACCGCAGCCGTTCCGGCAAAATATGACCCGTTGGAAATTGCCGATACGCCAAAAACCGAGGAGTTTAAAGCAGAGTTGTTAGCTCATCAACAGGGCAAAACAGACTTTCTGACTTTTATTAAAATGTGTGCGAATTGCGGCATTGAAAAATGGGAGATCTCTATGGACAAAATGACCTGCACTTATTATGACAAAGCAGGTAATGAACTTTTAGTAGAAAAGATCCCGCAATAAAAACTGCCTGCAGCATCGGTTTGGCAAAGGAGCGCCGAAGTACAAACTCCAACTTTGGTGCTTGGATACAGGTTTCTATATTCGCCGAGCGGCGATGTTCGACCGTCCTGCCTCCTACGCGCAACCGGCCGTTGGCGGCAAGGATAATAAGCAACACTTTTCGATATAAGTATCGGGTCAATCTGCGTCAGCGGCATTTTTGGCGAAACGATAGTTTGCGGTGCGGCATTGATTAAATCAAGCATTTATTTGATAATCAATAGTTTTGAAATAAGCATATCAAAGTAAATTTATGCCTAGGCCTTTACGATCTTCGGATGGCCCGGGCTAACAATACAAGACAATATGAACAATTACGTTATTTATCTGGTGCCCGGGCTCGGGCTTTTGGGTCTGATCGTCATGGCTTTCAAATCCGCCTGGGTTAGCAAACAGGACGCGGGCGAAAAGAATATGCAGGAACTCGCGGGTTATATCGCCGACGGGGCCATGGCATTCCTTAAAGCCGAGTGGAAAGTCCTGAGCATTTTCGTGGTGATCACGGCGTTGCTGCTGGCTTATTCCGGGACCGTCACCGAGGTCAATGGTAAGGAGATCCATTCGAGCTGGATCATCTGCATCGCGTTCATTATCGGTGCGGTATTTTCCGCGACTGCCGGTTATATCGGAATGAAGATCGCGACGAAAGCCAACGTTCGCACGACCCAAGCCGCACGCACGAGTTTGAAACAGGCTCTGAAAGTTTCGTTCACCGGCGGAACCGTTATGGGACTCGGCGTTGCCGGACTCGCGGTGCTCGGACTTGGCGGACTGTTCATCGTATTTCTGCACCTGTTCGCCGATCTCGGTGCAAATCAGATCAAAACCGCAATTGAGGTTTTGACCGGATTTTCACTCGGCGCGGAATCGATCGCTCTATTCGCAAGGGTTGGCGGCGGCATTTATACAAAAGCCGCTGATGTGGGCGCCGACCTTGTCGGCAAGGTCGAAGCCGGAATTCCCGAAGACGACGTTCGCAACCCTGCGACCATCGCCGATAACGTCGGCGATAACGTCGGGGACGTAGCCGGAATGGGCGCGGACCTTTTCGGTTCGTATGTGGCGACGATCCTCGCGACAATGGTTCTGGGACAAGAGATCGTCGTTCGCGATGATTTCGGCGGAATGGGCCCGATCCTTTTACCGATGATCATCTGCGGACTTGGCATCGTATTCTCTATTGTGGGAACCTTGTTCGTTCGGATCAGCGACGAGAAGTCAAGCGTTCAGAACGCACTCAATATCGGCAACTGGTCGTCGATGATCCTTACGGTGATCGCCTCGTATTTTGTCGTAATGTGGATGCTGCCGGAGGGTGCGATCACATCGCGTTCGACCACGTTCACGAAGATCGACGTTTTTGCGGCCATTGTTGTCGGAACGATAGTCGGAGCAATAATGAGCTTCGTTACGGAATATTTTACTGCAATGGGCAAAAAGCCGGTCCTTTCGATCGTTCAGCAATCTTCGACCGGCCACGCGACGAACATCATCGGCGGCCTCGCCGTTGGTATGAAATCCACGGTTGTGCCGATCCTTACGCTGGCGGGCGGCATCATGGCGTCATATTATTTCGCCGGCCTTTACGGCGTAGCGATCGCCGCTGCGGGAATGATGGCAACGACCGCTATGCAGCTTGCCATCGACGCGTTCGGGCCGATCGCCGACAACGCGGGCGGCATTGCAGAAATGAGTCAGCTTCCGCCGGAAGTTCGCGAACGCACCGACAATCTGGACGCGGTCGGCAATACAACAGCCGCAACCGGAAAAGGTTTTGCCATCGCTTCGGCGGCTCTTACGTCGCTTGCTCTTTTCGCAGCCTTCGTCGGCATCGCGGGCATCGACCGGATCGATATTTACAAAGCCAACGTGCTGGCCGGACTTTTCGTTGGCGGAATGATCCCGTTCATTTTTTCGGCCCTGTGTATTCAGGCCGTCGGTAAAGCCGCGATGGATATGGTTCAGGAAGTCCGCCGTCAGTTCCGCGAAATTCCGGGCATTATGGAATACGAGGCCAAACCGGAATACGACAAATGCGTTGCCATTTCGACCAACGCCTCGATCCGCGAAATGCTTATGCCGGGTGCGATCGCTCTGATCACACCGGTTCTGGTCGGATTCATTTTCGGGCCGGAAGTTTTGGGCGGACTGCTCGCCGGCGTAACCGTTTCCGGTGTTCTGATGGGAATTTTCCAATCGAACGCGGGCGGCGCGTGGGACAACGCGAAGAAATCTTTTGAAAAGGGAGTCGATATCAACGGCGAAACCCATTTCAAAGGCTCCGAACCGCACAAAGCTTCGGTCACGGGCGACACGGTCGGCGATCCGTTCAAGGACACGTCAGGCCCTTCGATGAACATTCTGATCAAACTTATGTCCATCGTCGCGCTTATCATTGCACCGTACATTTCGGGAATCGGACAATAGGCCTTGGCATTAGCATAAGAGGAAACGCCTGCGAACGCGGGCGTTTTCTTTTTGCTGTGTTGACACACGAATCGCACGCAAAGTGCATTCGCAAAACGTCCGCATCTATTTTCAAGCTGCCGACATCTAATCTTTGCAATGAAACTACGAACGACAATTACGATCGCACTTTGCATATTCGCGGCGGCCGCTTCCGTAATAGCTCAAGATTCACGCTTTAGCGACGCCAAAGCCGGATTTTCCGTATCATATCCGACCGGTTGGGCCGTCGCGAAAAGTAGGAAAGCGGCAACGGAAACCGCTTTCGGCGATCCCGGAGATGGCGTGAAACTCGTCCGCTTCACACCAAAAAATATCGAGGCGAAGTATCACGGAACGTATGAGTTCAACGTTTGGCGTTCCACCAAAAGCGGCTTTCCTTGTGCGGAACCGACCGGCGACCCACAGAAACTTTTCACATCTTCACCGCCGCCTTCCGGGTGGAAAGAAACGATCGATATCGGCGGTCACAAATTCTATGGATACAGCGGCGGCGAAGGCGGAATGTCGAAATCGTTGAATTTGGTCGGTTACCGAGGCGAGGTTGGCGGCGATTGCTGGCAGATACAGGCAATGTCGTATCAGGTGTCCGCATACGACGATTTCACTGAATTCGACGACGACACGATACTCTCGGAATTCTGCAAGTTTGTCGGTTCGTTCAGATTCACATCGGTGAAATGAACTAGCCCAGCTTCGTTCTTATTTGGTCAAAGAGAACCTCGACGGTAGCGATTAGCGCGTCTCTATCCAGTTCATCGTCCTCCGCGACCAACGATTCGTATCTATACTGAACCGCAAAAAGATTTAGATCCACGAGGTCTGTTAAACCGGATATGTCTTCACCCAGATCATTTAAGGTATTCAGCAATGCCATCAGATCGTGGGTTTTAGTGTAAAAGCCATCAAGTGATGCGATTCTTGCTTTCAGTATTTTCTCTACAGCTTGCTGAGCATGGAAGCCAAATATCTCGTCACTGAAAAAATCGTGTTCAGGATTATCTGCGGAACTCTTGATCATGCCTCTTAGCGCGCGGATATCGCCATACGCCATCGCAAGCAGATATTGCGCATGGTCAAGATCGCTCATAGAGTACGCGTCCTCGGGCCAGGGCATGATGTATTACGTGATTCGACGAGTTTTGCCAACGTGTTACTTCGGTCGGAGTAAAGAACAGCACATCAATGGGAATTCCAACGTCCGGCAGACTTCGTCGAATATTTCCGACATGGCGCCGCCGATTCCAATGGCCGGTGCTCGCCGGTTCACCGATGACAAGGATATCAATATCTGAGTCGTCCGTGGCCTTTCCGCCTGAACGCGAACCCAAAAAGATGACCGAAAGCGGGTCGGCTGTGCGGACTATCGCCCCCGATATCTTGTCCAAAATGTTTTTGGAGATCCTTTCCATTGCAATATCAGTTTAACACAGAAAAGCTGTCATTCCTTCAGATTTGGAGTTCATCGAACCGGGGCCGGCGGCTCTAACGAAAACAGTTCAAAATGAAATGATGTTCTTTGTGATATCGAATCGTCCGATCGTTCAGGATATTCATGAGTAAAGCGTCCCACTGCGATCACGTCAGCCGGCTTACGAGTCTGGCCTTTTAATTCCTTGTACTTTTCCCAGGTCTCATCCCTTTTTGGTTTATAAAAGGTGACTGCGGTTCTGCTGTCGTCCGAAAGATCCTCGTAAAACTTGCCGTCACATGACAGATCGCCGAGAAAGACACCGTGCACAAGATCGCCTATTTTCGCTCGCATCTTCACGATCTCTCCGTCGTACTTCCCCGGCGAATTCCGCACATCACAGTAATTTATGATGGGCAGACCCGCAATATCAACATCATCGAAACTCTCCATTGATCGATGGAAAAATGCGAAATAAATAGCACATACGAGCAGTATAGCTATTACCGCAATAATGAGTTTCGATCGGGACATGGTTATTTCATCAGATCAATAAAACGTTCGAAAAGATACTTGCTATCGTGCGGGCCGGGAGCCGATTCCGGGTGATACTGGACCGAAAAGACGGGCAGTGTTTTGTGGCGAAGTCCGGCGACCGTGTTGTCGTTCAAATTTATATGTGTGATCTCGACGTCGGCCGGAAGCGAACCGGCATCGACGGCGAAACCGTGGTTATGCGCGGTGATCTCGATCTTTCCGGTCGTCAGATCTTTTATCGGCTGATTGCCGCCGCGGTGGCCGAATTTCATTTTGTACGTCGAACCGCCGAAAACCTGCCCAAGCAATTGGTGGCCGAGACAGATCCCGAATACCGGCACTTGCGTTTCCGTGAGTTTGCGGATCTCTTCGACAACGTCTTTCATCGAAGCCGGATCGCCCGGTCCGTTCGACAAGAATATGCCGTCCGGTTTTAAGGCGAGAACCTCGTCCGCCGGAGTTTCGGCGGGCACGACCGTCACACGGCAGCCGAATTTCGCGAATTCGCGAAGGCTGTTGGTTTTTACACCAAAATCGTACGCGACGATATGATATTTCTCACCGCCAGTCGCAGGAAAATCGGTTGTGTCGGCGATCGTTACTTCGCTCGCAAGCTCGCGGTTCGCCATTTCCGGAGACTCCAGAATACGCTTTAGCAGGCTTTTTGCATCGAGGTCAACCGTCGATATCGCCGAACGCATCGCCCCTTTGTCACGTATGTGCCGAACTAGGGCACGCGTGTCGATATGTTCGATTCCGACGATGCCGTTTGCCGAAAGGTAATCGGAAAGCGTCGATGTCGAGCGCCAATTCGATGCATAGCGGCTCGCTTCGCGAACGATGAATCCTTCTGCCCAGGGTTTTCGCGATTCGACATCTTCTTCGTTTACGCCGTAATTTCCGATCAGCGGATAGGTCATACAGACGATCTGTCCGGCATAGCTCGGGTCGGTCAAGATCTCCTGATAACCCGTCATTGACGTGTTGAAAACCACTTCGCCGAAACATTCACCTTCGGCGCCAAAAGACGCACCGGTGAAAGTGCGTCCGTCTTCGAGAACCAATATTGCTTTTTTCGGCTGATGCATTTGGTACAAGTTTAATCGAACTTATTGGCACCGCGCAATTTAGAAACGATATTTCGGTAAAGCCGGAACGGGGCCTTGTTCGCAAACTGCCGGTAATAATCGTTGTACTGCAGCGAATATATATAACTTTCGTGATTGTTCGTCAGAAGGTCGGCAATTGCCGGTTCCATATGCATTGGAAAATCGCCGAGTTCTATGACAAAGACTATTGCCGGAAGGCTGTATGCTCGAAACTTAATGCCGCGTTTGTTGAGTATGGATATACATTGGGCGATGCCGTTATAAACCGTCGGAGCATCGTGGAAAAGTATAGCGGCTTCGGCTTTTGCGGCGTTCAGACAAAATTCGAAATCCGAAACCGCAGCCGTGTCCGTATGTTCTCCGTCTATGAAGCAAACATCGACCTTTTCGCCAACCGCATCAGGCGAAAGTTCCCGCGTATCGCCGTCGATAGTTGTTATCTTTTTCACGCTGTCGCCGGCTATCTTTTCCAAACCGTCGAGCATTCGCTGCGTTGAATTATTTCGGTACGTATAGCGCGCTCCGCGTTCGTCCGGCTGGCTCTCCGGCCGTTTGTCGATAGACACGATCCGCGAACACTTGTCGTCCATCAAATGCGGCTGGATCGAACCGCCCATATATGAGCCGATCTCCAGATAGCTGTAGCCCGGACGCATCTCGCGCACCGCAAGCTGGCACGCCAAAAGCGAACGCTTATCGTTGTCTTCCAGTTGGCTGACAATATTTTCGAACAAAGAAATATCACACGCCGAAAGTTTAGATTCGAAATTTTCCATTGAATAAACGAAAGAAGAGGACGCTCATCATCTACGGTTCGGGATCGTCTTCCGGAAGCGGCGACGGAATATCGTATTCACCATGCTCCAAAAATCCGACATCAGAAGGCCGCCAGTATCTGAAAAATGCCTTGCCGTAAATATATTTTTCGGGAACCAGGCCCCAAATGCGCGAATCAGACGAATTGTCGCGGTTGTCGCCCATGACAAAATAATAGTGATCGTCCACCGTTTTGATCATACTTTCGCGCAAGTTTTTGTTGTGGTCTGCCTCCAGATAAGGCTCTTTCAAAAGCCGTCCGTCAATGTAAACATGGCCGCCGCGAATCTCCACCGTTTCACCGGGAAGGCCGATTATGCGTTTGACGTAGCTTTTGTCCGGATCGCTCGGATACCAAAAAACAACGATATCGCCGCGTTCCAGGTGTCCCCAACTGACGCTGTTCCATTTGTAATAAACCAGCTTGTTGACCAGAAGCCGTTCACCGTCGTGAAGCTGCGGAACCATCGAGCTGCCTTCGACGATCACGGGTTGGATCGCGAAAACCCCAAAAAGAATAAATACGACAATGATCAGAAAAACATCGCGCGCGAGCCGCAGGCTCTCGGTCCAGATGCCCTGACGCGCTTCGCGTTTGAGTTTGACGACCTCGATATCACGGTCGTCATCGGGCGATACCTGCCCGAACTCAAATTGGTTTTTCTTTCGCGATTGGAACATAATCGTTGTATGAATTAGATGCGAAACGCCGCATTGCCGGTTCGCCGATTCCGCCGAAACATAAGCTTCGGCCAAAACAGTATATTAGCATATGAACGAAACTATCAGAACGCTTTTCCCGGCCGCATCAAAATATGTTTACCTGAACAGTGCCGCCGTTGCTCCGCTGCCGAAACCCGCGGTCGATGCGGTGGTTTCACAACTGAACGACGTGTCGGAAAACGGTTCGACGCATTTCGCGGATTGGATAGCGGCAAAACAGCGCGCTCGCGAACTCGCAGCCGAAATGCTGGGCGTTCGCGGCGAACAGATCGCTTTCATGCGCAATACTTCCGACGGCTTCGCGTCCATAGCGAACGGCATCCGTTGGAAAAGCGGCGATAACATCGTGAGTTTTGCCCGCGAATTTCCCGCCAACTACATTCCTTGGCGAATGGTGCGCGACCGGTTCGGAGTCGAGTTGCGGCTTGTGCCGGAGGCGAACGGCCGGTTTTCGTTCGACGAAATGATCGCCATGATCGACGAAAATACGCGGCTTGTCGCCGTTAGTTCTATTCAATATTCGTCCGGCTTCGTCGCCGACATCGAACGCATAGGAAAAGCCGCGCGAAAGGCAGATGCTCTTTTTGCCGTGGACATAATTCAGGGATTCGGCGCCCGTGGTTATGATCTGCCGGCCCAGTTCGTTGACGTCGCCGCCGGTGCGAGCCATAAATGGCTTTGCTCACCCGAAGGCTGCGGTATTTTGTACGTTTCCGACCGTGCCCGCGAACGCGTCGAACCGACTCATGTCGGATGGATCAGCGTCGATACGCCGTGGGATTTCGAGGACACCGAACAGCCGTATAAGCCGAACGCCCTCGCATGGGAAAGCGGTACCGGCGCGGCTTCGCTGTTTTTCGGACTTGAGCAGAGTTTGCTTTTATTGAAGAATACCGGTCTTGCGAATATCCAAAAATACCTCGACGAACTAAGCGAAACGTTATGCGAACTGCTTGCCGACAAACCGTATGACATCATTAGTTCGCGTGTTCCGGAGGAACGTTCCGCGATCGTTTGCATAAAACACCGCGGTGGAATTTCTTCCTCGGAGATAGCCGAAATGCTCGAACGCGAAAATATTATCGTATCTCCGCGCGGCGACCGTCTGCGGATCGCTCCGCATTTCTTTAATAATGCCGAAGATATAGAAAGGTTTGTTGAGGCCTTGCCGTAAGCCTATTCGCTAAGTCCGTCCAGGTTCAAACGCGTCAGGCCGCCGGCATCTGAGAATGCCGTGCGTACCGCTCGCCGATTTTCGCGGATTCGAAAAAATATGAGTCCTGCGATGGTGCCGAGCGTAAGTGCGGTTACGATACCGAGTAAGATCCAAAGTACGGTTGCGAAAAAAATGTCCCGCGTTGTCGTAACGAAATAGCGTTCCATCCTTTCCAAAAGATGCGGGTCCTCGCCCAGCCATTGGATCGTCTTTCCGTATTCTATCTGGTCGAGCAGCTCAGTTGCCGCCGCCTCATTAGGTGAATCAAAAACAAATGCGTTGTAGTTCCCGATACGGCGATAATAGATCGGCGGCTGCCCCGCGAGCGAACCCAGTCTTTCCTTCACGGCCGCATCTGTTTCCGCCGACCCCTGCGGATTCGTGAATTCGACGATCAGAAGTTTCCCCTGCGGATAGGTCGCGGCTGCGGCCTCTGTTCCGCCGCTGAAATCGATTAGATCAAATACCGGCCGTTCACCAAAAAATCGAACCAGCTCGGCTCGGCTGTAGATGAGCTCAGACCCGGCAGCGACCTGTTCCCATTGCGGCAAATGTTTTATCAAAACCGGAACGCCGTCACCTTCTGAAATTTCCTGTGGATGCCGTTCGGTATTTGTATTCGATGCTGTATTTTGTGCGGAAATGCCGAACGCCGCGAAGCAAATGGTCATCGCGACGGCCAGCAAAGATATCGATCTCATTGTCATTCTTATTTAACTCCGATCCAACAAGACCTCGGCGCCATATACCAGAATATTACCACTTTCCATAGAAGAATGGGCAAACCGTATTGATACGATACATACACGAAATCGTGCGCCAATATTCGAAGCGAAGCATAATACAGATCCGGAAACTAATATTTGATGATGCATTCTCAAGAAAGTATGCCAATTAAATGGAACAAATACGGCTTTGCGGAGTCTAATGTATAGATATTACCAACGTCGCGGCCCGATGGCACGACAATTGATATATCAAGGGCAGAGAGGGGGGAATGATGCTATGACAACAGAAACATTGAATTTTCCGGTACTTCAAAAAGAAGCCAAGGTCAACGAAACGGCCGTGGTCGATCTTTCAAAAGCCGCGGATTTCGAACTGACGCAGGCCGCCGCCAAAGGCGATATGGCCGCGTTCGAGGAACTTTATCAACGGCACCACCGCCGCGTGTATTCGATATGCCTTCGCATGCTTCAGAAAACGCACGAAGCCGAAGACCTGACACAGGATGTGTTCATCCAGCTTTACAGAAAGGTCGGGAGTTTCCGCGGTGATTCGGCCTTTACGACATGGCTGCACCGCATGACGGTGAACCAGGTTTTGATGCATTTCCGCAAGCGGAACGTCAAGTACGAAAAAACGACCGAAGAAGGCGAAACGCCCGAACAGATCGAGGTCGGAACGGCTAATCCGTACCGCATGCCGATCGTTGATAAGATCGCACTTGAAAATGCGATCGAACAGCTGCCGTCGGGTTACAAGAATGTATTCGTCCTGCACGATGTCGAAGGATTTGAGCACGAAGAGGTGGCGCGAATTCTCGGATGCTCGGTCGGGACATCAAAATCGCAGCTTCATAAGGCACGTCTGAAACTTCAGAAGCTTTTGAAGAAAAAAGCGAACCCGCGTTTGATCGGCGCAACGTTATAATAATTCACAATTCTTTCCGAAAGGGGAGCCGTCCGAAAGGGCGGCTTTTTTTACGTTTCAGATCCGATGAAGCGATGAAGCGCGTCGCGCCAATCGGGCATCGGCTTTAGGCGAAGCGCAGGCGACATTACGCAGCGCATTTTTGAGCTCGTCGGACGCGGTGCGGGACGTTCCAATCCGGCGGCGGAAACGGCTTCGACAAGCGCCGGGTCAAATCCGCCGATCTCGCACGCCGCTTCGGCAAAGCCGTAATATGACGTTCCGTCGCCTGAATTCACGACTTGAAAGATACACGGCAGGTCGAGTTCGACCAGCTCCCGAAGCCGTACGGCAAGGTCGGCCGCATACGTCGGCGTTCCGTACGCGTCTGAGATCGCCTTCATCGAGCGGCCTTCTTTCAACAACGACGGGATAACACTCAAAAAATTCGTGCCTCCGCTGCCATAGATCCAGCCGGAACGAACGATGATCGACCGCGCATATGCCTGCCGCGCGAGCAGTTCGCCTTCGTACTTAGAAACCGCATAAACGCCGTGCGGTTCGGGCGTGTCTTTTTGCGTATAAAAGCCGAGGTCGTTGCCGCCGAAAACATAATCGGTCGATATAGTAACGAATCCGGCGTTAGCCGCCCGGCAGCCTTTTGCAAGGTTTTCGACGCCGTATGTATTCGCCGCGCGGCACGCTGCCTCATTGCTTTCGGCGGCATCGACATTCGTAAAGGCCGCGCAGTTTATCAACGCATCGGGTGCATCCGTAACTATGCGATCCAATACCTCGTCGCCGCGGCTGATATCAAGCTCTTCGCGGGTGTATGCGATCACATCATCGCCGAGCCCGCGACAATGTGCGATGACGGCGCGTGCGACCATTCCGTTTGCACCCGTGACAGCGATCTTCATTATTTTGCGTTCGAAATTTCCCGGCCGTACATCGCCTTGTAATAATTCCTGTATTCGCCCGAACGAACGTCCGCGACCCAATCGGCGTTTTGTCGATACCAATCTATCGTTTGCCGAAGCCCGTCTTTCCATGAAACCTGCGGCTTCCAGCCGAGCTCGGTTTCGGCCTTTGTCGGGTCGATCGCATAGCGTCGGTCGTGGCCGAGCCTGTCCGTAACATATTCGATGAGCGAATGGCTCTTATTCAAAGCGGCCAAGATCGCTTTGACGACGTCGATGTTGTATTGTTCGTTCCGGGCTCCGATATTGTAAACTTCGCCGCTGCGGCCGCGTTCGTAAGCAAGCCAAACCGCCCGGCAATGATCGTCAACGTAGATCCAATCGCGGACGTTCTTTCCGTCGCCGTAAACCGGCAAATTCTCGCCTTCGGATGCGTTCGCGATCATCAGCGGAATAAGCTTTTCGGGAAACTGCCGCGGGCCGTAATTATTGCCGCAGCGTGTAATAACGGCGTCGATGCCGTGCGTTTCGCGGGCGGCCCGGACGACGAGTTCCGCCGCGGCCTTTGATGCGGCGTAGGGCGAATTTGGCCGAAGCGGAGTTTCCTCCGTAAAATACTCGCCGCCGTCATCGGCGAGGCTTCCCATGACCTCATCCGTCGAAACCTGAATGAACCGGCGTGCCTTTTTGGCACGCGCGGCGTCGATCAAGACTTGTGTGCCAATAATATTCGTCCGCAGGAATTCATCGGGCGAAATGATGCTTCGGTCAACGTGCGATTCGGCCGCGAAATTGAAAACAGCGTCACAGCCATCGGGCATTGCCGCGGTGACGGCTTCGCGGTCACAGATGTCGCCTTTGACGAACAGGTGGCGCGTATCGTCGACGCCGGTAAGGTTCGCCGGATTTCCCGCGTACGTCAAAGCATCGAAATTTATTATCTCGGTATCCGGTTGTGTTTCCAGAACGATCCTGACAAAGGCCGAACCGATAAAACCGGCACCGCCGGTTACGAATATCTTGCGCATTGATCTATTTGTCGAGCCGGCGGATCTCTTTCAGGACGATGTCGGCATATTTCCGCGGAGAATTTACGTTAGCGAGCACGACGCGGTCGCCGAATTCACCGGAATTATCGATCTCTATATTACCGAGCCCGAACATCCGCTGAAAGACCGTCGCCGAAACGGTTATGTCCTGAACGCGGCGAAGCGGCAGGTTCTGGGTCGTCCGCGAAATGAAACCGCGGTCAAGCTGAAATGTCGAATCGGTAAGTGTGTACCGCGTCATGCGTTTTCGCAGATGATAAAAAGCCGGTACCAGAAATACCGCCAGGGCAATTATTGCTACGACAATAAAAGGAACCGACGGAAATACGATACTGATCAGCGCCGCCAGCAGGATCGCACAAAGTGCCGCCGCTACATAGCCGATCTTTATAAAGAAAAGCGTCGGCGTTATCGAAAAAACAACGTTCGCGTCGTCATCCGCATTGTCCTTTACACGCACGACGGTTTCGTCTTCCGCTTCGAGCCGTTTGCCGCATTTGAGGCAATAAACGGCTTCGTCACTATTGTTTGCTCCGCAGCTTATACAAAACATATTTCAGCAACGCAATGATACCCGATTTCACACATAAAAAAAACGGCCGAGAACCATCGGCCGCATGTCTGTATTTATAGACCAGTGGAGAAGAATGATCCCACGTCAGCAACTTAAAAATATCATTGATTTACCAGCATCATTTTTCCACCCGGCAATCTGACCGTCAGCGGGTCGGGTTCGAGCAGGTTCAGCGGCGTATGTTCAGCATTCTTTGCCTGCGCCTTTCTCGCTGATGTGATCCGCTGAACGTACTGCGGATTTGAGATGGTGTTGTACCGCGTCGTGATGCGGCGGACGTATTCTCGCGTTTCGCGGTACGGCGGAACCGTGTTGCGGTATTTCATTACCGCGCCTTCGCCCGCGTTGTATCCGGCAAGGGCAAGAACGACATCACCGTCGAATGTATCAAGCAGCCAGCGCATATACCGTACGCCGGCTTCGATATTCTGTTTCGGGTCGTATATCTTCGTAACGCCGAAACGCCGCGCGGTCGCGGGCATCAGCTGCATCAGGCCGCTGGCGCCTTTGTTCGATCTGGCGCGCACCTTGAACGAAGATTCCTGATGCATCTGAGCATAGATCAACAACGGATCGATGCGATATTTTCGGGCGGCATCTTCGATGATCTTGTCGTGAGCAGGAACGCCGGTCGTAAATCCTTTTAGGCTCGTGCCCGTTCCCATTCTGAGTTTTCCAAAACTCGTGTATTCGGTCGAATGTGATACGCCGTCGGTCACGCGGACGGACGGAGCCGAACTTGCGGTCTTTTTAACGAGTTTGTCTTCGGTAACAACGACCCACCTGCCGTTGCGTTTTATGCGCTTTTTTGTCGGAACGACAACTGTTTCCGGCTGAGGTTCACGATAAATGGTAACGCCCTGTGAACGGTCAAAATTGTCAAAAACCCGCGCAGTTTTTTGCGCGGCAGCCGGAGCGGCAAATAGAATGAGAGAGAGAATAGCGATCAGGAAGGTTTTCATCGTACTGGAAATTAGATCTGACAACGGACAGTTTCGGGCGTGCGGCAAAGATGCCGCGGTAAAACTGCCCTACATTAAAAAAATGTTCAAATTGCCGCGTGTTCCAAAAACTTTAATAATAGTAAACACTGTTTGGCACAGCTTGGACAGAATAGCACAATGGCGGCGTGTATGTGAAGAGCAAATATGACCAAAAACCCGCGCCGTGCTTACATCTTTTTTTAACTTAAGCTATCTTTTAGAAAATGCTGTATCTGTCGCAAATATTGAACATGCCGATATACGACATCCGCAAGGAAAAATTTGCGGCGGTCGCCGATGTTCTTGTGCAATACGGCAGCGACGAGTATCCGCCGGTTATCGGCGTGATCGCGCGTTTGCAGCGGCGTGATTTTTTTATCCCGAAACGAAATATCGGCTCGCTCGCTGAAAAAGGCATAAAGATGCGTTCGCCGAAACTGGATCTGTCGCCGTTCGAACGCCGCGAAGGCGAAGTGCTGCTGGCGAAAGACGTTCTCGACAACCAACTCATCGACGTTGACGGCAAACGCGTTGTTCGCGTGAACGACGTCCAACTTATCGAAGCGGGTGGTGTCTGGCGCGTTTCGGGAGCGGACGTTTCGCTGAAAGGCTTTGTCAGGCGCCTTATGCCGAAAGGTTTTTACGGAAGCGACAAGCTTGTCGAAGTCATCGATTGGGCGGACGTGGGTTATCTGGCGACGGACACGGCGACGGTGACCGTAAAGCTGAAATCTTCGAAAGACAAACTTTCGCGGCTTCATCCGGTTGAGATAGCTCAGCTTGCGGAAACACTTTCACCGATACACCGAACCGGCATCGTCGAAAGTCTGGACAACGAAACAGCCGCCGACACACTCGAAGAAATGTCCACCGAAGCGCAGGCCCGCATCCTGGAAGAACTCGACCAGGAACGCGCCGCGGATATTTTGGAGGAAATGTCGCCGGATGATGCGGTCGATGTTCTGGGCGAACTTTCGGACGAAAAGGCAGAGGAACTTTTCAACCTGATGGAGGACGACGAAAAGGCCGACGTCGCCGAACTTATGTCGTATGAACACGACACGGCCGGCGGTTTGATGACGACGGAATTCATCGTATTTCCGAAAGATATGTCGGTCGGCGATGTGATCGTTGCGTTGCGCGACATGGCGGAAACACCGAATATGCTTTACTACCTTTATGTGGTCGAAGATCTCGGCACATGGAAGCTGTCGGGCGTCGTTAGTTTGCGAAGCCTGATCCGGTCCGATCCTTCGGCAAAATTGAGCGACGTAATGCGCGAAGATTTCCGATACGCGCACACATCGGATGCGGCGATAGATGTCGCACAAACCATATCGGAATATAACCTGTTGGCACTGCCCGTGATCGACGACGACGGCGATATCGCGGGCATCGTTACCGTGGATGACGCAATGGAGATCCTGCTGCCGAAAAATCTGCAGCGAAGATTGCCGCGGTTATTCGGCGGTTAATATTTCAAGGAGAAAATACAATGAAAACACGAAATTTATTGCTTGCGTTGTTTGTTTTTGCAGCGGTGTTCGCATTTTCCCCGGCCGCCGCTTTTGCCGATTTTCCGATCGGCTCAAAACTTGACGATTTCAAACTTTCCGCTACGGATGGAAAAACGTATTCGTTCAGCGATCTGAAAGGCGAAAAAGGAACGGTCATCGTTTTTCTTTCGGCTCAATGTCCGGTCGTGAAAAGTTACGTAGAGCGGATCAATTCTCTTGCCGCCGATTACAAGGCAAAGGGCATCAATTTCGTCGGTATAAATTCGAATGCGACCGAAGACCTCGCTTGGGTAACACGCCACCGGAACGAAAGTTTTCCCGACCTTACCGTTTTGATCGACACCGGAAATGTCATTGCCGACAAACTTGGCGCCAATGTCACACCCGAAGCTTATTATTTCGACACCGAAAACACCTTGCTCTATCACGGATCGATCGATGACGACCGTTCCGGAGATAATCCGACGGAACATTATCTGAAAGATGCGTTCGACCTGACGCTTGCGGGAAAAAGTGTCGAAAAAACAACGAACCGCGCGTTCGGATGCATCATTAAAAGAAAAGACGCTTGAAGGGAAAGCGGAAAAGTGAAAAGGTGAAAGAGTGAAAAAGGTTGCTGCATTAATGTTTCGAAGTATCTTTACGGTAATTGCGGTCAGCGTCCTGCTTGGTATTTTGTGGGCAGCGTCTGTCGCCGCGCAGACACCCGCATCGGATGTGCCAAAAGTAACGCAGATCGATACGCCGGAGCTTGCAAAACTGACGAAACCCGCGGGCAAACCGCTGATGATAAATTTTTGGGCGACGTGGTGCGATCCGTGCCGCGAGGAATTTCCTGAACTTGTCGAACTAGATCACAAATACAAAGGCAAGATCGATTTCATCACCATTTCGCTCGACGACCTGGACGAGATCGACCGCGCCGTTCCGGCATTCCTTCAAAAAATGAAAGCCGAAATGCCCGCGTATCTGTTGAAAACAAAAGACGAAAGCGAGGCGATAATAATGGTCGCACCCGATTGGCAGGGCGGGTTGCCGTTCACGATACTGTACGGCGCCGACGGAAAGGTCGAATATTTTCGTCAGGGAAAGGTAAAGGTCGATGTTGTGAGCGCAAAGATCGACGCACTGGTCGACGGCAATGAAGCGGCAGAAAAACCGGCCGTAAAGCCGTAACGAAAGTTAATTTTATTACCGGAGTCTGTTGGTTCGATTTGAAACATTCAAACCGAACTAATAGACTCTTTTATTTCGATATCGTTTTAGGATCAGGATATAGCTATGTCAAACATCACGCCCGAAATAATAGAACAGCACGGCCTGTCGCCCGAAGAATATCAAAAGGTTCTGGAAATAATGGGCCGCGAACCTTCGATAACGGAACTCGGCATTTTTAGTGTGATGTGGTCGGAGCACTGTTCATACAAATCTTCGCGCGTTCATCTAAAACGGCTTCCGACGCGCGGCAAACGCGTCATCGTTCCGCCGGGCGAAAACGCGGGCGTCGTTGATATCGGCGACGATTGGTGCGTCGCCTTTAAGGTCGAATCGCATAACCACCCGAGCTTCATCGAACCGTTCCAGGGGGCGGCGACCGGCGTCGGCGGAATTCTTCGCGACGTTTTCAC
>CBFGSN010000019.1:0-25828 GCA_965651435.1 uncultured bacterium | reverse complement strand
TAAAAAATCCCGACAAGATCGAAGCCATTTCCACGAACAGCGAGATCTACATTCGGCCGATAGCCGACGGCGGCGAACCGAAGAACATTACCGCACCCAACGGCGGATACGACGCATCGCCGGTTTATACGCCCGACGGCAAATATATCATCTATCTTTCGCAGGCGACGGCGACATTCGAATCCGACCGCTGGCGTATCATGCGGTATAACCGGGCGACCGGCGACACGAAGGAGCTGACCGGCGGATCTGACCGTTCGGCTGGCGATATTGTTGTGAGCTCCGATTCGAAGATGATCTATTTCACCGCAGGCGACCGCGGACGTTCGCCGATCTTTTCGGTGCCGGTCGAACCCGATTTCCGGCTTCGCATAGCTACGCATGTCAAGCAGTTGGTTGGCGGCGTCTATGCGGGTTCGCTGAATATTTCTTCGGATGGAAAAATGCTCGTCTTTTCGAATAGTTCGATGGCAAAACCCGCCGAAATAATGCGCGCCGGAACGGACAAGAGTGGTGCGGCTTATGTGACGTCGGTCAATGCTCCGCTCGGGCTTCCCGATGCCGAAGACATCGAATGGACAGGCGCCGAAAAAACGCCGATGCACGGATTTTTGCTCAAACCGAAAAATTTTGACGTGTCAAAAAAATATCCGCTGGTCGTTTTGATCCACGGCGGGCCGCAGGGAGCTTGGGGCGACAATTGGGGCTACCGCTGGAATCCGCAAATGTTCTCGAACGCGGGCTACGTCATCTTTATGCCGAATCCGCGCGGCTCTACCGGTTACGGACAGCAGATCACGAACGAGGTTTCCGGCGATTGGGGCGGACGGTCGTTCATCGACATCAAAGAAGGCGTCGCGAACATCGTGCAGATGCCGTTCATCGACAAGGAACGGATCGGGGCGGCCGGTGCGAGCTACGGCGGCTATATGGTGGATTGGCTGCTCGGCCATAACGACGACAAGCGTTTCAAGTTCAAAGCGTTCGTATCGCACGCCGGTGTTTATAATTTGGAAAGCATGGCCGCCGCGACGGAAGAGCTCTGGTTCGTTAATTGGGAGTTCAAAGGAATGCCGTGGGAAAATTCTGAGAATTACGAACGCTGGTCGCCGCACAAATTTGCTTCGAAATTCGATACGCCGACACTTGTGACCGCGGGAGAGATCGATTACCGTGTTCCGGTCGATCAGGATTATCAGCTTTTCACCGCGCTTCAGCTAAAAGGCGTTCCGTCAAAACTGATCGTGTTTCCGGACGAAGGCCATTGGATATTGAAGCCGCAGAACTCGCGCTTTTGGTATAAGAATGTGCTTGATTGGTTTGAAAAATATTTGCAGAAATGAGGTCTATGAAAAAAATTGAATCGCGGCTCGCGTTACTTTTGCCGCTTCTTCTGGCGCTGTCCGCATTTGCCGCGGCGGATCTGCCGAACTTTAACCGGACGTCTAACTACGACGTTCAGCATTACATAATTCGCGTTGCTTTTAACCGCGCGAAAAAACAGGTCATCGGCGACACGACAGTCGTCCTAAAGCCGACTGTTGACGGATTTAACAAGGTCGAACTTGACGCGACCGCGCTGAAATTCACCGCCATCGTTCTGGAACCGGCGAACACGCCGCTGAAATATTCGACAAAGAAAGACTCGGTCATTGTTACGCTTGATAAAGATTATACTGTCGGTGAGACTATCTCGCTGCGTTTCAAATACACGGCAATCCCGTCGAAAGGTGTTTACTTCGTGCCGGAGCAAAAGATAGACGGCCAGGTACGTAATTCCGCACAGATCTGGACGCAGGGCGAAGCCGACGAGGCTCATCATTGGTTTCCGAGCTTTGATTTTCCGTCGGACAAGGCCACGAGCGAACAATTTATAACCGTAGATAAAGGCGAAACCGTCATCGGAAACGGAGTGTTCCTCGGTAAAGAGGAACATAAGAACGGCACCGAGACACATCATTTTCGGATGGATATTCCGCATTCGTCTTACTTGACCTCGTTCATCGTCGGAAAATACGTAAAGATCGAAGACAAATACGATGACCTGCCGCTCGCGTATTATGTTTACCCGGGAACAGAGTCCGTCGTTCCGCTGGCATACGGCGACACGAAAGAGATGATGCGGATCTTTGAGGAACTGACCCAGACGAAATACCCTTATAACAAATACGACCAAACTTTCGTGGCGGGATTTCAGTTCGGGGGAATGGAAAACATCACCGCCACGACGATGGCCGATACTGAGATATTTTTCGCACGTTTTGAATTTGCGCGAGGCCTAGTTACAGATCTCGTGTCGCACGAACTCGCGCATTCGTGGTTCGGTAACCTTGTGACGTGCAATAACTGGGCGGAGCTCTGGCTTAACGAAGGTTTTGCGACCTTTATGGAAGCAGCGTACCGCGAAAAGAAATACGGCCGCGAAGATTACGACCGAAAGATAAAACAGAACGCCGAAGAATTTTTGACGACACAGGCCGTTAACAAAAAGCAGTATGGACTTTTCAACCGAACGGCCGGCAACATCGCAACGCTTTTCGATATTTCCTCGATCACATATGACAAGGGCGGAGCCGTTCTGCACACGCTCCGCGAAGAGATCGGCGACGAAGCTTTCTGGAATGGCGTTAAGATATACCTCGACCGGCATGCCAAAGCGAACGTTCAGACACCGGACCTGCGCAAAGCTATGGAAGAGGCATCAGGCGAAGACCTCGCCTGGTTCTTTGATCAATGGGTTTACGGAACCGGCGCTCCGTCGTTGAAACTCACGCCGGTTTATAGCGCCGAGAAAAAGGAACTGACGCTCACGGTTGAGCAGGTACAAAAAGTCGGCGGACTCGTTACAAATGCTTTTCGGCTTCCGATGGAGATCGAATTTAAAACAGGTGAAACGTCGGTCGGGAACAAGATCATTGTTACGAAACGCAGTGAGGCTTTTACATTCGAACTCGATGCCAAACCGGATAGCGTAACGCTCGACCCAAAGAACAAGATCCCGATCAAGTTCGTGAAGATCGATCCGATAAAATAAAGGAAGGCGCAAAAAGATCCCGTGAAACGCTTCACGGGATCTTTTTCTTTGAGAAGACCGGATGTCTGCTTTGTGTTGAAGAAGCAGAGCGCGAAGCACACACAAGATCGCGCCTTTGACGGCAACTTCTGCAGTAACTTCTTTGCAACACCTACGAGGTTAGCTGACGGGCTAGGAACGAAAGATTATCCCTGCATTTTTTGATGCTTCGCCCCTGTTTTCCGGATCGCTCCATCGAACATTGGGTCCCCCGCGATTCTTCACTAGTGAATCATCTTCGGTGATCAACTTTTCAACAACTCACAGTTTAGCACCTGTGAGCTTTCCGTTCAAGAACTAAATTGCAAAATCTATTGCGGCGGATAAAGCTGATAGAGCATTAAATAAACGAGAACGCCGGTTATTGAAACGTACAGCCAGAGCGGGAACGTGAGCCGGGCGATCTTCCGGTGCGCGTCGTATTTTCCGCGAAGCGCGCGCCAAAGGGTCAGCAGCACCATCGGAGCCACGACTATCGCCAAAATCGTGTGCGACAAAAGTATCGTCAGGTATATCGGCCGGACGATGCCTTCGGCCGTGAATCGCGTCGGCCCAAGCCCGTAATATGACGTTCGGATCGTGTGAAAACTGATGTACGAGATCAGGAAAAGCGTCGAGATAACGCTTGCCGTAAGCATACAGGCCCGGTGCCGCGAGACCTGCTTCTTCATTATGAAATAGAATCCGCAGACAAGAAAAATTCCGCTGAGCGCGTTGAGCGAGGCGTTGATGTGAGGAAAGATCGACAGAACGTCCATAAAAAGATCGCGAATGATTATTTCCAGAACAAAAGGAATATCAAGATCAGTATCCAAAGGCCGCCCATCAGATGCCAATACCAGCCGATCGTCCGCACAAGGTCTTTACGGCGCGAGATGTCTTTTTCGCTGTGCGTCGGATACCACGTTCGAAGCGTCGCGGCACCGAGCGCGATAATGCCGCAAAGCACGTGGACCGAATGGGCGATCGTCAGTATGTAAAAGAACCCGGCATACGGGTTTTTGTACATATAGAACTGCTGCTGAACGAGCTGCCACCAAACGACGAGCTGTGACGCGATAAAAAGTCCGCCGAGGACCGAAGTCACCACAAGCCATTTTCGTACGGCGGCCTGACGTTCGGCCTGCATCGAATTGGATGCGAGATGATATGTGAAGCTGCTTATGGCAATAATGACCGTGCTGATCCAGACCTGATACGGCAGCGTGAACGGCTTCCATTCGGCGGCCTGATTGGCCGCGAGAAAGCCGTACGAGCCGAGCAATGCCGCGAAGGTCATCAGCACGACCGCGAGCAATAATTTTGTTGTAATGCTTGTTTTGTCGCCTTCCTGAACGGGGGCGTCTTTCTGAAAACGGTCGTTTCCGCCGTCATCCGAACCGCCGCCTCCGCCGCCGTTGTTATTATTTCCGCCGCCGGAAGGCCGCCCGGTCGTTACACCGGCCCGAAGCCTTCGCTTCTTCTCCGGCGGATCGGCAACGATCTCTGTGCTACCAACCTTCATATCAAAAACATCAATGGTCGAATACCATCAACCCAAAGATCAACGGCAAATAAATGACCGAAACCATCAGAAGTTTGCGCGCCTTTTCTGTAGTACGCAGACGAGCCGTTTGGATGCTGGCCGCCAGGAACCAAACTCCTAAAATGAAAGCTCCGATCAAATAATAAATGCCCGCAAATCCGAAAAAGAATGGCCCAAGGCTAACCGGCAAAAGCATCGCGGCGAATATCACTATCTGCCGAGCGGTTATACGGCCTTCGGGTTCAACGACCGGCAGCATCAGTATCCCGGCTTTTTTATATTGATCGCGGTACATCCACGCTATCGCAAGAAAATGAGGAAACTGCCAAAGAAAAAGTATCAGGAACAGAACCACCGCCGGAGCGGAAATAACACCCGTCGCAGCGGTCCAACCCATCAGCGGCGGCAATGCACCGGGAAACGCTCCGACCGCGGTCGAAGCCGATGACCGCGTCTTCATCGGCGTATAGATCAAGACATAGCCGACGATGACCGCCAATCCCAACAAAGCCGTGATGCCGTTCACCAAGAAAACGAGATAAAGTTCGGCGATAACACACTGAAGCAAACCGAAGATCAAGGCCTCGGCCGTGCTGAGCCGCTGTGACGGAAGGGGGCGTTTCGCCGTGCGTTCCATCAGTGCGTCTGTCCGGCGTTCGATGACCTGATTAAGTGTCGCAACGCCAAAGGCAAGCAGCGTAATGCCGATCATCGAGTTGATGAAAAGCATCGTATCGAACGCGCCTTCCATTCCAAGATAAAATCCGGCAGCCGAGGTCAGCACCAGCATGAACGCGATGCGCGGTTTTGTCAGTTCAAAATATGCCGCTAATCTTTCGCGCGGTGTTATAGCCCCGGTCTGTTGTATTTCCGCTGTTGCTGCTTCCATCTATTTTTGTACGATAAGTAATTAAATGCCGTAATGTAAAGAATACCTTGCCGTGGTGCTTTTTTAAAGCGGGTGACACGAACAGAAACTTCTTTGTCTATGTAGGTAAACTTATTTATCGAAGTGTGACAAAACGCCGGCGCTTCGCTAAACTTTTACTTTGTGTAATTATGTCTGCGGTTGAAGACACTATCACGCGTGAACGCACCACAAACTCGCCCGCTATTCCGATATTGAACCGGATCTTGGATCTGCTCAGTTCGGTCAGGCTAGGGGTTTTTGTCTTATGTGTTCTGATCGTTCTGGCGATGGCCGGAATGCTTATCATCCAGCAGAACGTCGTCGGATTCGATGCGTACTACGCGGGACTGACACCGGCGGAGAAGATCGTTTTCGGACGCCTCGGGCTGTTCGATATTTATCATTCGTGGTATTTCAATTTCCTGCTCGTCTTTCTTTCGCTCAACATCGTTCTATCGTCGATCGATCACTTCCCTGCGGCGTGGAGCTATATAACCAAACCGAAAACGTTTGCGACGCGGGCCTGGCTCGGGGAACAGCGTGAGACGAAGACCGTGACCATCGATGCCGCAGACGAAGATAAAGCGGCCGCGATCGTCCGAAAGGTTTTCGAAGAGAACGGGCTGAATGCTCAGATCAATGATTTTACCTCGACCGAATACGGCACGAACGCCGACGGAACAAAAGACTTTAATAACGTAAAACAAGTCACCAGCAAGATCGTTTTCGCCGAGAAAGGCCGAACAAATAGGCTCGGAGCATACGTCGTTCACGTGGCTCTGCTGACGTTGTTCATGGGGCATTTTGTCGCGAATCAGACCGGATTTGACGCCGACGTGCGAATGATCCCGGGCGAATCGACCGACCTTCTGGAAAAGATCGAATTTGATCTTGATAAAAAAGAACGTTTCGGCGTCCAGATACCGTTCACAATGACGTGCACGGATATTCAGCAAAAGCTGATCGATCAGGGCGGGAATATCGGCACCGCGAATACGATGGACTGGCGAACGGAAATGCGAATCGACGATCCGGAGTATGGAACTTCCATCGCCGAGATCAGCCTTAACAAACCGTTTACCTATCGCGGCTATCGATTTTTTCAGGCTCAGACGATCCCGGTCGGAAATGCCCGAACCATCGACCTGACGCTTTCACCGCAGGACGGCGGAGCGCCGTTCGACATTACGATCAAACGCGGCGGAACCGCGACGCTTGATGACGGAACGATCATCGAATATGCGCAGTTCCTTCCGGATTTCACATTCAACGCCGACGGCAAACCCGACACACGTTCCGGTGAATACAACAATCCGGTCGCAATTTTGAACGTAACGCGTCCCGACAAACCGGCCGAGCGCGTATTCGCATTTCAGGCCGACCTTGGTTCGAATGTGCCGGTCGGAGCACCAAAGGCCGGTTTCAAATGGCGTCTTTCTTCGTTCGAAAAAGTGCCGCTCGCGCACGTCCTTTCGGTAAAGTACGATCCGTATAATGCGGCTTTCATCGCGTGGTACATCGGCGGATTTGGTTTGATCGGCGCTCTTTGCTTCGTGTTCTTTATTTCGCACAGGCGCGTTTGGGGAATGATCGGAGAAAATGAGAACGGCGCGATCGAGGTATTGCTCGCGGGCGACACGAATCGAAATCATTCGGCGTTCGAGGAAAAATTCGAAAAGATAGTAGAAGCATTGGAAGGCGGCAAACCCGGCGTGGAAGCCGAAACCGCCTGATCAGAAATAAAGAGGAAATATGGTTAGCGAGATATACGAAAAAGAGGTCGACCGCGGGTTTCGGACATACATTCCGGCAATAGCGGCGATCGTCGGCGGGCTGTTGATGCTCCTTCTGCGAATACAGGCGGGTGAATCGTTCATTTCGGACGGAGCTTTGATGATGCTGGCTCTGGCGGCTTATCTTTTCGCTGCACTATTTCATCTGACGAACCTTTACGCGCCGTCCGAAATGGCCCGAAAGATCGGTTCGTGGAGCGCGGCCCTCGGCGTTTTCTTTAACCTTTCGAGCTGGCTAGTGCGCTGGGTCGCGGGATATGAACGCGAGATCGCGATGCTCCGCCAAGGCGGCAGCACCGAAACGCCGTGGGTCTTCCGCTACATTCCGTTCGCAAATCTCTACGACCTAAGCCTCGCCTTCGCTTTCGGAGCAGGCATCGCGACGCTCATTCTCGCACGCAAGAAGAATTTTCAGGTGTTGTCGGCATTCACGCTTCCGCTTGCCGCTATCATTCTGACATTGGCACGATTTATCGGCGATGAGTTCATCGATCTTCCGCCGGTTCTCGATTCATATTGGCGGCCGATCCACGTCGGCGTCGCCTCTTTAAGCTACGGCATTGCTCTCGTTTGTTTCGCGGTCGCAGTCATTTATCTGCTGAAGGACAAGGCAAAGGTCGAGGCGATGGCGATATGGTCAAGCCTTTTTGGAATCGGAGTGATCGCTACGATCAGCAAATTTTCGGTGTTCACCGAACTCGTTTACCGCGCCGGATTGTTCATTCCGAACCCGATGGGCGGCAAACCGATACAATCGCCGTTCAGGCTCGTTCTTCCCTACGCCGGACCGGCGCTGGCCGTCGCCGGAATATTGCTGCTAGGCGTTGTTATAGCGTATGCGTTCTATGTTCTGAAAGGCAGCGAACCGGCTAAAAAAGCAGGAAGTATTCTGATAAAACTCGCGTTCGTCGCTCAGATAGTATCGCTGATCTTCGTGATCACCGGAATGAACGCCGACCGGAATGTTCAGACAGAACTCCGGGCACAGCTCGCGGCCGATCCCGCACAATGGGTCGTCGCCGGAAAGGCGATCGCCGAAAGGCAGGACCTGTCAGCGACGGAATTCGCCGCACTTCAGCCGTCGCAGCTTGAACGAATGGCACAGGACAACCTTCAGCGCTTTGGCGGACAGATGTTCACGGATCTGAACACGAATCCTGTCGAAGTTTCCGGGCTGATAACGGCTCTCGCGGGTACGTTCTTTATTCTTTTGTTCGGATTTAAGACCGAGAAACTTCGCGAACGGCTTCCGAGTCTCGATTCGCTCGACAGCCTGATGTACAAAACCGCAAGCCTTGCATTCGCCGGGCTTGCAATGCTGCTGATAACCGGCGCGATCTGGGCGAACGAATCGTGGGGCAGGCCGTGGGGCTTCGATTCAAAAGAAACCGGTGCTTTGATCGCGTGGCTGACTTACGCGGCGTTCCTGCATACGCGGATCTCGCGTGGATGGAAAGGCCGCAGTTCGGCCTATTTTGCGATCATTGGATTTTTGCTCGTAATATTTACGTATCTCGGCGTCAGCTATCTTTTGCCGGGGCTTCACAGTTACGCTTAGGAATGAATAGGAACGTTTTCATCGCCCTTGTTGCAGGGCTTCTCGCGGGTGCGGCCATCGGTTTTTTCGGCGCGAATGCGCTCAATAAACAAGAAGCGGCCGGTCCCGGCAACGCTCCGCTCTTTGATCCGCAGGAACTTCAGCAAACGCTTCCCGGCGGCGACCAAACGGCGGCGACGACCGGCGCGATGCCGGACATTCAGAAAAAGCTTGACCGCGCGATGAGCGAGCCCGACAGCTTCGAAGCTCAGATGGAGGCCGGCGATATGTATGCCCAGATCCAAAAGTACGAAACGGCGATCGAGTTCTATCAGAAAGGACTCGCGCTTCGTCCGGATGAGAGGCAGGCGAATATCGTTCTGGCGAATGCCTATTTCGATTCGAAAAAATTTGCGGAGGCGGGCAAATATTACGCAAAGGCGTTGGAGCTTGACCCGAACGATGTAAATGCCCGAACCGATCTCGGGACGACTTTTGTCGAACAGGACCCGCCGGACCTTGACCGTGCGATCCAAGAGTTCAAAACGGCACTGGAGCTCGATCCGAAGCGCGAGGCTACTCTATATAACCTTGGTGTCGTATATTTCCGAAAAGGCGACATCGAAAATGCAAAAGGCATTCTCGCCAAACTTGAGGCAATAAATCCGAACACGCAGCTTGTCGCAAAGCTCCGTTCCAACATATTTCCCAAATAATAGCGGCTATTCGATCGTCGTTCGTTCAATGTCAAAGATGGAATATCTGCCGATCCGGCCGTCCATCGATATGATCGTGAGAACGCCGTTATCGACCGAAAACCGGAGCACCTGATCCATCGGCCGTTCGATCTTTGTTCCATTCTTGAAGAGAACGACCAGCTTTATATTTGAAAGGCTTTTTGCGGAGCTTTCTGCGGCCGGTTTTTCTTTTTCGATAGGTTCGGCTTTCGGTTCCTCGGCCGGCTCGGGCTTCTCTGCCTGAGCGGTATCTTTTACCTCATGCTCTTTCTTTTCTTCTGCCGTTTCTTTTTTCTCAGGAGTTTTCTCGGTACGACGCCGGCTCGTCCGACGCGTTTCTTTCGACTCTTCAGCTTTCGGCTCGACCTTCTTTTCCGGTTCAATGTTGTCGGTTACTACGACTTCCGGCTTCTTCCCGACCGCTTCGGCAACTTCCTGCCTAACTTCGGCGACCGGTGACTCGGGCTTGCTTTTGTCATCTTCCTGTTCGGCCCGCGCGATTTCCTTCTCCGGTTCGGGTTTCGTTCGCCTTTCGATAACCGTACCGACGGAATTTACCACAACACCCGATGTATTTTCGGCAGTCACAGTCGGAAGTTCGGGGCGTTCATCCGTGTTGCCGCCTGCAGCGGCGATAAAGCCGCCGGCAAATTTTATCGTAACGGTCGCGGTTTCGTCATTCGGCGTTCGTCCCTGTATTCGCAGCAAAAGCTTTTCCGGTTTCCGAAAATACACGACGCGGCCGGTTTCCGATTCCGACAGATCACCGTAAACCGACACCGTCGTCAGCTGGAGCATTGTGTTCAGCGTAAAGAGATCAATGTCGCCTGTCAGGTTATTGCTGACGATATTTATGAACAGATCGCCCTGGCCGCTGTCGAACGTGTAATAGTACGTTGTCAGGCGCGAATCCCCGATATCGCGGGCAGAGATCGAAGCCTCGATAATGTTCGCCGTAACCGGCGTAGGAAATGCCTGGTCTGTCGATTGTGCGGAAGCCGCGGCGGCGAACGTGGCCGCCAACAGGATGGCTCCGGCCAAAAAGCGTGTCGTTTTCACCATCATAATTCCTTTCGAAAATGGATCAGCCGCGAGGTTTCCTCGTAGCCGAGTTTTGTATGGGCCGCCGCGCTGATCTTATTGCCAAGTTCCGCGTCGGAAGCCATCTCGGCACAGCCGCTGATCTGAGCCCATCGTTCCGCGCTTCGGACAAGTTCGGCGCCGACCCCTTTCCGGCGAAACGACGGCTCAACATACCAGCCTTCCAAATATCCGACGCGGTCGGTATAGCAATCTTCGACAAAAGGGCGAATGCTCGCCTCCAGAAACCCGACAAGCCGGCCGTCCGATTCGGCGACGAACACCTGCTGAGTTTCGTAATGGTCAAGAATGTCGAGCATTTCGGCCCGGTGTTCGGACTCCGGTGTTTCGTCCCATAAAAGATTCCGCAGCCGAAACCACTCTTCAAGATCGGATTCGCCGATCGGCCGAACTGTCACATCGCCCTCAACCATTAAACGCGATTTTAGCAATGTTTTGCCGGCGTAACAATTATTTTTCCGCCGCGGCCGGCGCAAGAAAAGCCGCCCGGATGATCAGGCGGCTCCAAAGAACATGACCTATCGGGATGCGGTTTAGGCTTTCGCGGCCTGCGCTCTTCCGCTCACGACCTCAATGGCTTTCTCAAGCTGGACATCCTTTGTCTGCGGCTTTGCGGATTCGTCCGGTTTAGGCGTCGGCGAAGGCGATGCCTGCGGGTCAGTGAGTTCTTTTTCCTGTTGATCGATAAGTTCTTCGACCTCGATCGGCTGCGGTGTTTCCGGACGTTTTACCTCCACGGTCGGTTTAACGCCGGTCGATGTGCGGTCGTCGCCGAGGAACGGCGTGCCCGAAGGCGATGCCCAACGTGCGACCGTCAGCAAGAGCCCGTCGCCGCCGCGAAGGGTGAAAAGCTTCTGTTCCGTTCCGGCTCCGAAGCTTCGTTCGCCCACGACCTCGCCGCGTTTGCTTTCGATAACAGCGGCGGCTATCGATTCGCCCGCACCGGCGGTGCCGAGGTCCATTACGACCGCGAGATTTCCCTTGAATATCTGTTTCGACGGATCGGCGGCGTATGTTCGCAGAACTTTGCCGTCACGTCCGACGACTTTCGCAAGTTCGCCCGAACCGATAAAAAGATTGCTGACCTTTGCCGCTTCTTCGAGGTCGCCGGTCGCGACGCCGCGGATATCGAGCACGATCTTATCGACGTTCTGTCCCGTAAGCTTTTCTACGGCCGCGCGGACATCGTCGGCTTCGCCTTTATCAAGGCTGTAAACCGTCACGATCCCGACGCCGTTCTCAACCTTCGATTCGACCGACGGAATTTTATATGCTTCGCGTTTTATTTTGAGATTTACCGGCTTTTGCCCCGAACGAAGCACGCGAACTTCGACCTCGGTTCCCGGTTCGCCAAGGATCATTTGCCGCGCATCATAAAGCGAAATGTCGCGGGTCGCTTTCGTTCCGATGTATTCGATAACATCACCGGCTTTCAGCCCCGCCTTGTCCGCTGTCGAACCTTTTACGACCGAAACGACATAAAGATAGAGCGAGACCTGCGAAAATTCCGCGCCTATACCAACCTCTTTGCCGGCGGCTCCGTTCGTGTACGCGGCAACCTGATCGGGCGTCAGATACGACGAATACGGATCAAGTCCGCCGACCAGTCCGCGAAGCGCACCGCTGCGGACCTTTGCAAGATCGGGTTCATCGACATAATCGTTCTGGATGTGCTGCAGAACGGATTCGAGAATTCGTATCTGCGCGCCGGCATCGTTTATCGGCTGCTGCGCGCTCGTGGTCAAAAGCTGACCCGTAAGCGGCAGTCCGCCGACAAGAGCATAAACGGCAATGGCAGCCGAAATGAACAAGATCCAAAGTTTTCCGCGTAATGACATAGATCGCCTCGTGTATTGAATATTACGTTCGTCCCGCGTGAAAGGTTCGGTTTCGTAATGTATCAATTATCTGTTATCAATATAATTAGTGCAACAAAAAGAAATAACTAATACCGCACAAATTACAGATATTCCCGCTTATGGCCGCATACTGGCGTTCGATCCGGGTACGAAAAAATTCGGTGTCGCGGTATCGGACGAAACCCGGACGATAGCCACGCCGGTCCGTACCATTGCACGCCGAAGCTGGAAAAAACTTCTTTTGGAAATATGCGGCATTATCGAAGAATTCGATGCGAAAGCGGTAGTGATTGGTTTGCCGTATAACTCCGACGGCAGCGAAAGCGAAATGTCGGCCGAAGCACGCCGTATCGCTCGAAATCTTTCGCTTTCCGTCGATGTTCCGGTTTTTCTGCAGGACGAACGCGTGACGAGCTACGAAGCAAAAGGCCGCTTATGGGAACGCGGCGTCACGCTTGCCGAAACGCGAAAACACGTTGACAGCGAAGCCGCCGCGATCATTCTCACCGACTTTCTGGAACTTTTGCGGGCCGGTAGCTCACCGTCGTAACGGCTGCTTTTTCCACGGCTTCTTTGCTGAACGGAAACACAGCCGGTTCGCCCGTCCGCCATTTTTCAAACTGATCCTTATAAAATTTCGAATTCGGATCGCCGCTTTGCCCAAGCGGAATGACATGACGCGTCAGGTCCCAATCGCCCGGCGACGCGATCAGGCGCATCGAAACATTGCTGCCGACATTCGGCGTTTGGCCGCTTCCCGCGATCGGAACTTTTGGCGTCGCGAATTGTGCTCCGATGAATGGAACCGGCGCGAGCGGATGCGGGAAATTTGACGTAAAAACATTTCCCCAAACCCACTTTGCCGTGTCTTCGCCGTATTTTTTACTGAGCTCCGACTCGGTCGAATCCGAACACTTTCTGATGAAAACGTCGAAATTCTTATTTCCCTTAGGCAGCCACATCGTTTCATTATGCTTGATCGCATTCGCCAAGATCCGTTCGCGAATATAGAACGCCGGCACCGGCTTATTTTCCGCCGCGATCGCATTCGTCAAACATGCTCGTATCTCGTTCGCGATCAGAGCCCCCTGTGAGTTCGGCTCCATTCGGCCGTCCCATGTTTTAAGAATTTCGAGCAGCCGCGGTGATGCGGCCCGTTTTTCGACGACGGTTTTCGCGATGCCGAACACGGGTATATTGAATGCGTCGTGCTGTATTTCGCTCACGTCGTCCATCGTTATTTTCGGCTTGGCGGCGATCATGTCATGAATTCGCCGTGCCCGCCACGGAGCATCGAAATTTCGCGCAAGCTGCTGATATTTATAGCTCGTTCCAACAATGCGTTGGTTCGCCGTAACGATAAAACCTTCGGAAGGGTTAAACAAATGCGGCAATTCTTCGAACGGAATGTTGCCCACCCAATCGCCGTCGGTGGACGCACCGCTGTACGGTATTGCGCCGTCACCTTTTCGGCGGATCGGGATCTTTCCCGCGGCGTACCAGCCTATATTTCCCTTAATGTCGGCGTAAACAAAATTTTGCGTCGGCCCGCCGTACGTTTTAAGGGCGGATTTGAAACTGTTCCAATCTTTCGCCCGGTTTACCAGCATGAAGGCCTCGAGTTCGTTGTTCGCCGGATCGAGTGCCGTCCATTTCAGGGCGTATTTCTTCCCTGCCGTGTCAATGATGATCGGGCCGTGACGCGTTTCCGTCACATCCATTTCGACCGTTCGCGTGTCCGTTTTCATCGGGGAAATTCTGACCTTTATCTCTTCGCGGCGGATGGTCGGTTTTACGAACCCATCGGGCGTTCTGTATTCGCCCTTGTCGTTAAATTCCTCGATATAAAGATCCTGCACATCCGGCCCGACGTTGGTTGCTCCCCACGCGAAAAATTCATTGTGGCCGAGCACGATGCCCGGAACGCCGGGAAAAGTAACGCCCGCGACGCGCATAGACGGTGTCGATAGATGCGTCAGATACCAAATGCCCGGCGCGGCTGCTCGAAGATGCGGATCGTTCGCCAGGATCGGTTTGCCAGTCGCCGTACGTTTCCCCGAGATCACCCAATTGTTGCTCGCCGCAAGCCTTTCGGCGTATAAACCGACGCTTTCGAGCGATGCCTTGCGGATCTGAATATTTTGGGCGGCGACGCGAAGTGCTTCGTCATTTGTAATGCTCGCCGAGGCCTTGTTCATTTTAGCCGAGCCGTCTTTCCCATAAAGAACAACGTCATCAGGCGTGACGCCGTTCCGCAGTTCAGCCAGCTTTTTCGCGTCGAACTCCTGCATCGATGCAAGCAAGAGATCCTGTTCGTACGTGTTGCTTAGAGCGTCCGCCAAGATCTTTCCGACGACGAGTGTATCCTCCGGTGTCCATTGCGCGGGCTTGTATTGGAGTATGCGAAATTCGACCGGCGTCGTCTCGGCCGTAAGCGTTTCGATAAAAGCATTAACGCCGTCCGCATAGCTTTGCAAAGCCGCAACGGCATCGCTGCTCAAGTGCTTTTTGTTCTCTGCCGCGACCGCAGAAAATCCGTACCGCCGCCAATATTTATCCTGCTCGAGCGTATTCTCGCCGAATATTTCTGCGGTTTCGCCGCGTGCCAAACGCCGCAGAAGATCCATTTGCCAAAGCCGGTCACTTGCGGTTTGAAAACCCTGCATAAAATACAGGTCATGGTCGTTCTGTGCCGATATATACGGAATGGAGCGGGCATCGCGCGTTACGCTGACCTCGCCGGAAATGCCCTTTATATCAACCGTTTGTCCGGCTGCGTATACGGCGACGAGTGCCGTAAGAACGATCGCAAAGATACTTTTGTGAATCTTCATATTATGTCTATCGCGAATTAACGACTATCCGAATTTCGGTCATTTCTTCCATCGCGTAACGAACGCCCTCGCGACCGAATCCCGAATCTTTCGATCCTCCGTACGGCATATTATCAACGCGGAATGTCGGAGCATCATTGATGATAACACCGCCGTATTCCAATCTTTCCGCCGCTTTGTCCGCATGCGCAGCATCATTCGTGAAAACAGCCGCCTGCAGCCCGTATTTCGAATTGTTCGCCATGTCGATCGCATCGTCAAAACGCTCGAACGGTTCTACGACAACGAGCGGAGCGAAAGCTTCTTCGGCAACGACGCGCATTTCCGGATCGGTTCCCGTCAGAACCGCGGGCGACAGATATGCTGCTTTCCGCTCACCGCCGCAGAGCAATTCCGCGCCGTTATCAACGGCTTCGCGGATCCAGGTTTCAGCGCGTTTTGCCGATGCTTCGTCGATCATCACGGACATTTTCGTATCGTCGCCGAGCGGATCGCCGCAGGTAAATTCTTTCGCATTGCCGACGATGCCGTCGCGAACCTCCTTAAAAACGTCACGATGCGCATAAACGCGCTGTGCGGAAATGCACACCTGTCCCGAATACGCGAACGCCGCCGTAGTCGTTTTCGATATCGCCGAAGGTATTTCAGCGCTCTTGTCGATGATCACCGGCGCATTTCCGCCGAGCTCAAGAGCGACAGCTTTCTTTCCGGCCTTTGATTTTATATGCCAACCCACATCGGCTCCGCCCGTGAAGGATATCATCGCGACACGTTCGTCATCATATGCGGCATCCATCAGTTCCGTATCCATCGGAATTATCTGAAGCGCTGCTGCCGGAAGCCCGCTCTTCAGAAATACCTCGCCCAAAAGAAGCGCGGTCAGCGGTGTTCGCGGACTCGGTTTTATAATGATCGTGTTTCGGCTGGCGAGGGCCGGAGCGACCTTGTGCGCGACCAAATTCAACGGAAAGTTGAATGGCGTAATGCCATAAATGACGCCGCGCGGAACACGCCTCGTGTAGGCGGTTTTGCCGCGACCGTTCGCCTGAGCATCTACCGGTACGACTTCGCCCGAAAAGCGTTCGGCTTCCGTCGCCGCAAAGCGGAACGTCGAGACAGCGCGGCCGACCTCGCCGCGCGAATAGATCATCGGCTTTGCCGATTCCAGTGCGATCGTGCGTGCGAATTCATCGCTGCGGCTTTCGATGCTGTCGGCTATTTTTCGCAAACCGTCCGCTATTTCCATTCGTGAAAGCCGGGCCATTTCCTTAACGCCTTCGGCCGCAAGTCCAACGGCTTCCGAAAATTCGCTGCGCGATGCGGAACCGACACTCGCTATCTCTTCGCCCGAAAAAGGCGAGGCCACGGCAAAGCTGTCAGCACCGTCCCTGAATTCGCCGCCGATCAATATTCCTTGTGTTTTCATAACTTTATTTTGTGTGAAGCGTATCTATAGGTTAAACTCTCGGTGTTTTCGAATCAAGACCCGAAACCGGAGCAGCAATAATATGAAAATGATAGTAAAGTCAGCACTTTGCGCAGCCGCTGTCGCACTCGCGGTTGCCTGCGGCGCTTCGAACGAAACGGCCGGCAATGCGAATACAACGGCGAACGCGATCGACCCGTCAAAAGTGACGATCAAAACGCCGACGCCCAAACCGACCATAGACATGGCCGCGATGGGAACGAAAGTTTATGAGGAAAACTGCGTACAGTGTCACAAACCGGATGGCTCCGGCGGCGATGTCACCGTTGATGGAAAGGAGCTTGACGCCGCCAGCCTCATCTCCGAACACATGACGAAGCATGACGACGCAAAGATAATCAGTCACATCTCCGAAGGAGTGCCCGAGGATGGAATGCCCGCATTCAAAGACAGGTTGTCCGAAGCGCAGCTCCGCGCTGTCGTCGCGCATATCCGCACGCTCCAGCAGAACTGATCCGGCATCGATACCGACCGACGCCGCCTCTGAAAATGCGATGCTTTTTTTTCGAGACGGCCGTCGGATCGGGGAATAGTGTCGAATAGTCTTACAAAGTATTCGTTTGCGGCCGCGATGATGGACGACGATGATAAAGATCGTCGAGCTCCGCGTAGCAGTTGCATGCGTAGCTTTCCATTTGCCCACAGTCCGCGATCGAAAGTCGTCCGCGTGTATAATCTATCAAATTTTTCTTTCGCATGTCGAGAGCGATGCATGTAACGCTCGGCCGGTAAACGCCCAAGATGCGTGCGATCTGTTCGTGCGTTAATCTAAGCTGTGTGTTGCCGCTCCGGTTGCGGACCATCAGAAGCCATGTGCAGAATCTCTCTTCGACCGAATGATACATATTGCAAACGGCTTTCTGTGAGATCTGGCGAATATATCGTTCGAAACTGGAATGCAGCAGCGAAAGAAGCCGCGGATACATCTTGCACACCTTCTTCAGCATCGCCGTCTCTATTTTCAGAACGCTGCCGGCCTGTGTTACCTGAACGCAGTTAGCAACGCGGCTTCGGGCGTGGTAAAGAGCAGAAATGCCCAGCACGCCTTCGCGGCCGGTTATCGCGATCTCGACCATGCGGCCGTCTTCGAGTATGTGAAGCTCCGAAATAACCGCGGTTTCCGGAAAATAGACCGTGTCCAGTTCGTCATCCTGCTGATATAGGAACTGCTCTTTGCGTGTGTTGACGCGCCGCAGATACGGCCGAAGCGCTTCGAACATCTCACGCGGTATCACACGAAGTATCAGATTCTGTGTCGTCTCAATGCTTTCATTTGCGGCAGCGCGCGGCCGCTTCTTTGCGTTTTGCTCGACAGAGCCCGTCACGCTTCCCTCTTGAGTAAAAACATCCGGAATACTTACGGCGTCAAAAGTCTCGCCTCGAAAGTCTAAAAGATCCATAGTTTTCTCCTTTCATACATATTCCGCGGAAGGTTTGGATATCCGAACCCCTTTACCGCAAGGTCTATCGGCTGAAAATGCGGTTAAAGACATAAAAAGTGCGTGATGCAGCGTGATCTTGGCTTCGATAATATTGGGGAAAACTGGTACCGAGATCCGCCCATGAGATAATTCATTCACCGCCGATGCCTTTTGCGAGCAATGGCCGTTCGGATCATGGTCTTCGACCGATCCGCTTACTTACACGGTGGGTTGAGTATATGATGGACGCGCGGCCGGGAAAATCGGGAAGATGTGCGGGGCATCAGGACATTCCCTTAGAAAATGCCGAAAGTGTAAGAAAACAAAGAAGAAAAAAATCGCTCAATCGTCCTGAAGCCAGTTTTGAACGATAGCGTACCTGACAATGTCTATGCGGCTGGAAAAACCGAGCTTTCGCATTGCATTCGCCTTATGTGTTTCGATGGTTTTGACGCTCAGGTCTGCGCGCGCGGCGATCTCCTTATTGCTGTAACCGTATGCGATCAGCTTCAGAACCTCGGTTTCACGCGGCGTTAAATTTCC
This sequence comes from uncultured bacterium, assembly GCA_965651435.1. Lineage (GTDB taxonomy): Bacteria > Acidobacteriota > Blastocatellia > Pyrinomonadales > Pyrinomonadaceae > OLB17. Next base: position 7,009 of record CBFGSN010000019.1, on the reverse strand, counting down.
CTTGCTTTCGCCGCGAAGCGATTCCGTCTTGCTGGCGTAACCGTCCATTACCTTGTCGGTGAGGCTTGGATCTATGTAAGAATCGCCGCGGCCGACGACGCGGATCGCGTTTATTAGTTCGTCCGGCGCACTTTGTTTCAGGACATATCCGTTCGCACCGGCTCCGATTATCTGGCGAATATATCCGTCGTCCGTATGCCGTGTCAAAACGAGTATTCGAATATCGGAGGATATCGAACGCAGCTTTTTCGTCGCTTTCAGCCCGTTCAGAACAGGCATTGAAATATCCATCAGGATGATGTCGGGACTAAGTGACCGAACAAGCTCGATAGCGGTTTCGCCTTCGCTGGCTTCGCCGATTATTTCCATGTCCGGCTGTGCGTTTACCAAAAGCTTGATTCCTTCGCGCACGGTCTTATGATCTTCTGCTATTAGAATGCGTAGTTTATCAGTCATCTTTCTTGTTCTCTTCATCCGTGCGTAGTTTCAGCGGTGCGCGAACATAAACAGTCGTGCCGCCGCCCGACGTCGATTCTATTTCCAGGCTTCCGCCTATCAGAACCGCCCGCTCGTTCATTCCCTTGATACCCAAACCCTTTCTGTTCTTGCGGAAACGCTCTTTCTCGGTACCCGAAAATCCGAGGCCGTTGTCCTCGACGATCAGAACTATATTCTCGCCCGACCTTTCCAGCAATACATTCACCTCCGCGGCCTGGGCATGCTTTACGACATTGTGCAGAGCCTCTTGCGTTATTCTATAAAGATGCGTTTCGACATCGCGGTCAAGCCGAAGTGCCGCGAGCCCCGCGGGATGAAAGCGCGCCGGAATGGCGTAGTGACGCGACCATTCCTTAACGAACGTATTGATAGCATCCGACAGCCCGAGTTCATCGAGCGCAGTCGGCCGAAGTTGCCACGCCAGGAAACTGATCTCGGAATCGAGCATTTCCGCGATCTCCTGCAAACGCGTCGCCCGGGCGTGAAGCTCCGGATTTTCCGTGCACATTTCGCGCAGCGACGCGATCTTCAGCCGAAGCGCCGTTAGTCTTTGGCCAAGCTGATCGTGAATGTCACGGGCGATGCGACGGCGTTCGTCCTCTTGACCGGTTATCAGCCGCTGAAGCAGATCGATGCGAAGACTTTCCGCGGTTTTGCGATCGGTTACCGCGGCGAGAAGTTCCGTGTTCGTGTCCGCCAATTCGCGGGTGCGTTCCGACACCCGTGCTTCCAGTTGGTCATATGCACTCTGCAGCTCTTCGGAATGGCGGTTCTTTTCGGTCAGGTCGGACACGATCTTTGCGTACCCCTTCAGTTCGCCGCCTAGGTACAATGGTGCGATAACACCGCTGGCAAAAAATCGCGTTCCGTCTTTTTTCAGGTGCCAGCGTTCATCAGACGCCCGTCCGTTCCTCCGTGCCGTTTCTGTTTCCTTAAGCGGAACTCCGCGGGAAACATCTTCGGGCGTGAACAGCGTATGGAACGGTTTTCCCAGGATCTCGTGCTCTTCGTAACCAAAAATATTCACGCCGCCGGGATTCCAGCTATCTATGTTCAGTTCCGTGTCCATCGACAATATGGCGTAATCCGTAAAGCTGTCCGTGATCATCCGAACGTGGTCTTCGCTTAAACGCAGCAAAAGCTCGGAACGTTTCAGTTTCGTGATGTCGCTAATTAGGCAATAAAAGCCGCGAACGGTTCCGACCTCGTCGATATCGGGCACGAATGAAGCGTTTATGAAAATGGGCTCGCCTTCTTCGAGGCGTATCTGCGTTTCGAAGATGACCGTATCGCCCGCAAGCGCGGACCTGATGCGCGGCCGAAGTTCCTCATACGCTCGTTCGCCGAATATCGTCCGAACTTCTTTTCCAAGGATCTGCTGCTTCGGCAGACTGAACCACTGCGAGTATCTTGCGTTGACAAATTTGAAGCGTTCATCCGCGCCGATATATGAGGCGAGCGCCGAGATCTTGTCCGTCATCAGGCTTAATTGCTGGAAGCGCCGTTCGAAATCGGCGTTAAACGGCCTCTCGCAAACCGTCCGGAGGACTTCGACTATATTCCGGCCCGTAAGCGGACCGGCTTTTCTGAGAAGTTGGGCGGCGTCGGAGTTAACCGCCGCGATATTGAATGCTTCGTCGATAGCGAATGACGGTAAACCGATCGCTTCGAGGTGTTCTGTCGGCGTGCTTTCAGCGGCCACCGCCGCATCGTTAACGGATCTTTGGTTGTCGGAAGTTGCCATCAATGCTCCCTGGTTCCGGTTGGAAGAACAGAATGAATTATTATATCGCATCCCATTCTACGCACCCGAGAACTGCCAATAGAAATAAGGTGGTGCCGCGCGGTTCGCTGACCATCTTCGAAAGGACCGAAATTCTCGGTAAACTATGAGAAAGCAGTCCTTACCCGTACTTTTCATCGTCTCATGTGCGTCGGTTTCGTCGGTAATCTACGATACGCAGGCCTTCGGGAAGAGTTTCGGCGAAAAAAAAGACGTGTTTCACAGGAACACGCCTTCATCGCGCCTTCGCGCCAGCAATTGTAATGAGGTTGATAATAACGACGAGCCGATCGCAGGACTGTATTCCCGCTTACACAAAGCGATACATCATCCGGCCGTTGTTTCGCCGCCGAGAATCGCCAGCACTTCGCCAGAAATATAGCTCGAATCTGCGTTCGACGCGAAAAACACAAATGCCGGCGCGATCTCTTCGGGCTGAGCGGGACGTTTCTTCGGCGAATCGGCTCCGTGTTTCGCGACCTCTTTTGCATTCTTGTCGGCGACATTGAGCGGCGTCCAAACCGGCCCCGGAGCAACGCAGTTAACGCGAATTCCCGATTCGACAAGGTTTTGCGCGAGCGATTTTGTGAAAGCGTGGATCGCGCCCTTTGTCGCGGAATAATCGAGCAGTTCCTTTGAACCTTCGAGGCCGGTGACGGAGCCGCAGTTGACGATGGCTCCGCCTTTCTTCAGGTATTTCAACGCCGCGCGAGCCATAAAGAAATAGCCGTATATGTTCGTTTCGATCGTTTTATCGAGATCTTCTTTCGAAATATCGCGCAGTGTTTTGTAATGATGCTGATAGGCGGCATTGTTAACCAAAATATCGAGCTTTCCGAACTCGCCGACGGCTTTCTCGACCGCATCGCGGCAAAAATTCTCGTCCCGAACATCGCCGTTTATTTTGATGCAGCGCCGGCCTTCTTTTTCGACATATCGTGCCGTTTCGTCGGCGTCCGTTTCCTCTTCGGCGAGGTAAACGATAGCGACATCCGCGCCTTCGCGTGCAAAGAGGACCGCGACCGAACGTCCGATGCCCGAATCGCCGCCGGTTATTATCGCCGCTTTGCCTTTTAGTTTGTTAGAGCCTTTGTACTCCGGCGCAAGAAACTGCGGACGCGGTTCGATCTCACTTTCTATTCCCGGACGTTCCTGGCTTTGTTCGGGAAGCGGATTTTTCGGCTTGCCTCCCTTTTGTTCGTCGTCTCTTTTTTCAGTACCCATCGGTGACGATACTATCGGGCGGCGGCGGCAGACATTGTCCGTAAGAATACAGAGGCGTTATTTCGCTTTATCAAGTAGTTTTATCAATGCCGCTTCGTCTTTGTTCAACAGCCTGTGCGGCTTCTTTCCTCTTCTAAAGTTTTCAAGCGTGATGCCTTTCTCATATGCTTCGAGGATCGCCGGATGAACATACGATGCGCGGCAAACGGCCGGAGTGTTTCCGAGCTCTTCGGCGGTGTATTTTATCGTCTCGACAATATTTTTCGCGGCCGAACTTTCATCTTCGGCAGGCCCGGCTTTCGCGAGTTCGGCGGCACACACGACGCTCGCTCCCCACGTACGCAGATCTTTCGACGAAAATTCATCGCCCATCGCTGCCTTTATGTAGCGGTTAATATCGGCGGGCTTAACGGCGCAAGGCTTGGCATCGCCGTTCAAATAATGAAACAGTTTTTTCTTTGGCCCGACCTTTTTCAGTTCCGTCATTATTTTCGCAGCCGTTTTATCGACGGCGATCTTTCTGTGCTTGACGTGGCTTTTACCGGTGAATTCGAACAGAAGATGGCCGTTTTTCCCTATCGAAAGATGCTCGTTCTTAAGCGTTGTGATGCCGTATGTTCGATAAACTCTTGCACTGGCGTCCGTTCCGACACGAAAATAAAGCGAATTGATCAGCCCAATCATAACGGCCAGAACCTTCTCACGCGGAAGCCCTTCGAGTCCTATATCTTTTCGCGCCTGCTCACGCAGGAGAGGCAGGTTCTTTCCAAATCGTTTGATCTTCGCGAATTTCTTACGCTCCTGCTTTCTGACGAAATCGGCGTTGTAGAGGTATTGAATGCGGCCGGTCGTATCGACACCGACCGCCTGAAGCTTTCCGGTCGGGTGCGGCGAAATGCGAACGAAACGCCACGCCGGCGGAATGACAAGTGCCTTAATGCGGTCGACGTCCGCTGCGGCCAAAGCCTTTCCGTTCGCGTCGGTATATCTGAAACCGCGCGACGGCGTACCGTTGCGCCGCCACCACTTTGCACGCGTTCCTTTTTCTACGATCGGTAAACATTTCTCTATTGTTACCGCAGAATTTCGCTTTGCCATCTTTCTAGGTTAAGAATACGCGGCCGAACGGATTTTTCCCAACTATCCGCCGGTATCGGAATGATAAGAATCGACCGGCTTTGATTCCGGCGAACCCCGCTGGCGAAGAAATATCGTCAGGATGACCATTACCGCGATCGACAAAAATTCGCTCTGCCAATTTTGAAATGATTGGAACCAAAAATCCGAGGTGCCGATAAATTCGAGCGCGCTAACGGCTTGTTCGCCGTGTTCAAGCTGTTCGGAATTGTATTCGAGCAAGCCGCCGTAAACGTGGATCGCGAACGAAACCAGAAACAATAACCCGAATGCGATCGCGAGAGAATTTTCGTAGAGAGCAAGCGCCAATCCGCCCTTTCTGACCGGCCACGGCATCTTCGGGTCGTCCTTCGATTCCGGAAGGACGAGATCTACGCGTTCTGTAACGCCGGGGCGTTTCGATTCCGAAGAACCTTTTTGAAACAGAAAAACCGTGAAGACGACGTAAACGCCCATCTGAAGAAACTCGCTCTCCCAATTTTCGAAAAGTGCTTCCAGAAAATGCCCTTCTGTGACGTATTCTGTCAGGCTCGCGGGCGTATTCCCGTGACGGATCTCTTCTTCTGAATAGACCTTCCAGCCCGTAATATATTGGCCGACGAGCGTGAGGGCAAAGATCAGCAGGAGCGCGATGGACAGACAATTATTTTTCAGGAATGTCATTTTTCCGCTGCCTCCGGCGAGATATCGGCTTCCGCAACACGTGCGAGAAAACGCAAGGCTTCGTCGTGATAGTCGGGTTCGACGGCGGTTACACAGTTCGCCGGCACTGCGACCTTGAACTTGCGCATATACGCATCGTGCGCGGTAAAAAGCACGCAGATGTCCGTCGTGACGCCTGCGATGCAGACATGCTTTGCGCCCACGCGGCGGAGTGAATCTTCCAGGGCCGTGCCGAAAAATCCGGATCGCTGCGGTTTGAATATCACGAATGACGAATCTGTCGGGCCGATCTGTTCCAGCATAAAGCGGCCGCGTTCCGTGTTGCCTATCTGATCGAGAAGCGACGATACCGAATCCGAACCGTTCTTCGGCGGATCATTCACATATATGATCGGCCAGCCCGCTGCATAACACTTGCTTTTCAGCGAACGCAGATCATCGAGAATGCGGCTTGTTGCAGTAAATAATTTATCGCCGTCTTCGAATTCAAAGTCTGTTATCAGGTCGATCAGAAGCAGGGCCGAATCGGAACGAACGCTTGCCACACAGCACCTCCGATCCCCTACAATGAAAGCCGGCCCGATTCGACGAGCATCTCCATATCATGAGCTCTTTCGTCAACTGTCACCGAAGCCGCCGCCTTCGGAGTCTCGTCGACCGCCGACCGTCTGTTGAACCGCGTGGCTTTTGCGAGCATTCCTGCGGCAAACGATAAAAATATCGCCGCCGCAGTGAATGTCGCCACAGGAGCCAAAGCTTTTGAGATCTTGGATATGTTATCCATTTCGGAATGGCGAAACCCATGTGAAGGAGCCGTCCGCAACCCCGGTTCGAATCGCGTACCGAACCGCTTCCGGGTACTGCCGACGTCGCGGAGCGGCCCAACGCCCAGGTAGCGAAAGATCATCCGCACAACGTCGTCGCGATCGTCAGGCTGCACCAGGTATTCGTCGCAGCCCGCATCGCGGGCTTGTTGGATATCAATGTTTCGGGAAAGCGCGGAATAAAATATCACGGGCGTCGCGTCATCGGCGGAACGTATCTCGCGGCATAGCGTGACGCCGGTTCCGTCCTCCATACAGTAATCCGTGATTATCAGGTCGAACGGCATATCACGGATCTTTTTCCGCGCTTCGCGAAGAGTAGGCGCATGGGTCAATGCGATCGGAATACCTTCTTTCTCTAAAAGCCCCCGAAGATCATCCGCGTCGATCCCGTCGTGCGTCGCATAAAGGATCCTGTGTGTGTGCATACCCGCCTCCTTGTTCAATGACCATTGGCGCTCAAAGCACCTATTCAATGTTATTCAAATTAATTTTCGTGTTTGTATTCCACCAAACATTCGGCGTCCGGCGAGTATGACAAAGTATCCACAGGTTAGCCGCGGCAGAAGACGCCCGTACATATCATTTTATTATTTGAGGAGCGGGAGAACCCGGAGCAAATGTGCACAGGTCCGGTTAGGGAACCTACCGCGGCAGCCATCTATCTGAACGACCAAACAACCTTATCGAATGTTCGGCGCAATACCAACGGAGAAGATTTCCGCGGTATGCTCGAACCTATGTTGGAAGCAAATAACGAACAAACCGATCCGGTTACGGATGATGCTCTGAACCAGGACGAGGCACGCGGGGTCCTTCGCGATGTCTGCACCAAAGATTTCGGCAGCGACCTGGGAAAAGCCGCGATCGCTCTCGGGCG
>CBFGSN010000018.1:0-25972 GCA_965651435.1 uncultured bacterium | reverse complement strand
CTCATTTGCGCGGACAGTGATCTTATATCGTGTTTATCCAAAAGGTGGCGGAGTGAGCGGACCTGCATTTGGAGGAGGTCGGCGGCTTTTGTTTGATTGCCGGAGGTTTTGCGGAGTGCTTCGATGACGTAGGTTTTTTCCAGGTTGTCGAGGTGCGCGGATAGGTTCAGGCCTTCGTCCGGAAGGTCGAATTCGGCATTGATGCGGTCGGCATTGTAATTTGAGATGTGTTCGGGCAGGCGTTCGGGCTGGATCTCGTCGGTCGGTTCGAGCGCGACGGCGCGTTCGATGGTGTGTTCAAGCTCGCGGACATTTCCGCTCCAAACGTAATTTTCTAGGACCTGCATCGCTTTCGGCGAAACGGAAAGGCTTCGGCCGGTCTGGTCGCAGAATTTTTGCACGAAATGTTCGATCAGGTCCGGGATGTCCTCGGTGCGTTCGCGAAGCGGCGGCAGATGGATCGGTATCACGGAAATTCGGTAAAACAGGTCTTCGCGAAACGTTCCATCGACGGACATCTGTTTCAGGTCGCGGTTCGTTGCGGCGATAACGCGTGCATCGACGGCGATCTCGTCGTGCGCACCGACGGGGCGAACCTTTCGCTCCTGCAGCACTCGGAGGAGCTTTACCTGCATTGCGGGAGACATTTCGCCGATCTCGTCCAGAAAGATCGTGCCGCGGTTGGCGGCTTCGAAAAGCCCTTTGCGGTTCGTATTCGCGCCGGTGAAAGCGCCTTTGATATAGCCGAAAAGTTCGCTTTCGAGCAGCGTTTCCGTGAACGCTCCGCAGTTTATCGAAATAAAAGGTTTTTCCGCACGCGGACTCAGATCGTGGATCGCACGCGCGACCAATTCCTTACCGGTGCCGCTTTCGCCCGTGACTAGAACGGTCGATTGAACCTCGGCAACGGTCTCGATCATCTGAAAGATGGCGTTCATCTTCGCCGAAGCTCCGACGATGTTTTTTACGCTGCCGCGTTCGCGCTGCGCGCGTTTGAATGCGCGGTTTTCGTCAATAAGCTCGCGTTTTTCCAGAGCTTTTTTGACGATGAGCTTCATCTCATCTACGTCAAAAGGCTTTTCGATGTAATCGTCCGCGCCTAGTTTGAACGCTTCGCGCGTGGTTTCGACCGAAGCATGCGCCGTCATGAAGATCACACCGACGTCCGGCATCGTTTCGCGGATGTTGCGGAGCATTTCGATGCCGTCCATATCGGGCATTCGTATGTCGGAAACGACGAGATCGGCGGGTTCTTCGGCCAGACGGTCGAGCGCTTCGCGGCCGTTCGGTGCGATGCGTATCTGATGACCTTCGGCTTCGAAGACCAGCGTCAGTATCTGTCTGTAACTCGGTTCGTCATCGACGACTAAAATATTCGACATCGTTCGGTACTGCGTTTATTGAAAAAGGACTTAAAGGAAGCGACGGCGGTTTCGCCGAACTGACATCTATTGTCACAAATAATGCACGGTTTGTTCAAGGGGAATTTTATCATTCGCGGTTTTTGACCTTCAAAAGCCCCGAAAGCGGCGTTTCTCCGGCGTCTTTATCGTTCGGTTCCGAAACCGCGGCGGCCTGTCCGCGCGGAATGATCATCGCGATGGACGTGCCTTCGCCTTCGCGGCTGGTGACGTTGATCGTGCCGCTGTGATCGCGGATGATCTGATAGACGATCGACAGGCCGAGTCCGGTGCCGCCGGTCGTCGATGTCGAAAAAGGTTCGAAAAGCTGTTCGACCTGACGCTGCGGCATTCCGCGTCCGGTGTCGCGAAATATTATGCGGATCCGGTCGTCCGGCAGCGTTTCCAGCGAAACCGTCAGCGTCCCGCCGTCCGGCATCGCCTGTATCGCGTTGCGCGACAGATTCCAGAAAACTTGTTTAAGCTGCGAACCGTCCGCATGGACGAAAACCGGGTCTTTCGGCAGGTCACTTTCCAGGCGGTGCGATTCCAAAAGATCAGGGCTGTGCCGCAGCAGCGTGAACGTTTCGCGGATCGCTTCGTTCAGGTCGAGTTCGGCAACTTCGCCGACCTTCGGCCGGGCATAGCTAAGGAAATTCGTGATGATCTTGTTCAGACGGTCGGATTCCTTCAGGATTATGTCCATCAGATTTGCCTGAACGGAATCAGGCGGCATATTCGAATCCAGCACTTGTATCGCGCCGCGCATCGCGCCCAGCGGATTGCGTATCTCGTGCGCAAGTCCCGCCGCAACGCGTCCCACGGCGGCCAGACGGTCTTTGCGGCGGACGCTTTCTTCCATCGAACGTATTTCGGTCAGGTCCTGGAAAGTCAGGATCAACCCGGACGTTTCCTGCTCTTCGGAAAAAAGCGGCGCGATGCTGTAACCGATGTGGACGGCGAATCCGTCGGGCGTTTTCAGATCAGTTTCGAAACGTGTCGGTTGGGCGTGTGCGCCGGAAAGCGCGGCATCCACGGCGTTGACGGAATCGGGGAAAAGCTCGGCGATGTGGCGGCCTTTCATTTCCTCGGCGGTGCGACCGGTTATTTCCGCTGCGGCTGAATTGAACGTGAAAATGCGGCCTTCGAGATCGGTCGTGATCAGCCCGGAGCGGATCGATTCGATGATGCGTTCGTGTAGAGCCCGAAGCGACGCCAGCGTTTTCGTCGTTTCGACAAGTTTTTCGCCCGAATGACGCCGCTCCGAAAGGCGAGCCGCCAGCATTCCGACGATCAGGATCGCGACGACGTTAAAACTGACGATCTGTGTTATCTTGCTGAGCGTCTGGTCCGGGCCGAAATTTTCAACGACGCCGGTAATGGAAAGCACCGCCGATACGACAAGAAGCAATGCCGAAAATATCGCAAGGGCGAGCGTCGAAAGCGGATTCAGGAAAACGCTCGAAACAGCGATCAGGACGATGTAAAGTGTTATGTACGGGGAACTTAGGTCGCCTGTTCGCCATACGAGCCACGTTATCAACAGCGCGTCCAAAGCGAATTGAACGCGGACCTGCCACCAGAAACCTTTGCTTAAGCGGCAGAGGAAAAAATAAACGATCGTCAGGCCGACAGCGATGACAAACGCCAGGAAAAGGCCTTCGGGAAATGCGGCAAAAGAAACCTTCAATGCGCCGCTATGCCAGATCCATGTCGTTACCAGAAGGACGAAGATCAGAACCAGCCGCCCGATGATCAGTGTCTGGATCATATGCAGCGACCGCGAATTGGCTGGAAGGCGATTTTCGTCTAAACTAAACATATTCTGCCGAATATCTTATGGACAAACCGAACAACGACGCGAATCATGAAAAACGTCCGTGGGGAAGTTTTACGATCCTGGACGAAGCCGATTTTTATAAGGTCAAAAGACTGGAAGTGCTGCCCGAAATGCGTTTGAGTTATCAAAGGCACCGGCACCGGACGGAACATTGGTTCGTCGTTCAGGGCACGGCTAAGGTTACCTTAAACGGCAAAGATTTTCTAGTAGAAAGCGGAAACGCCGTGGATATAAAAGCAGGCGATGCCCACCGCATACAAAACCCGGACGCCGAAACGACGCTCGTTCTGATAGAAACTCAGACCGGGACGTATTTTGGCGAAGATGACATCGAAAGGATCGACGACGATTTCGGCCGCGCGGCATAAGAGCCGTTCGCCGAAATAACGCATTTAGCTCGCCGCTCGCACCTACGGCGAAAGCCGCCGCGGTCCCGCAGTTTCAATGGCAGCAACGTTCGACAGCAAATTACCGTTTCTTCTCTTTTTCGTCTTCATCGTGCTGACGGCGGTCGGGTTCATTTTCTATCAAAATGCAACGTCGATGCAGGGAGCGCTCGAATTCGAAAAGCGTTCGACCGAAGTTTTCGCCGACCTTGATTCCATCAATACTTCGCTGATGGCGATCGACAACGGAATGAAAGGGTTTGTCATCACGGGAAATCCGACATATCTCGACACACTGAACGGTTCGCGTCAGAACATCGCCGCATCGCTCGCCAATCTGCGGCGGTTGAAGCTCAATAATTTCGAACAGATCGAACGTTATAACGAACTCGAACGGATGATAGCGCGGCTTAATGCCGATGTTGACCGAAAGATCGAGCTTCGCCGGCAGAAAGGTTTCGAAGAGGCGATCATCGAACTGTCGAATCAGGAAGACATAGAGCTTAGTACACGTATTCGGCAGATGATCGAAACCGCGAAATCCGCCGAGATGCAGGAAATGGACGTCCGAAACGATGAGCTGAGCGCGCGGTTCAAACGCACGATATGGATATTGATCCTGGGAAGTTTGGCGGGAATCGCGTCGCTTGTCGTCACGGATATCATTCTGTATCTGGAGATCCGGCGGCGCAAAAAGGCCGAAGTTTCAATTTTGGAAACGAACAAGGACCTCGAAGAGCGCATCGACGAACGTACGAAGCAGCTAAAGGAGATCAACGAAAATCTCATCGATCTCGATAATCAGCGGCGGCTTTTGCTGCTGAATGAACAACAGGCGCGGCAGGAAGCCGAGATCGCCAACCGGCTGCGCGACGAATTTATGGCGACAGTTTCGCACGAACTGAAAACGCCGCTGAATTCGATACTTGGCTGGTCGCGTTTGCTGCAGACGTCGCGGCTCAATGACGAACAGACGAACAAGGCGGTCGAAACCATCATCAAGAACGCCGAAACGCAGAACCTGCTGATCGAAGATCTGCTCGACGTCGCGAAGGTCGTTTCCGGCAAAATGGAATTGGACCGCGCGCCGGTTCACATGGCCGATGTCGTTCGTCACGGAGTCGAAAGCATTGGCCCGGCGTCACAGGCAAAACAGCAGCACGTTTCCGTGAACATAGACGAAGATGCCGAAAGCAAATATGTGACAGGCGATGCGAACCGGCTTCGCCAGATCGTCGCAAACCTTTTGACGAACGCGGTGAAATTTACTTCGGAGAACGGACGTATCGATATCGGCCTGGCGGTTGTGGGCGATGATCTGCAGCTGACGGTCGCCGACGACGGTGACGGTATCGACCCGGATTTTCTGCCGCTGATATTCGAACGATTCCGCCAGGATCTTTCGAAAGCCGGAAAGAACGGCGGGCTCGGCCTAGGCCTGTCGATCGTCCGAAATCTAACCGAAATGCACGGCGGCACCGTAAAGGCCGAAAGCGGCGGCGATGGCAAAGGTGCGAAATTTACCGTCACGCTGCCGACCGAGTAATTTGCGATCTTCAATTTTCGATCTTCGATTTGTGGTCGTTTTGTCCTTCGTCTCTTTCGCCGTTATTCTTTATCGTTGATCCTATGTTTTTTTCAATGTGTAACCGCACCGTAGGTGCAGGCTGTCATTAGAATAGGATATCCCCGAATGTTTTGAGCTCCGTTAGGAGCGGCCTAATGCCTAGGACGCTCCCAAGGAGCTTCGATGAAAAAGTAAACCGGCTGCTAATAACAGATTGCTCCTAATGGAGCTCCAGAAACGTTTATCCAAATCTCGGGTCGAGGGCAACTTCCAAAATATTATCGGCGGTGATGTCGGGTTCGAGTTCGAAGTTATTTTCCGTTTCGCGGCCGTAACCGGTGCGGACGAGAGCCGTCCGAAGCCCGGCGGCGATGCCCGTTTCGATGTCGAGAGCTTTGTCGCCGACGAACCATGAATTTTCCATATCGATGTCAATATCGGCCTGAGCTTGTTCGATCATACCAAGCCGCGGTTTGCGGCATTCGCAGCCGGCATCCGGCAGATGCGGACAAAAGTAAAATCCATCGATGGCGTTTCCCGTGCGTTCTTGTATCGCGTCGTGGATCGCGTGCATTGCGGCTTCGTCATAAAGTCCGCGGGCGATGCCGGACTGATTCGTAACAACGACGATGAGAAAACCGGCTTCTTTCATTCGTTCCAGAGCTTCGTTAGTAAACGGAAAAAGCCGCAGATCCTCGACACGCGAAAGAAAATTTACCTCTTCGATCAGCGTCCCGTCGCGATCCATAAAAATAACCTTTTGCTTTGCCTTCATAATTTGGTCTATATCGAAACTTAAAGATTGTCTTCGTCATTTCTTCCTGTTCCTCTTGATCTGTGGTCAATTCTTTTCGCGGCATTTTGACCACCGATCAGGAAAAACAAAGAATTAACTCGATCTACGACAAAGTCGGCTCAACTGACTTTGTCTGTATGAACTCCGCGGCGAGATCAAAGATCCTTTGCGGCAAAATTCGCGTCATACAGCGATGATCGATCGGACAATCGCGAAGCATGCACGGCGAACATTCGACGGGTTCGCGGACGACGAGCGCTCTGTCCGAAAATGGCCGCGTGGTTTCCGGATTGGTCGGCCCGAAGATAACGAGCGTATTTGTTCCCACGGAAGGAGCGATATGTGCGAGTCCCATATCGTTCGAGATCAATAGATCGCTTTCAGCGAGCATGGCGGCGGCTTCGCCAACGTCCGTTTTGCCGACAAGGTCAAAAGGTTTTACTTTGGCGAACTTAATAACTTCGTCGGCGACATCGCGGTCTTCGGGCGAACCGGCGAGGTAAACGATCGCACCGGCGTTTTGCAGAAGATCGCCGAGTTCGGCAAAATTCTTCGCGGGCCAGCGTTTCGCACGCGAATTTGTTGAACCGACGCCGAGAGCGACGATCGGCCCGGTCGCTTTTACGATGCCGTGATCGACGAGTATTTTCCGTGCGGCGGCGCGTCGGGCTTCCGAAACGGGAAGCGAGATGTCGGGCATCGCGTGACGAACGGAATCGGTGCCGAGGACGCGGCGTTCGACCTCAGAAACCAGATTCAGGTAATAAAAAACTTCGTGCCGACGGTCTTTCCATTCGGGAACGGCGATCGGATCGGTCAGCAAAAGCCCGCGAAGATCTTTGTTATAACCGATGCGCCGCGGCACGCGCGAAAGTATCGTCGTAAGTGCGGATTCGAACGAATTAGGCAGAAGAACCGCAAGATCGAATCCGGTTTCCCGGATAGCGTCGGCCTGATGAAAGATCGAACGGAACTTCGGCTTCGTTTTGTTGATCGTGATTATCTCGTCCAAAAAATCGGCGTCGCGAAACAGCGCGTCAGCCCACGGTTTTGCCGCAAGCGAAATTTCCGCATCGGGAAAGACGCGGCGAAGCTCACGCAAGGCGGGAATCGTCATGACGGCGTCGCCGACCCAATTTGTACCACGAACGAGAATTTTCATCTATTGAAAAAGTGTACGAAGCGCGTCATCGAGCTCCATTTTCGGTTCCCAATCGAGTTCGTGCGCGATGCGCTGCAGATCGGAAACGTAATTCATCGGTACCGGAGCGGGCAGCGTTTCCGTGTCGTCAATGACGGCTTCGAGCCCGGAAACATCTTCGAGCTTTTTCACGAGTTCCGAAAGCGTCAACGCATTTTTGCTGCCGCCGCCAAGGTTATAAAGGCCGTGGCGGATGACCGAATCAATGAACGCTTCGCACGCAAGCGCCATATCCGAGACGTGCAGCACATCGCGTTTCGGCTTTCCGCCGCCCGGCAAGCGGATCGGTTCTCCGGCGTTTATCGCGTCCGCGAAATGCCCGACAAAATTCGGAACATTGCCATTTGTCGGAGGTGCGAAAACGGTCGAAAGACGAAAAATGCACGACCGAAATCCGATCTGCTCTGCGTAATATTCGACGTAGCGTTCGGCGATAAGCTTTGACCATTCCAGAACGGATTGCCCGGCGTAAAGCGTCTGGCAGCTTTCGGGAACCGTCAGATGATTATCGGCAAAGCGTCCGTAAACATCTTTTGTCGAAGCAAAAATGAAAGCCGCGTTCGGCTTCATCCGTTTCAGGATATTGATCGTGCCTTCGACATTCGTGCGGAAAGTTTCGTCCGCCGCGGCGTGCGATTTATCAAGCCGCGCGGCGAGATGGATGACCGCATCGTATTCGCCGATGTCGGAAAGATCGGCGTCGCATAAAATATCGCGGCCGGCGCGTCGCGAAAGATCCGCCGCGCCGAAATGTTTTGTAATGTGCGTGCCCAGGTATCCGCTGCCGCCCGTCACCAAAACCTTCATAATAAAAGGATAAGATGCACACGGCGTTCGTGCAATTCGCGCTTTGTGTTTGGACGTCGGCGTATCAAATGCTAGACACGGACGCGTGAAAACTACTATCATTTAAGAAGGAACGGCCGTATGAAGTTTGCGCGGCCCCGAAAACATTTCGCGTCGTCAGATTTCCCCTCGGACACATTCCGCCGCCGACAAATGCAAAAACAGATCTCGGTCAAATCAAATCGGTCAAAAAAGCCGCCGGCTGCGTGGAAAAAAGCGCGTGGGATCAAGACGTACAAAGCTCCGCCGCCGACGCGTTTTCGCCGCATTTTGCGCAAGATCTTCAATCCGTGGACGCTGGGGATCGCTCTCGTCATTGTGCTTGTCGGATTTTTTACGGCAACGTATTTTTGGTTCGAATTTTCCGATCAGATCGACAGGCGGCTTTTGAGCGGCGTTGTTTTTACGCCCTCGGCGGGAATTTATTCGGCGCCGAAAACGCTTCGCACGGGTGAGGAAATTTCCGCCGCTGAACTCATCGATTATCTGCGTTCGGCGGGCTACATCGAAAAGAACGACAGGGCCGACCCATCGCGAAGCCGCTATTCGATGGATGCCGACGGCATTACGATACAGCCCGGCGTAACCGGCATAATCGACGGAGCAAAAGTTTTTCCGGACCTTGCCGTTACATTCGAAAAGGACCGCAAAAGCATCAAGCGGATCGTCGATCTTGATACGTCGAATGAGATAAAGGAAGCCAGACTCGAACCAAAAATGCTGAGCACCGTTGCGGCCGAAGGCGACGGGCGCCGAAAGACCGTAAATTTCGCGGACATTCCGCCGGTGCTGGTAGATGCGATAACCGTTACCGAAGACCGTGCCTTTTTTGAGCATCACGGCGTAAACTTGCGCGGCATCGCGCGTGCGTTCTGGCGGCGGTACGAACTTTCGGAAGATTCGGTGCTCGCGAACCAGGGCGGTTCGTCGATCACGCAGCAGCTTGTGAAAAATCTTTTGCTGACGAACGACCCGACGTGGGAACGCAAGATAACCGAAGCCGGAATGTCGATCGTGCTTGAAACAAAGCTCGAGAAAAAGGAAATTTTCACGCTTTATGCGAACCAGATATATCTGGGCCAGCACGCCGGGCTTTCGGTTTACGGCGTCGGCGAAGCGGCGAATGTATATTTCGGAAAGGACGTTTCGCAGCTCACGCTGCCGGAAGCGGCGTTCCTTGCCGGCATCATCCGCAGCCCGAACCGCTATAACCCGTACAAAAATCCCGAACGTGTTACCGAACGCCGAAACCAGATCCTGCAATCGATGTTCGAGGTCGGAAAGATATCACAGGCTCAGTTCGATCAGGCACGCCGCACAAAGCTGGAATTAAAGCCTGTAACCGACAAAAGCGTTCAGCAGGGAATGCCGTATTTTTCGCAATACGCGCTTGAGGAACTGCCGAAGATCGTGAGCGATCCGGAGGCGATCCAGCATCTTCGTGTTTATACTTCGATCGATCCGGACCTGCAAAAACTAGCATACGAAACGGTCAGCAAACGGCTGGAAAAACTCGATAAACTTTACAAGAAAAGAAAGCCCGGAAGGCTCGACGCCGCGCTCGTTGCGATACGGCCGAAGACCGGCGAGATCGTTGCAATGGTCGGTGGGCGAAACTTTGCCGAGAATCAATTTAACCGCGCGACCGACGCGATGCGCCAGCCGGGTTCGGTGTTCAAACCGTTCGTTTATGCGACCGCGATAAATTCGGCATACGACACGGCGTCGCGTGTTTTTACGGCGGCGACCGTGCTGAAAGACGAAAAGAAAATTTTCACGTTCGATCAGAATTCGTATGCGCCGAACAATTACGGCGACCATTTTTCGGGTCAGGAGATAACGCTTCGCGACGCGCTTGTGCGAAGTAAAAATACGATCACTGTCGATCTGGGAATGCAGGTAAATATCGGCAAGGTGATGAACCTTGCGGCAAAAGCCGGATTTCCGAAGGTCGAAAAGGCGTATCCTTCGATGGCTCTGGGAACCGCGGAAGCGACGCCGCTTCAGGTTGCCACAGCTTATACGACCTTTGCCAATCTGGGCGACCGCGTAATGCCGATGCCGATAACAAAGATCACGAAAGGCGACGGAAGCGTCGTTGCCGTCCCGACGCCCGACCGTCAACAGGTCCTCCGGCCCGACGTTGCGTTCATTATGGACGACATTATGAAGGACGTTATAAACCGCGGAACCGCCGCAAGCGCGAAAAGCTGGGGATTTCAGAATGTTACCGGACGAAAGGCGTTCGCGGGAAAAACAGGAACGTCGCGCGATGGATGGTTCGTGGGCTTTACGCCGGAGATCGTTTGTGTTGTGTATGTCGGGTTTGATGAGAGCGGCGATCTGGGGTTGACCGGTTCGGAATCGGCAATGCCGATCTGGGCCGATTTTATGAAAGCGGCTCTTGATCTGCATCCCGAATGGAATGGCGATTGGACGCCGCCGGCCGGGCTTCGACGAGCTGAGATCGACATTCGAAATGGTTCGCTGATCCGCGAATTGGGCACCGGCGAAAGCGCCGAACAAACCCCGACTCCGACGCCAACACCAACGCCGACTCCGTCCGATCCGAACGTTGACCTTTCGGCGTGGGAAACCGGCTTTCCGGAACCGGAACCCGAGATCTACGTGACCGATGTGCCGCCGGAATTTCGCCGCGTCGAATGGTTCATCGCCGGCACGACGCCGAACCGCAAACTCCTCAACGAAGAGGATGATCTTTTGCCAGAAGATATGCTGCCCAATGACGGATCGCCGACGCCATCGCCGACTCCGACGCCGATCGACGGAACGTGGCAGGAAAAGGCAGAATCGCCGCGACCGGCCGCGCCGGCGAACAGGGCAAACCCGACGGGTTCGCCGCGTCCGCCAAATGATGCCGAACAATAATTACATCCCGAGATTTTTGTACAGGAACGCGTAAATATCCGCCTGTTCCTGTATCTGTTTTGACGTCGGTTTTCCGGCGCCGTGGCCCGCTTTTGTTTCGATGCGGATAAGTATCGGAGCGTCGCCGGCCTGTGCGTGCTGCAGCTCTGCGGCGTATTTAAAGCTGTGAGCCGGAAATACGCGGTCGTCGTGGTCGGACGTCGTCACGAGCGTGGCCGGATATTTCGTTCCGGCTTTTATGTTGTGCAGCGGCGAATATTTATACAGAGCCGCGAAATCTTTCGCGTCGTCGGGTGAACCGTAATCGGAGGTCCACGCCCAACCGATCGTAAATTTCGTAAAGCGGACCATATCCATTACGCCGACCGCCGGAAGAGCCGCTCCGAACAGATCCGGCCGCTGATTCAGCACCGCACCGACCAGCAGTCCGCCGTTCGAACCGCCCTGGATCGCGAGCTTTTTGTTGTTCGTGTATTTGTTTTTGATCAGCCATTCGCCCGCGGCAATAAAATCGTCAAACACGTTCTGTTTGTTCAAACGCGAACCCTGCTCCCACCAGGTTTTGCCGTATTCGCCGCCGCCCCGGATGTTCGCGACCGCATAAACTCCGCCCATTTCGAGCCACGGTATGCGCGCGACGGAAAACGACGGCGTCATCGAAATATTAAAACCGCCGTAGCCGTAAAGCAGCGTCGGGTTATTTCCGTTCAGCTTTATTCCTTTTTTCGACACGATGAACATCGGTATTTTCGTGCCGTCCTTGCTCGGATAAAAGACCTGTTTCACGTCAAATTTCGATGTATCGAATTTTACCTCCGGCTTACGCAGCAGCGTGCTTTTGCCCGTTTTGATGTCATAGCGATAAGCGGTCGGCGGTGTGTTGTAGCTGGTGAACGTATAGAAGGTTTCGTCGGCCGTGCGTTTTCCGTTGAAGCCGCCCGCCGAACCGATACCGGGAAGTTTTACGTCGCGAATGAACTTGCCCGCGGTCGTCACCACCTTGATCTGCGTGTAGGCGTCTTTCAGGTAATTTAGGATCATCTCGTCGCCGAATAGGCTTGCTCCGCCAAGAGCTTCTTTTGATTCCGGTACGATGTCCTTCCAAACGCGTTCGCGTGCAAGAACGTTGACCGAAACGACGCGGCCCATCGGAGCGTCCTTATCCGTTACGAAATAGAAAACCGGGCCGTCGTTGCCGATGAAATTGTAGCTGGCCGAAAGATCGGTGACGAGCGGAATGATCGGAGCGTCGTCTTTTTCCAGGTCCTTGAAATAGACCATATTCATACGCTCGGTGCCTTTGCCGACGGTTATGATCAGCCATTTGCCGTCTTCGGAAACTTCGTCGCCGATGAAGTATTCGCCGTTATCGGGCCGTTCGTATATGAGTTCGTCTTCGGATTGGTCCGTGCCAAGTTTGTGAAAATAAAGCTTCTGAAAGAACGTCTGCTGTTTCAATTCGCCGCCTTCTTCGGTTTCAGGGAAACGGGTGTAGAAAAATCCTGAACTGTCCTTGAGCCAAGAAAATCCGCCCTGTCGGTTCGGTTTCAAAGTGTCTTTCAAATATTCGCCGGTTTCGACATTCATTATGCGCCATTCGGTTCGGTCCGAACCCGAACGCGCGATGGCGTATGCCCAAAGCTTTCCGTCCTCGGAAAAGCGCCAACTGCTCAGCGCGGCGGTGCCGTCGGCGGAGATCTTGTTCGGATCGAAAAAGACCTTGCCGGGATCGTCGAGCGAGTCCGTGATATACAGAACGCTTTGATTCTGAAGCCCGTCGTTGCGCGAATATAGGTATTTGTCGCCGACCTTTGACGGTGCCGAGATGCGCTCGTAATTCCAGAGTTCGGTCAGGCGTTTCTTGATAGTTTCCCGCTGCGGTATCTTTGCGAAATAAGCTTCGGTAAGAGCGTTCTCTTCGGCGATCCACGTCTGAGTTTCTTTGGAAGAGGTGTCTTCCATCCAACGGTACGGGTCGTGAACCTTTGTGCCGTGATAATCATCGACCTGATCGGAACGCCGCGGTTCAGGATATTTAAGCTGTGCCGATGCAGCTCCGGCGGAAAGTAAAGAAACGACCGATGCGAAAAGTACGAAAAAGCGCAATTTCATTTGTATCAACTTCCTTATCTGAGTGTTTGATTCGGATTATATACGAAATTGCGGCGTTATTGGAATGCGGCTGTCAGAATACCGGCAGGCCGTCGGGAACGGTATCTTTTTTGCGGTCAAAATCATTGGCATAGACCGATTCGGGAAGAAGATATCTGTGCGAATAGAGAAGTTTTTCCGTTTCGTCAAGCGATTTTGGACGCGAGAGAAGATAGCCCTGGCCGAAATCGCAGCCGAGGTTCTGCAGAACGGCAAGCTGGCTTTCGGTTTCGATCCCCTCGGCAATGACGCGCATCTTCAGATTCTTTGAAAGCGAAATGATCGTCTGCAGAAGTTCGGAATTTTCGCCGTTAGCACCGACGCCCGAAACGAACGAACGGTCGATCTTAAGCGTGTCGAACGGCAGCCGCTGCAGATAGCTAAGCGAGGAATAACCGGTGCCGAAATCATCGATGCTCAGCTGTACGCCGAGTTGTTTCAGTCGTCGGAGAACGTTCACCGTGCCTTCCGGATTTTCCATTGTTGAACTTTCGGTTATCTCAAGTTTCAATGTGCCGGGATCGATGCCGGACATCTGGAGGGCGAGATCGACATCATCGTAAAGATCATCGTTGGAAAGATGCTTTCCGGAAATATTCACGCTGACCAAAAGGTCCTTGTATTCGGGCGATATCCGCTGCCATTTCGCGAGCCGTTTTGTTGTTTCCTGAAGTATCCAAACCGTGATCGGTTGGATCAGGCCGGAATCTTCGGCGATCGGAACGAACGTCGAAGGCGGAATAAGCCCAAACTCGTGATGGTGCCAGCGAAGAAGAGCTTCGAACCCGATGAGTTTCCCATCGTTTAATGAAACTATCGGCTGGTAATTTACGGACAGTTCGCTGCGGCCGAGAGCGTGGCGAAGATCCATCTCAAACCGAAAGCGTTTTAGGAAACGTGCGCGAAGTTCTTTCGTAAACACGCCTAAACCGGTGCCGCTTTCCTTTGCATAATGCATCGCGATATCCGCGTCACGAAGGATCTGTTCGGGCGTATCATATTCGGCGTCGCACGGAGCAATGCCGATGTTCAGATCGATGTTGATGTAATTGCCGCTGAGCGAAAAGGGCTGCGTAATGCTTTCGTAAAGCCGCCGTGCCACCTTTTGTGCTTTGCCGACGGTCGCGAGGTCGCGCAGGATTATCGCAAATTCGTCTCCGCCGATGCGTGCGACGGTGTCGTTCGGATCGAGCAGGCGGACGAAGCGTTTTGCCGCGATCACAAGAACCTTGTCGCCGATAGTGTGGCCGAGCGTGTCGTTGATCTGTTTGAACGAACGAATATCCACGAAAAGTACCTGGAAATTCTGTTTCGGATCGTCGCGGTATTCGAGAATGAGTTTGCGAAGAATATCGCCGAATTTCTTTCGGTTCGCGAGCCCGGTGAGCGAATCGTGATGAGCGGCGTGCTGGAAATCCTGTTCGCTTTTGCGGAGAGCTACGTTGGCGCGTTCTTCTTTCTGCAGAGCTTCGAGAAGCTCATCGGCATGATGCTCCGCTTCGCGCCGGCGATGGCGTTCGGTTTCGGCCTTTTCGCGTTCGGCCTGTTCGACGCTTTTTATCGCGTGGTCCACCTCGTTGATCGACTGGCGGTAGTTGAAATACGCAAAACCCATTACGGCGAACGAGATCGCGGCCGTCAATATATCGCCGTATGAGATGAGCTTATATACGATGCCCGCCATCGCGGCTCCGACGATCTGTGTCATCGAACTGGAAAAACAGTCCTGCGACCACATGTTCCAAAATGTTTCGCCGTTGCGTATTGACTGGAAACCGGCAGCCAATGTCGAGGACGTGAGGAATTGGGTCAGCGCGAGAATACCAAGCAGGGAAATAAGCTCCGGTGTTTTTGCCAGATCGAGCGGCGTTCCGAGAATTCTCGGCAAAGCAAGCCAAACGAGGAATGTGACCCCGGTGGAAAGCGTGTTCAGCGCGGCATTCCAAAGTATCATGTGCTTTCCGAACGCAACGCCTTTGTTCCGCAGATGGAGGCATTCCGAAAGCATGCCGATGCCCGCGACAACGATCGCTTCGTCTCCGCCATAGAAGAGGAATGTGAAGAAAATGAGAGCGTCAGAGAAACTGACAGCGAACTTGGATCGCGGGAGTATGAATGACATTCGCGGGCCGACGAACACGGCCAGCCCAACTACCAATAAATAACTCCACTCGACATTTTCATACAGCAGGCCTGCGATAGAAGCAAGAAGGCAAATTCCCCCTAACACTATCACAAGCATTTTGAAAAAACTTGATCGAGTGTTCATAACTTGAACTGAATTTAAACCCTGCCGGGTTATTTTATTGTCTTTGACAACACGGTGAATCTCGGAGTGCGTAAGACCCCGCCAAATGACAATATCATTTTACCCAAATAAAATCTAGCTTTTTTTGCGCGTGGCTACTTAATATACAGCAAAAATGGATAGTAAATATGCGCTGTCGCTAAGTCTCGCGAATGCACGACTTACAAGACCGGATATATATTCTGGTTAGCAGGTATACAGTTTTGATCTTTTTCGCTCATTCTCGCGGGTTTCGGTGCCGATCTTCGTAAGTGTTGGAAAGGCACTATTTAACGGACCCGGAACGCCGTAAATGGCGAATGGCACGGGGCTTGTAATATAGGGAGGCGGATGAAGCAGAAAGCTTCAATTTATAGACAGGAAAAGACAGGAGAAGATAAAATGAAAAAATTTAAGAACCTATTCGCAGCTTTTACTCTCGCCACCGTTCTTGCATTTGGAACGAATTTGGCTTCGGCAGGACTTTTGATCTCGGACTTTGCTCCGACGGGCGACGAAAAACCTTGTCCGGAAGAAACGACCTCGATCATTGACGCCGCTACGGGCATCATCGTTCTGGGCTTCACCGGCATCATCGTCCTCGGTGTTGCAGATACGGAAGCCGCACCTTGCGGAATCATCGTTCTTGGCTAATAGCTAAACAGTTGAAACCCACACCAAACGGCCCTTGTCGATATTCTTTCGACGGGGCCGTTATCGTTTTTCAGCCCTTCTTCGGCGAAAGCCGCCGGAGTGTTTCGACGGCGTTCGGCAAAACTTCCATCACGCGTTCGATATCTTCGTCCGTATTGAATTTGCCGAAACTGAAACGTACGGCACCCCGGGCGAGGTCGTCCTTTATTCCCAGAGCTTTTATCACCGGCGACGGTTCGATCGATCCGGACGAACACGCCGAACCGGTCGAAACAGCGATGCCCTGCATATCCAAATTTATGAGTAGTCCTTCGCCGTCGATGCCGTCGAACATGATATTTGAAAGGTTCGGTATGCGGTTCGTACGCAGGCCATTGGGTGACGAGCCGCTTATCTGTTCGAGGACGCTGTCTTCGAAACGGTCGCGGAGTGCGCCGATACGCGTCGAAAATTCGGCCAGATCTTTTTCGGCCATCTCGCACGCCTTGCCGAATGCGACGATGTTCGGAACGGCTTCGGTTCCGCCGCGGCGTTCGCGTTCCTGACGGCCGCCGAAATTTTGCGGGTGAAGCCGCACGCGCCGCCGAACATACAATGCTCCGACGCCTTTCGGTGCGTATATCTTATGAGCCGAGATCGCGAGCAGGTCGCATTGAAGCTCTTCGACATCGACCTTTATCTTTCCCGCCGCCTGAACCGCGTCGGTATGAAACCAGATCTTGCGGCCTTCTTTCCGCAGCCCTGTGACGAACGCTCCGATCTCCGCTATCGGCTGGATCGTACCGATCTCGTTGTTCGCCATCATTATCGAAATAAGCGCCGTGTCGCTGCGAACGGCGTTCTTTACATCGTCGAGCCGGACGATACCGTCGTCATAAACGGGCAGATAAGTTACCTCGTAGCCGCGTTTTTCCAGGTCTTCGCAGGTGTTCTTTACGGCTGAATGTTCGATCGCTGATGTGATGATATGCTTGCCGGCGTCCGGATTTGCCTCCAGCACGCCGCGGATGGCTAGGTTGTCGGCTTCGGTTCCGCCCGAGGTGAAAACGATCTCGTTCGGACGTGCGTTCAAAAGCGCGGCGACCTGGTGCCGAGCCTTATCGACGGCGGCACGCGCCGTTTGGCCGAAATGATGAATACTCGATGCGTTTCCGTACGCTTCGGTCAGGT
Source organism: uncultured bacterium (assembly GCA_965651435.1). Classification (GTDB taxonomy): domain Bacteria; phylum Acidobacteriota; class Blastocatellia; order Pyrinomonadales; family Pyrinomonadaceae; genus OLB17. The sequence continues at coordinate 8,785 of CBFGSN010000018.1, read as the reverse complement.
ACGGCATCATTGCTTCGAGAACCTCGGGTGCGATCGGCGTCGTCGCGCTGTTGTCCAAATATATCCTGCGGAACATATATCCATTCTAACGCGTTTAGTATTGTTGCTCTAAGTGCCGATAATAAGATAAATTAAAACGTTGGTGCGTCCTTCTGCATCAAAGGTGAAACGGTTTGATACCAAAAGGAATTTACGATGGATTTTACGACAAAAGAGATATTTAAAAGATACGCCGGATTGATCACGGGACGGCCCATCTCACCGGTATTTTTGAACATACTGGTAACCAGCGTTTGCGATATGCGCTGTACGCACTGCTTTTTTACCGAAGAGCTGGACGACAGGCCGCGCAAAAAGCTGCAGATGAAAACGCACGAGATAGCAAAGATCTCCGAAACGCTGGGCGGAAACCTTGGCGTTCTGGTGCTGGCAGGCGGCGAACCTTTTACGCGGAAAGATCTGCCGGAGATCGTAAAAGCTTTCTACGAGAACAACAAACTCGATTCCGTTTATCTGATGTCGAACGGACAGATACACGCGCGTATCTTTCCGGACGTGACGCGAATTCTGGACGAATGCCCGAACCTGAACGTAACGGTCGCGCTCGGTATAGACGGAATGAAGGAAGCACACGAAAAGATCCGCGGCAAAGAAGGAAGCTGGGATAAAGCGATCCATACGGCGCGGACGCTTCAGCAAATGAAGGCGGAACAATATCCGCAGCTCGATATTCAAACGTGCACATGCGTTATGCATTCGAACGAAGAGACGATATTCGATTGGTACGATTTTCTGAAATACGATCTGAAGCCCGACAAGGTGAACATTAATTATATACGTCCGCCGTCGGCAGATCCGAAAGAATTGGAATTCGACCATCAGCGTTACGCCGAGCTTTCGCATATGATCCTCGAAGACACGAAGAACGCCGCGTTGAAAAACAACTACGGCGGAAAATCGGGTTTCTTTAAGGCGGCCGTCGATATTTATATGCACGACCTGATCGCCAAAACGAAAGAGGAGAACAAGGCTCAGCTGAAATGCTACGCCGGAAGTGCCGGCGCGGTCATTTATGACAACGGCGTGCTTTCTTCGTGCGAGAACAAACCGGACGTGCTGAACCTTCGCGATTACGAGTGGGATTTTCAGGCCGCGTGGAAGACCGACCTGATGAAAGAACGCCGCAAAGAAGCCGGTAACGGTTGTTATTGTACGCACGAATCGAACTGTTTCTACCCGTCGCTGCCGTTCAATACGGGACATCTGATCAAGATCAAAAAGCTTGAAAAGCAGATGAAAAAAGCGGCCGGTGAGATGAGCAGTTTTGCCGCCGCCCGCGAAGTTGCGATGAAGGCTTAAAAGCAGATGATGAACATCACCGTTGAAAAAACTCTGGAAATGCCGAACGCCGTTCTTTTTGCCCGGCAGTTGGACGTTGCTTTAAAAAAGGAGCAGAAAATACGGCAGCATTTTTATTCGATAATCGACGAAAACAAAAAGATGGAGTTCATTAACGGAGAGATATATTTTCAGTCGCCGGTGAAATTGCGGCATAACCGTGCGACCGGCAACATTTACCAACTTCTGAGCGCCTATGTGAAAACAATGCGGTCCGGATTTGTCGGCGTTGAGAAAATGCTTGTTTCGCTCACGCGCAACGATTACGAACCGGATGTATGTTTTTTCGGGAATGAGAAGGCGAAAAAATTCAAAGCGGCGCAGATGCAGTTTCCTGCTCCCGATCTGGTAGTTGAGGTTCTGTCCAAAACGACCGAAGCTCATGACCGCGGGATCAAGTTTACCGATTACGCCGCGCACGGCGTTTCAGAATATTGGATCGTCGATCCGGAGAACGAAACGCTAGAGCAATATGGTCTCGACGACGGCGAATACGAATTGATAATAAAATCAAAGGACGGAATGGTCGAAAGCCGCGCGGTTAAGGGATTTAAAATTCCCGTAAGGTCGATATTCAGCGAAGCCGAGAACCTGAAAACTCTGCAGAAGATCCTGAGTAGTTCGAAATGAAACGCCGATCGAGGAAATAATGTTGACCTACAAAGCAATGTACAAATATGTCGAAAGCGGTGTGCACGGGGAAGTCCTGGATTTCCCGGGCGTCATCACTTTCGGACGGTCGTTAGATGAGGCGCGAAAGCTTCTTGTCGGCGCTCTGGTGGACATGGCGGAAACGAATCTAATAATGGGTGAAGCTTTGCCGCATCCCGACCCAAAGGCGGCCGATCCTGAGGCGGACATGCTCGAACCTTTGTTATTTTTCGATCGTGCGGAGATAGTTCAAAAACCATAAAAGATGCACCAGCAAAACGATCCAAAGATATTGATCATATCGTCCGATACGGGCGGCGGCCACCGTTCGGCGGCGGTCGCGATCGTTGAGGGTGTTAATCGTTTTTGGCAGGGCGAATCCGCAGCGGTGCGCGTCATCCGTGCGATCGAAGAATCGCATCAGATCACGAACAGGCTTGTAAACATTTATAACTGGCTTCTGCGGAACAAGCAGGGCTGGATGAAATATCTCTATTGGGCGGTCAACCGTTTTCGTCCCGAAACGCGCGAATTTTTTCACAAACGCTGTATGGGAATGTTGAAAAATTCGTTCGAAAAATGGTGTCCGCACATTGTCGTAAGCGTTCATCCGCTGACGCAGCATATCTTCGGACGCATTCTGCGCGAGCTCAATCTCGTGTCGCAGGTGCCGCTGGTGACGGTCGTGACGGATCCGTGTTACGGTTTCTGGCGCGGTTGGGCGTGCGACGATGTTTCGCTTTATCTGGTGGCGAATGACGAGGCCCGCAGACAGCTTATCGATTACGGTGTCGATCCCGAAAAAATAAAGATATCCGGTTTGCCGGTTCATCCGAAATTCAAAGAGGTCGATGACGCGGCCGCGCAAAAAGCGCGCAAAGCCTTTGGGCTCGACCCGGACAAATTCACGGTGTTCGTGAACGCCGGTTGGATCGGCGGCGGCAATATTCCGGCGATCTTCAAGGAACTCGTCCGCGGTGAGCTCGACGTTCAGGCGATCTTCCTTGCCGGAAAGAACGAAGACCTGCGGCTGCACGCGGAAAAACTTGCCGAATCGGCGAACTTTCCGGTAAAGGTCATCGGTTATTCCGACGAGATCGAAAAGCTTATGCAGTCCGCGAACGTTATGATATCGAAGCTCGGCGGCCTGACGACATTCGAGGCTCTCGCCTGCCGTTTGCCGATTATCGGCGATGCGACGACGCCGCCGATGCCGCAGGAAGCCGGTACGCTCGATCTGGTCGTTTCGCGCGGAGCGGGCGTAATGCTTGAAAAGGCAAGTGATATCGTGCCGACGCTTCGCGATCTGATCGGAGATCCAAAACGTTACAGCGAAATGAAAGCTGCGACGCACGCGCTTTATGACGCGAATTCGACCGAGCATATAATCCGCGAGATCGCAGCCCTGATGCCGAAAAAACAACTCGCGGCCGGCGAATCGATCGCCGCGTGACGAAAAATCGCGTTGGCCGCGCTTGTCAGAATCAGGCCGTTTCATTAACCTCGTTCATATAAATTTTTGAGCCATAAATTGGAGACACAAAATTGAATCTATTATTAGAAGGGAAGCGTGCGTTCATTTCAGGCGGGACACGCGGCATCGGAGCCGCTTTGTGCGAAGTTTTTGCCCGCGAAGGCGCGGACGTCGCGTTCAATTATAATTCGCGGGACGACCTGGCAGCCGAGGTTACCGCAAGCATCGAATCACACGGCCGCAAGGCGCTCGCATACAAAGTATCGGTTACCGACCGCGTCGGCATGAAGAAGATCGCGCGTGAGATCGCCGACGTTTGGGGCGGCGGCATCGACATTTTGGTCAACAACGCCGCCGTGAACAAAGCCGATAATTTTGCGACTACGACCGACCATTCGTGGGATTGGGTCGTGGACACGAACGTCAACAGCCTCTTTGCCGTCACAAAGCCTTTCTACAAACAGATGATCCGCAAACGCACCGGAACGATTCTAAATATTACAAGCATCGGCGCGATCCGCGCTCTGCCGACATCGGTTCATTACGCCACGTCAAAGGCCGCAATGATCGGCTTCACGAAATGCCTTTCGCGCGAAGCCGCAAATTTCGGCATAAGTGTAAATGCGATAGCGGCGGGCATTTTCGACACCGATCTGGGCAATACGCTCCCCGAACGCCTGCTGGAAGCGCACGAAAATTGGGTTTCGGTAAAACGGCTCGGCCAGCCCGCGGAACTTGCTGAATTTGCGGCGTTTATGGTCAGTTCGCGAAATTCGTATATGAATGGCGAAGTCGTAACGGTAGACGGCGGGACGATCACATAAGCCGTTCGAAACATCTATTGAAATTGAAAGTCAATTCTAACTTATTGAAAATAAAAGACTTAGCTTGACAGAATGGCGGTTCGGGTCTATTCTGTAAAGAACGGTGCATATTGCACGGAGGTTTTTGTATGGCACGAGCAGAATTGATCGAACAACTCAATAACGCCCTGAGCTGTGAGCTTGCGGGCGTGATCCAATATTCGCAGCACAGCTATCTGGTCACCGGAACGGACCGCGAGGTTTTCAAGGGCTGGTTTCGCGACCAGGCCGAAGAGGCACAGGACCACGCGCATTCGCTGGGCGATAAGATCGTAGCGCTTGGCGGAGTGCCGACGGTCGAACCGGCGATGATCCGGCAATCGACCGATACGAAGGAAATGCTGAAACTCGATCTGGAACTCGAACGCGAGGCCCTGAACGTGTATATGGCGGCGTGGGCCGCATGCGACGACAGCGATCTGCCGCAAAAATTCTGGCTGGAAGAACGCATCGCCGAGGAGCAAAAACACGTCGAGGAACTGCAGAAGCTGACCTCGGAAACACGTTCGAAAGTAAATTCGGAAAAGATAATCCTGAGGGAAGTGAGCTAGACTTCTACTTCTGATCCGTGCTTTTTGTGCGTTTCGTGCTTCATTCTTTTTTAGAACCACAAAAGACACGAACAACACCAAGATCGATATTGTAGTCAAAACCGCCTGAGCGATCGGGCGGTTTTTTTGTAGGTCCGTCAGAACCGCCTGTTTAGCGCGGGCGGCAATACGGTTAAAGACCGGACGACCGATCTCTTGTGGAATCCTCTGTCGTCACTAATCGATCCCAGTTTTAGCATAGCCGCGTGCTTTAGCTCGTGGTCGGTTCTTAAGATTTGGGGGCCGCCGGAGCCGCGATAAGTCCGCCTTTGTAAGTGTTCCGGTAGGTCACTATATCGTCCGCTAGTTTTTTGTCCATCTTGCGAAGCTTAAGGAGTTCCCGGTCAACGTCTTCATTATACTTCTTGAAGGTATCTGCCCGCTGAACATAAGCTCTGCATATCTGATACTGAGCTTTGGCAAAGTCGGGTTTTATCGCCAGAGCCTTTTGGAAATACACGATCGCTTTTTCCTGGCGACCGTCCACGACCCAATGGTCGCCGTCCATTGTGGCGATTCCCAACTGAAGCAATATCTCGGGATCATCGGGGTTCGCTTCGTACGCTTTCCGCGCGTCCCGCAGCCGCTCGGCACGTTCGAGAACAACGATGAAGTTCGGAAATGTTTGTTCGTCCTTGATCGGATGTTCGTCCCACAGAGAGCGTGCCTCATCCAACCGATCCTGATTCACCAAGAGGCGTCCGAGCTGGCCGCGTACGCGATCATCATCCGGCTGTGCCTCGATTAACATTCGATAAATGCCTTCGGCCGCTTTTGCATCCTTATGTTTCCAGGCCGCAATGTTCGCCAAACCTTGAAAACGCAACAGAGCGATCCGGTCAAGCGAAGCAGCTTTTTCTAGAGCCTCTTTACGTTTTGCCGCGTCGTCCAATTGGTATGCTAATAATACATAGGCGTCGGCATAATCGGGCCTAAGTTCAATAGCCTTTCGTACAAGAGGCAGACCGTCCTTTGGAGTCTTTCCGAAGGCTTCGGCGAGGGAACGATAGTAGTATAAAACGGGGTTGTTGGGATTAACTTTAATGGCGAGGGCGAAAAGGCCTGACGCTTCCTCCAGTTTCCATTGCTGGTAATGGGCTAACCCCGATACCGCATATGGGCGACCGTCATCCGGCCGAAGTATGATCGCTTCTTTTAATACTTTTTCGGCCTCATCGTATTTCTCCTCGTCGACGAGCTTAAATGCTTTTGTGATCTTCGCATCAAATTCTTTATCTTCATCAGCTGTCGATTGAGCGGTAGCGACGTTGGCGAAAAATAAACATGCTAATAAAAGGAGGAAGAGGCGTTTCATAATATCTCCGGTGTTCAGGCGTCAACTTTTTATATCATACAGATATCCATATCGAAAAAAGAACAGTGAATCAATAAATTCATGAATCCTACTCCGATCTGAAGACCAATTTTCCGGCGACGAATGTTGCGACGGCTGCGCCGGTGAATTCCCAGCCGTCGAACGGCGAATTTTTTGAGCGCGAGCGGCTTTCGGCGTTGCGGTAGGTCCATACGCGGTCGGGGTCGATGATGGTGACATCGGCGACCGAGCCCGGTTTGAGCGTGCCGCGGCCTTCGAGACCGAAGATGCGTGCCGGGTTCGACGAGCAGAGTTCGACGAGCCGTTCAAGCCCGATGACGCCTTTGTTAATGAGTTCGCGGAAAGCGAGGCCGACGGCCGTTTCCAGGCCGATGATGCCGAACGGAGCGCGGTCGTACTCGAGAGCTTTTTCATCCGCGTGATGCGGTGCGTGGTCGGTCGCGATCGCATCAATGGTGCCGTCTTTTAATCCTTCGATGATCGCTTCGAGATGCTCTTCGCTGCGAAGCGGCGGTGCCATTTTGGTGTTCGTGTCGTAGGCGGACATTACCCGATCTTCTCCAACCACCCCGTCCGCGAAACGCGGCCACCCCTCCTTAGGCAGGAGGGGAGTTTCTCCGGCTACGGCGGAGTCGGTGAGCGTAAAATGATGCGGCGTGACCTCGCACGTGACGTTGATGCCTTCGTTTTTTGCCCGGCGGACGGCTTCGACCGCACCTTTTGTGGAAACGTGGGCGATGTGGATATGCGCTCCGGTCTCTTTTGCAAGAATGATATCGCGGACGGCGTCCAGGTCTTCGGCCAGCGCCGGCATTCCGCGAAGCCCGAGGAAAAGCGACACCTTGCCTTCGTGCATCACGCCGCCTTTTGACAGCGATTTGTCCTCGCAATGATCGATGACCGGCAATCCGAAATCCGACGCGTAAAGCATCGCACGCCGCATCAGACCGGCGTTCGGCACGGGCCGACCGTCGTCCGAAACGGCTACGGCACCGGCGGCTTTCATTTCGCCCATTTCGGCGAGTTCTGTGCCGTCCGAAGATTTCGTGATCGCTCCGATCGGGAAAACATTCGCAAGTCCGGCGCGCTCGGCCTGTTCGATCATATACCGTGTGATCGCGGCGTTGTCATTGATCGGGTCGGTGTTCGGCATCGGGCAAACGCTCGTCCAACCGCCGGCGACGGCCGCGGCACATCCGCTTGCGATGGTTTCTTTGTGTTCGTGGCCGGGTTCGCGCAGGTGGACGTGCATATCAATAAAACCCGGTGCGACCAGAAGCCCGCTTGCGTCAAAGACCTCTGTGCCTTCGGGCACGCCGTCCGCGGCATCAAGCCACGCAGCAACACGCCCATCTTCGATAAGCAAGCTCTTTCCCGTGTTCTCCGGCACCGCCGGATCGATAAGATGTCCGTTTTGAATAAGTAGTTTCATTTACCAGATGGTTTGGACGTTAGGCAGTTTGCGAATTGCCGAATCCGCAGTTATTAATGGCAATCCAAGTGATAACGCGGTTGCTGAAATAATGCGGTCCGGCATTTCAGGAACCGTCGAACGTGGAACCAGCTCTAGAATGTCTGCTATTTCCTTTGTTAGCGGCTGTGAGGCAAAACCGGTGTTTGGAAGTCTCAATTCAGAATTCAACAAGGTAAGCACATCTTGAGCTATTTTATTTTTTTCGATCAGGTAGATAAGTTCGACCACTGAAATGGTAGGAACAAACAAAGTTCCGCCTTGCAGAGAGGCCTCGTCTAATGCGGAAATTGCATTATTTGAAAGCTTGGGCGAGTCAAGAAAGTACCAAATAACAATGTTGGTGTCTATAACAAAATCTGCCATTATGGGAACTTAAGTTCGTCTTCTGTATCTTTCGTATATCCGCGCCACATTTCATTGCGTGCCTCACGCAAGTCTTCTTCTGTAAAATCGATATTCAGATGAGCCAACGCGCCCCGCAGATTCCGGCGAGGCGGCTTCGCGGCCTCTTTCCTTTCGAGGAATTCGGCAAAATCCAACACTTCCTGTTGGCGGTTCACCGGCAATGCCTTGATTTTTTCGATAACTGCTTCGGTCAGCGTCATATGGCAAATATATCAAAAATGCCAGGAAAAAGCATTACAAGTATCACTCCGGTTCATCAACAGAACGCGATCTCAAAACCGTCCGCAAGTGAAAGACTGTCGGAATATTCTATATGCAGAACTCGCCGCGGTTTGTCGGACAGGACTTTTCCCGATGCATGTATCAGCAGCGGACGCATTGCGATGACGCTGCCTTTCGATGCGGTCAAGGTCATCGGCGTCTTCCCGGGTCAGTTTATCCAAATTTTGTTCGTTCGCGGTTCGCAGGAAATCGTTCATCTTCACTGCGAAGGTTTCGTTTTCGAAGTCTTGTTCCCATGTGACGTTTCACAGATGAATGTTGATCGAGTGTCGCTCAACGTCTTTCCGTTCCAAAGCGGAAATGACGGCTTTG
>CBFGSN010000017.1:0-26392 GCA_965651435.1 uncultured bacterium | reverse complement strand
GGATCTGTATTCTTTACGGCGATGTCGTGCGAAAGTTTGTCCAAAAGCTCGCCTTTGCCGTCGGTGTTCAAAAGGTCGCGGAGAAGCCGTTCCTGCAGAAGTTCGAGCAGGCGCCATTTCGCGATGGAAACTTTTCGGACAATATTCGTTTCGTCTTCGGCGATGAACTCGACATAACTTTTGATGGCTTCGGAAAGGTCTTCGATGCCCTTGTTTTCCGTAGCGACGGTTTTGACGATCGGCGGATTCCACATATCGGGCCGGTGCGAAAGTGACAGCAAAAGCTCCAATTCCTTCTGCGTGCGGAGAACGCCGTCGCGGTCGGCTTTGTTTATCACAAAAACGTCGCCGATCTCCATAATTCCGGCCTTTATCGCCTGAATGTCATCGCCCATTCCCGGAACCAGAACGACGACCGAAATGTCCGCGGCTTTGACGATCTCGACCTCGTCCTGGCCGACGCCGACCGTTTCGACGATCACCTTATCAAACCCGGCCGCGTCGAGTATCGACACGGCATCGACCGTCGCGCGCGACAGGCCGCCGAGGTTTCCGCGCGTCGCCATCGAACGAATGAACACGTTTTGATCGAGCCCGAGTGCGCCCATCCGAATGCGGTCGCCGAGTATCGCTCCGCCCGAAAACGGGCTTGACGGGTCGATGCAGATGATGCCGACCTTTTCGCCTTTGTCTTTGTAAAACGCGGCGAGCTTATCGACAAGCGACGATTTTCCGGCACCGGGCGAACCCGTGATGCCGATGATCCGAGCCCGTCCGGTCTTCGGATAAACCGCTTTCATAAGCTCCGCAGCGTCCGGCGAACCATTCTCGACCATAGTGATCGCACGCGCAACAAAACGCGTTTCGCCGGCAAGTACTTTTTCTGTTAGATCAGTTGTATTCATGCGAAAGTCCGTGAACGAACATAATCGCATTTTTCCAAAGTGCGTTCAATTGAATGGAGAATATGCCGTGGGATCTTGTTCCTCTTAGTCTTCTTGTTCTGTGGTAAAAGAGATACCACGGAACGAGCGGAATAAGAGGAACAAAGAAGAAAGGGAACTGAAAACTATCAGCTTAAAACTGACAACTGTTTAGAATTAAAACGCCGCCTAAAGGCGGGACCCCGAATGCGGGTGACCGTTTTGATCTACATCGAACCTTCGTCCGCTGACGGCCCGTAGATCGCCGGAACCGGAATGTCGTTCAAACGCAGATAGACCGAAAGCTGGCCGCGGTGATGGACGATGTGATTCATCACCATCGAACGCATAACGACTATCCTGGGCATAGTAAAATAGACCGTTTCGCCGTTACGCAGAGTCCAATCCTGTACAAAAATATCGTCCGTAGCGTTCCTTAATATCTCGATCGATTCGGCGACCGTCTTGTCCAAAAACGCCACGAGTTCGTCCGTGTTCGCCGGTTCGAGCGGTTTATAATCCATCTTCGCGAAATCGAGTTCCGGCTTCAGGATCGCCGACGCCGTCCACCCGAACATCTCGGCAATATGCACGGCCAGACGGCCCATTGCCATTGATTTTTCATGCGGTTTCCAATCGAATTTATCCGCGGGAACACGTTCCAAACACTTGCGGGTTACGGCCGCTTCCTGTTCCATTTCGGCGATGAGCGCGCCGGCGATATTCTGTGACATCGATACACTTGTTGAATCCATAATAGATCTCCTTACCAAAAAATTTAGGGAAAGCAATCATAGCGCAAGCGTTGCATAGATGCAACACGCGCGTCATGGTTCGAACATGTTTGGACGTTGGCCGTCGGTTTGGAGTTCCAGCTTTAGCTGGCTCCGATCGTCCATCTAAAGGTGGAACCAAACGCAGAATTCCGAACGCGGCATAATTCAATCGCGCAAAAGATTTTTGGCAATGACGATACGCTGAATTTCCGACGTACCTTCGCCGATGGTGCAGAGCTTTGAATCACGCCAGTATTTTTCCGCCGGATAATCTTTTGTGTAACCGTAACCGCCGTGGATCTGGACGGATTCTTCGGAAACACGAACGGCAGTTTCGGACGCATAAAGCTTTGCCATCGCCGATTTTTGCGTAACGGGTTTTCCGGCGTCTTTGAGCGCGGCGGCCTGAAGCGTGAGCAGGCGGGCGCATTCGATCTGCGTCGCCATATCAGCGAGTTTGAACTGTATCGCCTGAAAATCAGCGATCGGCTGCCCGAACTGCTTGCGTTCCTTTGCATAGCTGACCGCGGCTTCGTATGCGCCCTGAGCGATGCCGACCGACAGTGCGGCGATAGAGATACGGCCGCCGTCCAGGATCTTCATCGCCTGCTTAAAGCCTTCGCCTTCGACGCCGAGCATATTTTCTGCCGGAACTTTGCAGTCTTCGAAAACGACGGATGCCGTTTCGGAGGCACGCATACCGACTTTGTTCTCTTTTTTGTCGGAGCGGAAACCGTCCATCGTTTTATCGAAAATGAACGCCGAAATGCCGCGGCTGCCTTTCGTTTTGTCTGTGACCGCAACGGCCACGAGCGTGCTGCACGATATCGCGTGAGTGATAAAATTTTTCGAACCGTTGACGATCCAGCCGTCGCCGTCTTTCACGGCGTTCGTTCGCGTGCCGGAGGCGTCCGAACCGGCTTCGGCTTCGGTCAATCCCCATGCGCCGAACGATTCACCCTGTGCGAGCGGCATGAGATATTTTTGCTTTTGGGCTTCGTTGCCGAACGTATAAATATGATTTGAACACAGCGAATTGTGCGCGGCGACGGACAACCCGACGGCTCCGCAAACGCGGCCGAGTTCTTCGATGATCGTCGCGTATTCGACGTAACCCATTCCGGCTCCGCCGTATTCTTCGGGAAAGATAATGCCGAGAAGTCCGAGTTCGGCGAGTTTCGGACGAAGTTCGACCGGAAAATGCTGGGCCTCGTCCCATTCGAGGGCGTGCGGGCGGATCTCGCTTTCGGCGAATTCGCGGATGCTGTTCTTTATCTGAAGCTGTTCGTCGGTGAGTTCAAAATTCATAATATTTATTTATACTGCCATAATATTTAATATTTTTCAATTTTGCGCGTGCGTTCCCTCCGGCACAAATATTTTGCTAACGGGCGGCAAAGGTTTAGAATCGAAATATGGAATGGAAGAAAAACATTCTGCACGACGACGCCCTTATAAAAGAACTCCTCGAACGATCCTCGACCATCGCCGTACTTGGCATCAAACCCGAATCACATGGAAATCAGCCCGCATTCTATGTTCCCAAATACCTTGCGGAGGCCGGTTTCGACGTCATTCCGGTGCCGGTATATTATCCGGAGGTAACGGAAATTCTCGGCAAACCGGTCTTTCGGAAACTCACCGATATCGGCAAGCAGATCGACATCGTAAATATCTTTCGCCGCTCTAAAGACGTGATGATGCACGTAAGAGAGATAATCGCCGCCAAGCCGAAAGCGGTCTGGATGCAGCTTGGAATTTATAACGACGATGCGGCGGAACAACTGGCGCAGGCCGGAATAAAGGTCGTTCAGGATCTGTGCATAATGGTCGAACATCGAACGCTTCTTGCGTCGGGACGTTAGGCGCGGCCGGTCATTGAACGCAGACGGCCGAGGATCGACTTTCGATAATAGTAGAGAGCGCCGAGCCCGGCGAGGGCGATCAGTGTCGGTATCGGGTGCACAATAAGCTCGACGATAACGAATGTGACCACCCAAACGAAAAGTGAAAAGGCAAGAGCAAGGACGACCAGCAGAAGCCAAAGACCTCCGAGGATGCCTGTTGGCACGACAATGAACAAGATCGGTACGGAAAGATAATCTTCGACCGAGGCACTGAACTGCCTCATTTGACGCGTGAGCAGAGCGGATGACAGGTCGGCGGCATTTGACGCTTCGACGGCGGAGCGAACGGCGATCTTCACACGATACGTAGCGACGCCGCAATAGCCGCACAATGCAGCAAGGTCGCCGCGTTCAAATCGGATCGCCCCGCCGCAGTTGCTGCAGTTTCCCGATGCTTCGGTCGCCGCGGTACCGATGTTATCGATCTTCGGAAGCCGCTTTCGTATCGTCATCGAAACGGAAAGCGCGATGTACAGGAGCATCAGTATCCACATGACAAGCGTGGCGACCGGCATTATTTGCGGAGAAGCGACCTGAGTGAACCGATCAATATCCGGCGTGCCGTATGCAAAAATTATCACGACCAGACACACGATAAGCCACACCGCAGCCGCGAGAGCCAATACAATTGCCCGTTTTGAGGTAAGGACTTTAACGATCCGCCAATATCTCTCTGCCCGGCGCAAGGTTCGCGCAGTCTTGGTTCGGGCGGTGCGTATTTCTTCGTATTCGGGCGGGACGGGAAATTCGGTTCCGCAGTGCCTGCAGTTCATCGCGGATTCGTTCAGCGGAACACCGGCACCGCATGACGGGCAATTCAGGGGCTGAAGTTCCGGAAGGTCGTCTGCTTTTCGGGGCGGCCGGTTCTTGTCATCTTTTCCAAAGCCTTCGAGCGGCACCAGGATCGTTTCGCGAAACAGATATACGAACGAAGCGACAGTCGGTATCGCAAAAAGATACATTTGGATAACGAACGTGACGTAGGCGGCATCAAGCGCGAGTTGTCGCATGGCTATTTTCGTCGGCGCGGCCGGGGCCTTGTGGAAAACACGACTTTCAGCTCGGCAGGTGAGAGTTGCCGGGCCCTTCCGACCGGCAGGCGGTCGATGGTTATGCTGCCGATGGCTATGCGGCGGAGCTTTACGACCGAATAACCGATGGCATCGAACATCTTGCGTATCTGCTGGTTGTGGCCTTCGTGAAGCGTTACTTCGAACCAGCCGTTCTTATCAGTCGGTTTTAGGTTGACTATCTCTGCCGGCGCGGTCTTAAAACCGTCTTCGAGTTTAATTCCGCGGCGGAGTTTATTGAGTGCAGCGTCGTTGGGCAAGCCTTTTACTTTAACTTCGTAAACTTTAGGTATCGTTTTTGACGAAGCGACCTTGTTCGTGAATTCGCCGTCATTGGTCAGAAAGATCAGGCCTTCGGTGTTGTAATCGAGCCGGCCGACGGGATGAAGTTTGCCGAAGCCTTTAACAAGATCGACAACGAGCTTGCGGCCTTCGGGGTCGGCGGCGCTTGAAAGGTAACCTTTCGGTTTGTTGACCAAAAAATAGACGTTTTCACGGTTCCGGAGCTTTGTATTAATTAGTTTTCCGCGGACCTTTATATGATCCTTTTCCGGATCGGCTTTTGTTCCAAGAGCGGTCACGACCTCGCCGTTGACCGAAACTTCGCCGTTCGCGATCATTTCTTCGGCGGCCCGGCGCGATGCGATACCGGCTTGGGCGATAAGCTTCTGTAATCTTTCCAGCATAACCGTCTAAACGAAAACTATTGCGGACTTGTTCTTGATCGAAGCTCGGGCGGCGTGCATCAGCCGCAGGCAGGTAAAAGCTTCGACGCCGTATTTTTCCCAGCCGTCGCCGTCGCCCTGATTTTCGGCGGCGTCCCAGATCGCGTCGGATTCGGGGTCGATATCGGCCGGCAGCCCCAGGTGTTTTGCCAGCTCTTCGCATTCGGCCAAAAGCCGGTGCGACGAACCGACGATGCCGCCGGTTATTTCGGAGTCTTCGCCGACATGGATCGGGTCGGGAAAATCGACGGGAATGTAAAAGCCTTCGGCGTCGCTGTGATCCATCAGATGCGCGAAGCGGCATTTCGGGGCCGAACCGTCTTCGGCGTAGTATTTTTGCAGGATCGGATCGACAGCGGCACTTTCGTCGCCGGGAGTTGGCGGTTTGCCGTTCTCGTCAATATGCGCGGCGAACCGGCGAAGATAATGAAGCCCCGAATAGCTCCACATATCGAACGAAACAATGTCGTCAACGCGCGTCGGTTCGCTGTGCTGCGGCAAACCGAGTTTTTCGAGCACTTCGTTTATCGCGGCGAATTGTTCCTCGTAATATTCGAAGCTTTCGTCGTCGTTCTCAACCAGATCGGCCATTATGCCGACCTCGACACCTAAACCCATTAAAAATAACTCCTCAATTTTTCAGTAGTTTCAGTAAAATTCACGCCGTTATCCGACGAGGTCTTCAAAATCTTCGATGCTCGGAAGCTCGGAAAGGTCGCGCAGCCCGAACTGTATCAAAAAATCTTTCGACGTGCCGTACTGCATCGGACGGCCGACGGTTTCCTTGTGGCCTTTCGTTACGATCAGGCGTTTTTCGAGCAGCGTTTTGATCGCGGATGCTGATTGAACGCCGCGAATCTCCAAAATTTCCGGAACGGTTACAGGCTGTTTGTACGCGATGACCGCAAGCGTTTCGAGCGATGCGAGCGAAAGTTTTGCCGAAGGCCGCGTTTTCAGAAAGCGCCGGATGTGTTCGTGCAGTTCGGTCCGAGTCGATATTTGCCAGCCGCCCGCGATCTCCCGGATCTGCAGGCCGCTTTCGCGTGCGTCGTATTCATCTTTCAAAGCTTCGACGGCGGCCTGAATGCTTTCGCGGTCTTCGTCGAGCACATCGGCCATCGTACGGACGGTTATCGGTTCGTCCGAAACGAAAATGAGGGCTTCGACAATTTTTACGAGTTCGCCGGGCGAAATATTTTTGACTTCTTCTTGTTCCACGTTCTAATTGACAGCAGCGGCCGGTGCGGCCGATCTTTTCAGCAGGATATCACCGTATATCTGTTTTTGTATAAGGCGGACGGCTTCGGTGCGGACGATCTCCAGCACGGCAATAAATGCGGTCACGAGTTCGCGTTTATCGCGCATTTCGGCAAAGAAATCCGTGACGCTAAGTTCTTCGTATTCGGTAAGGCGGCGTTTCAGAGCTTTGATAATATCCGCGAGCGAAATTTCCTCGCGCTGTATCTCCATTTTCACTTCTTCGGTGTGACGGGCCAGAATTTTTTGGAACACATTCAGCAGATCGAAAACGGTCGCGCTTATTTCGGCGTTGTTGTCATCGGTTTCGATCTTTCCGCGCGGAAAAACGGCCTGTTCGATGGTCGTGCGTTCGTAAAGCATTTCCGCCGCGGATTTGAATTTTTCGTATTCGAGCAGCCGGTCAACGAGTTCTTTTCGCGGATCTTCGAATTCTTCTTCGGGTTCGGCGGCCGGGTCGCGCGGCAGCAGCATCTTTGATTTTATCTCGATAAGCGTTGCGGCCATCACAAGGAAATCGGCGGCAACCGCGATGTCGAGCTTTTTCATCAGCCGGATATAGCGGACATATTCATCCGTGATGCGTGCGATCGGGATATCAAAGATATTCGCCTGTTCCTGCTTTATCAGAAAGAGCAAAAGGTCGAGCGGGCCGGCAAATTCGCCGAGCCGCAGCTTGAGTCCGTCGTCTTCGCCGCGGACGATCTCCGCGGTTTCGGTTTCGAAATCAAATGTAAATTGTTCGTATTCCTTTTCAGGCATCGTGCTGCGTTAGATTTTACCCTAAAACGCGTTGCGTGTGCATTAAATATACTTCGTTTCGCGCAAATAGATAATAAAATCTGTTTTTGGCGGGTCGAATCCGTCCTCGCGCAGCTTCAGGATTATGTTTCCGCGGTGTATCGCCGAATGAAATGTGACGTGCGTCAGCATTTCGCGGAAAGTGTTCTCGCACGGCGTTCCTTCGCTGGTGCGGTATTTTACGCGGATGTCGAGTCCTTCTTCTTCGAATCCGCGAAGCAGCCGTTCATAACCCGCGGCGGTTTCGCGTGCGATGTCGCCGCATTCTTCGAGCGAAAGTTTCGGCCAAAAATCAAAACCCGTCGAATCTTTTCCGTAAAGCCGCGCGAAATATTCGAGCTCCGTTATCAGCAGATGCGAGAGAATTTCCAGCGAACGCGGCGACACCGCACTTTTCAACGCGACGATGACGCGCCGGTTCGCCCAATCGTTATAGGCGAACGCCGTCCGCAGATGTTCGAGGCTGTTCATTTTACCGAACTATTCTACGGAATTGTTGAGATGGAGTCGACCTCGGAATATTCGCCGACCGGATCGTTACCCGAAATGAACCGCAGCCTGACGCGAACGAGCCGCGGAAGATCTTCGGGGCCGCGTTCGATATCGAGGTCGAACGGCGATCTTGCGAATCTCCCCATATTTCTCCAGCTCTCTTCATTATCGAGTTTTATTTCCACCATGACGCCCGTCGCCTGCCCGCGTACGAACGAAACGCGGACAACATTGCCGGGCACAGCCAGCAGACCGGCTTTGGGGTGTGCCGCATTTAAATTAAGAGCGGCCGGTTTTGCGGGAATGATGGCCATCTGCGAACCGATCGATTCCGAATAATTTTTTGCGAGGCGGATCCGGCGGACGTAGTGGTCCAAACGCTCGTAAATGCCCGGATCTATTTTCGCGGGCGGCGTCGTTTCCGGCGGCGCGGGAAAGTTTCCGAGATTTGCGGAGCTCTTTCCGGTCGTTGCGGCGATCCGAAATGCCGCGGCGGCTCTCAGAAAAGCTTCGGAATCCAACTGATTTTGCGAAAGCCATTTAAGCGCAGCCGAATCCGCGTTCACCGTCGCGATGTCGTCTTCCGTAAAACCCAGGGAAAGGGCGGTTTGCGAGAAAATGGCGGCAAAGTTCTGCATCCAGGCCGCGCGGCTGTGAATGTCACGCGGAAACCATCTATGACTGGGTATCATAAGCAAAATTGACGGCCGAAATTAAAGAAAATAACGTATGCTCAATAAAATAAAGGGCTTTCGAACGAAAATGTTCGCCGACTTGCAGAAAATTATACGTTAAATTTTTTGGTCAAAGCAAGATATTTTTTGTGCAAAGCTATTTGTACGCGGTCATAAGGTAAAAATTTTCCGTCCAAACGTCTTTGTACAAAAAATGAAGCAGAGCAACGCGAGTGCAAATAGGTTTGCACGGCGAATGAACTATAAAAAACTCCGTGCAAAAGAATTTGCACAAAAAAGTATCGACAACATTCGCGAAATTATGGACAACTTCGTGCGTGCAAAAGGCTTTGCACAAAAAAGTATGGGCAACATTCGCTGAATTACGGACAGCTTCGCGTGTGCAAAAGGCTTTGTTCACGTTGTTAAAGGCGTGTTGAGAGGTATGAAAAGGCCGTGCGGGACGCGATCGTTCGTGATCATCGTCCGGCACGGCAGTAAATAATTGAAGATCGGCGTTTATTTCGCGAGTGCGCTTCCCGAAAACTTGATCTTGTAGCTCATTTGGCCTTCGACCTCGAGCTTCAGAATTATCTTTCGCTTGACCGTGATCTTTGCGTCGTTAACTTTCCGCACCGGTCCGCCCTGTGCCGCGTACGCGTCGTAGCGAAGCTGTTGGAAACGCGTCGTGAGATATGTCCAATAGACGACACCGCCGCCGGTTCCTTTCACCGGATCGATGTCGGTCGTCATCGTAAGCGTGCCGGGTTTTACGTCAAAGCTGAAATAATAAGTCTTTTTATCCGAAACGCCGCCCGTAGATTCGCCGACGATAGAACCGTCCGTAAGCCGCGTCGGAGCATCCGGATCGCTCGATTGAGCCATAGCGTATTGGCCAAAGAACAAGAACGCGGCGACAAGTGCCGCATAAGAAAAAAGCCGTTTAGTTGTGTTCATTTCATTTTCCCCTTGGTAACCGTTTATTGATCAATGCCGGAAGCCCTGATGAGCTCGATGGCCTTCTCGACAGGACGCGCAAGGACGGCTTTTTTGCCAATTTCGACGATGGGCCGCTGAAGGATCGACGGATTCGCGACAATATGATGAATGACCTCGTCCGGCGGAGTTTCGGGTGTAATGCCGAGTTCTTTTACCAGCGGTTCGGCCTTTCGCAAAACTTCGTACGGCAGCAGACCCGCTTTTTTCAGCAGGCTTTCGAGCTGCGGCTTGGAAAGCGGATCGACGAAATAATTCACCGCGTCATAATCATAGCCGTGCTCCTTCAAAAGATTCGCGAGCTTTCGGCACGTCGTACACGTTGGCTTTTCGTAAACTGTTATTTTCATAGTTTTTTATGGCACGTACGCGGACGGCACCGGTTTGTCGCCGGTCATGCCGAATGTCGCGAAGCCGATACCGCCGGTCGAATGCATCATATACCAGGTTGCGTCGGACGGGCGGAAGATGCCGGCGTCAGTTTTGCCGTCGCCGTCATAATCACCCGGTGCGGGAATGTCGCCGCTGCCGCCGAACGGGAACGCGTAATAGCCGTAATCCTCGCTCTGGAGTATGTACCAATATCCGGTGCCCGGACGCCAGAACGCAACGTCGGTTTTGCCGTCGCCGGTGTAATCGGCCGCGACCGGTTTGTCGGTCGAAAGCCCGAATTGCGTTGCGAACAAGCCCGCGGATGAGCGTTTTACCCACCATTGAGCACCGCTAACAAGCGGACGGAACACCGCGATATCGGCAAGCCCGTCACCGTCGTAATCGCCGACCTGCGGAATGTCGCCCGCACCGCCGAATACCTCTGTTGTTACGCCGCCATCCGATGAGCGCAGCACGTACCACTGTCCGTTCGATTCGCGGAAGACAGCGGGATCGTCCTTGCCGTCGCCGTCAAAATCGCCGGTAACCGGTTTGTCGCCCGGTGAGCCGAAATTGAATGCGTAATAACCGTGATCCTCGCTCTGCAAAATGAACCACTGCGATATCGATGGCCGGAATATCGCGATGTCGGTTTTGCCGTCGCCGGTGTAATCGCCCGGAACGATCTGGTCGCCGGGGCCGCCGAATGCAAAGCCCGGCGTGACGCCGTCAGAACTTTGCGTGTACCACCACTGTCCGTTCGACGGACGAAAGACCGAAACGTCGGTTTTGCCGTCGCCGTCAAAATCCACGAACGCCGCGTGATCCGGTTGGACGGAGCCTTCGCCAAATACGGTGAAAGAGAAAACCTTCGACACGGAAAATCCGTTCGCGGCGGCCGCGTCGGTCACATACCAGCGTCCGTAAAACGTCTGGCCGACAAGAGCCTGGTCGTCCGGGATCGCGAGGCTGACGGAACCGGTGCCGTTGCCGGCGCCTGTTCCGGCAAGCGATGTTTGAACGCGTGCGAATGAACCCGACGCCGGAATCGTCGTCCCGACGCCCGGATCGGATGAACTTATAACGACAACCGCGTTCGCACCGCCCAGACCCTGATCGACCGCTATGCTGAAACTGTCGTTACCGACCAGCGGCGGTTCGATGGCGATGGCGTTCGGCACGATCGCACCGGAACCCGCACGGCCCGTTCCTGAGATCACGGGAACGCGTTTCGATTCGGTATAAAGCTGCGGCCGGTCGAACGGCGGAAGTTCATTGACGACACGCGGATCTGTCAGCGGCCGTTTCATAAAGGCAACCATCTGAGCTTTTTCCTCGGGCGTGATTCCCATCGGACGAATGAGTCCGCGGTCGATGTTCGGCGCGTCAAAATCGCCGCCGCGGTTATAAAAATCAATGACCTCTTCGAGCGTAGCGAATTTGCCGTTATGCATGTACGGAGCGTGAAGTTCGACGTTGCGAAGGTTCGGTGTTTTGAATTCGGCCAGGTTGAATTCTTCGCCGGTTATGCCGCCGCGGCCGGGATCGTCCGATTGCGGGCTGACACCGATGTTGTGGAAAAAGTTATCCGAAAATATCGAATCTGAATGGCACTGATTACATTGTTTTCCGAAAAAGAGGATCGCACCGGCGGCTTCGTCCGTGGTGAGCCCGCCCATTCCGGCTGCCCACCGGTCGAACGGCGTGCGGTCCGTTATCAAATGCCGCTCGTGCGAGGCTATGGCCATCGCGATGCGCGAAGGTGTTACCTCGGGCGTTCCGAAAGCTTCCTCAAAAAGTTCGGGATAGCTGCGGCCGTCGATCCACGCGACGAGCGAAGCCGGAATATCGGAGGCGAGCGCGAGCGGTTTCGAAGCCGCAATTCGTGCGGCGACCTGCGGCCAATCGCGTCCGGCGTGCCCCATTTCGGCATCACTGACCGGCGGGAAAAGCACCTGGCTTTCGTAGCTTCCGCCTGAGATCAGAATGATGTCATCGGTGACCGGATCGCGGAATTCATTATTCGCCCGTCCATCCCAGAAAAGTCCGGTCAGCGAATAACCGCCGTTCAGGTATGACGGAGCCTTTCGGTTAGTGACCTGTGGGCGAAATCCGTAAAAAGGAATGTTCGTGTAGGTACCGTCCAGGTTGTTCATCGGAACGCCAGGCGAACCGAATACATCGTCGGGTGTGTTCGGAATATTGTCGTGTCCCGGATGCCGCGAACGAATATCGCCGATGACGGTTCGCGGGTCCGAGCCGCCTTCGGCCGGCCGGTGGCACGTCCCGCAGGCGACCGTTCCGGTCGATGAAAGCTGTTCGTCCCAAAAGAGTGCTTTGCCGAGAGCGGTTTTTGCGGCGGTAAGCTGATTGCCGACCGGTGACGGCGGCGGTTCCTGCGGCGTGAAAGGCCCGGGCGATTCGCCAAGTACTCCGCGAACGCCTTGAACTGCCGGACTCATACCGCTGTTTCCGTTCGGCGATTCGGCTCTGACCCAATAAAAATAGGTCGTCGCAGGCACGGCCGTCATGTCATAGAAATCATTCGATACGCTTGTGCCGATGTCGGTCGCGGTCGCCGGATCGTTGACCGTATTGCGGAATACGCGGTAAACCGTCGCACCGCGCATCGAATCCCACATTATGCCGACCTTGTTGGCGTAATCGTTGTTCGATGCCGAAACACCCGTCGGAGCCGACGGAACATAGCCGCCCGCTCGGGCCGTTGTCGAACTATCGCGATAACCGTAAAAGAGAATTGCCGCAAGCGTAACGGACAAAAGAACAAACAATTTAAGACGCCGCATCTAAAGAACTCCGTATTTTTTGTTGGACTGACCGTGATCAGAGAAGATGGAAATGTTCCAAAAACTTTGGACGAAATGATATCGAAAAAGGCAGTGTAACACAAACCTTTTTTGACGCCCAAGGTATTTTTATCGCCCGTCGCATTTTTATCGGTATTGCACTTAGGCTAAAATCTTTTGCGATGAAACAAAAACAGCGTTCTTATTCTTTTTCAACATCTGTCTTTATCGTTATTTTATGCGCCGCCGCGTTGGTTTCCTTCGGTCAGGATCCGGCATCGACGCCCGAACCGCGTCCTCGCGTCGTCGTGACCGATACGGTTACCGCAACGCCTTCGCCGACTCCTGCACAAACCGGAAGGGCGACACTTGCGGAGCTTCGTGCAAAGATCGCGTCGCGCGTTTCGCGTCCCGAAGTCCGCCGCGGAACGGTCGGATTCAAGGCGGTTTCGCTGAAAACGGGCAAGGTCATTTTCGAACAGAACGCCGAAAAATACCTGATGCCGGCGTCGAATATGAAAAATTTCACGGTCGCGACCGCGATCACGCGCCTTTCGCCTGATTTTCGTTTCATCACCAGTGTTTACGCGGATGCGACGCCGTCGGCTGACGGAACCGTTGCGGGAAACGTTCGCATATACGGCCGGGGCGACCTGTCGTTTTCGACGAGTTTTTATCCGGACGATTTTTACAAACGGCTTGACGACCTGGCCGCCGCGATCGCGAACGCGGGCGTAAAACGCATCGACGGCGACCTGATCGGCGACGACACCTATTTCACGGGAAAAGCTCTGCCGTACGGATGGGAATGGGACGACCTGCAGTGGTATTACGGAGCCGAGGTTTCGGCATTGCCGCTCAATGACAATACGTTGACGCTTCGCGTAAAGCCGGGCCCGAAAGGTTTCGCCTGTTCGGTCAGCTTCGAACCCGACATCGCGTTCTTTCAGGTAAAGAATCTTTGCACGACGACGGCCGCGGGCGAACCGCGAACGCTTTCGATAACAAAAGCGCTTGACCGCAACGAACTCATCATTGCGGGCACGCTGCCGGTCGGCAACGGCGGTTTTTTCAACAACGTCACCGTTTCGCGTCCGGCGGAACTTTTTGTCAAACTCCTGAAAGAACGGCTCGCGCTCAAAGGCATTACGGTAAAAGGGAAAACACGTGCGATAGACCGCAACGCACCGCCGCAAACGGGGAATTCGGTCGAGATCGCAAAGCTCGAATCGCCGCCGCTTTTCCTTATCGCGCAAAAAACGATGAAGCCGAGCCAGAATATGTACACCGAAGTTCTGCTCAGAACTCTCGGCGAAGACCTGCGCAAAAAGATGCCGACAAATTCGCCGATACGTGAGGAAAGCCAGGAACTCGGGCTGCAGGCCGTAAAGGAATTTATGCGGTCGATAGGAATTGCGGACGATGCCTTCATTCAATACGACGGCAGCGGGCTTTCGCGGCACGACCTTGTGACGAACGAAGCGATCGTCCGGCTGTATGTTTATATGGGCAAGGAAAGCCGGTATTCACAGGCGTGGCGCGATTCGCTGACCATCGCCGGTGTTGACGGAACGCTCAAGAACCGTTTCGCGGGTACGAAAGGAGCCGTCAACGTCCGCGGAAAGACCGGCACGATCGATCAGGTATCGGCGCTTTCGGGTTATCTGACGACCGCCGGCGGCGAAGAGATCGCTTTCTCGGCCCTTGTGAACGGCGTCGCCCAACCGTCGGTCCGAACGTCGCTGATCGATGACGTTGTTTTGTATCTGGTCAATTTCGACGGCAAGGTTGACGAGCAGTAGCCCGCAAACTCCCCGCCTTGGTTAAGGCGGGGTGGCAGCCGCTTCGGCTGACGGGGCGGTTCGTTCCGGTCAGAACCGGGAGCGATAGCGACCGGGTTGCGAGATTGGCGATCTTCAATTTTCGATTTTCGATTCAAGATTTCTTGTTTCGACGTGAGATTTTTTCTTCCGGTCTTTTCCGTTCTTTTTCTTCTGATTCAGTGGTTGAATTTTTGAGTAGCGACCGCTTGATATCCGAAAGTGATGTCACCATAAACACCGCCGTCGATCACGATCCTTGCTTTATCGATCTTCTTTACTTTTGGATATAAGGTCTGCTTCCAGTAAAAGAGGTATGCCATAAGCAGACTTGTAAGAACGGGCAGCGGCCAGAACATATAACCGGAGTTGAAATGAAGCATCATTGCCAATCCGCCCACCAAAGACCCGCAAAATAATAGAAGCGACAGGCCGCTAAGCCATTTTCCGAGGCGATATCTATTCCAACACCGTCGGCAATAAGGTACACAAATAAAGTGATGTTTCGAGGTAAGCCCCAAAACGATCAAGGCAACAACCGGTCCCAATAGAAATGCAAAATATGCCGCCGGCGATACCTTCGAATAGTCGAGCGTGCGATCCTCTACACCATTCGTTTTCTGACATTTAATACAGAGCGAAAAGTTGTTGTCATTGCCGAATGAGTAGCTAACGTTTGGACCCGAGGAAGAAAAGTTGTACATAGGAATGAGGGCGAATGCTCCAATGCCTCCTGACATATTATTATAGTTGAAACTAGTCGTGAATAACAATGTTTTTCATTCCTCGGCAAACCTCGTCTTTCATGTTCTCGTTTTGAAGAACCCGGTCGCTATCGCTCCCGGTACTGACCTGCTGTGATGCGAAACGTGAACCATCCGCTACCGCGGACGGTACTGACCTGTCGTGCCGTGAAACTCTTTCACCTTTTCACCTTTCCACTTTTTCACCTTTCCACTTTTTTCTTGAACCAAAATCCAACTTGATTTTGCGAATTGATGCAGGGAGGCTCACCGAGAAATTTCGGTGATAATAAGCTATGAAACGCTGCATTTTTGTTCTTACATTAATATTCGCGTCGTTCGCGGCCGCGAGTGCGCAGGACCTGTCAAAATATCCGAACAACGTCCGATTAAAAACCATCTATTCGGATGCGAAAAAGAATCACGAAACGTCGCCGATCACCACAGGCGAACTTGCGGACTTTGCCGACCGGGCAAAAGCAGCAGGGAAGTATCTGCTCGCGATCGATTGCTATGAACAGATATTGAAGATCCGACCCGAAGATGTCGAGTATGCGACACGCCGCGGCGAGGTCAATATGCTGAACCTTATGGATTACAAGAGCGCGGTCAAGGATTTTTCGATCGTCATCGCAGCGGGAAAGGCGACCTATCTTGAACATTACAACCGCGGCACCGCATATTTTCAGATCAAAAAATATAAGGAAGCTCTCGCGGATCTCGACAAGGCGTATTCGATGAATCCGCATTATGTCCAGACGCTTTTGAACCGCGGTTTGACGAAGTATTATCTAAAGGATTTTGACGGAGCGATCGGCGATTTTACTGAAGGCATCGGCATCGACCCGACGATGAAGAATCTTTATCTGGCCCGCGCTTTTGCATATCAGGCAAAGGGCGACGATGCCAAGGCGAACGCGGACAACATGACCGCCGCGAAACTGCAATAACCCGGAAGAACTATATGAAACGAATGCTCCTGATCATTTTCTGTATTCTTGGCATGGCCGCAATGGCGTCGGCACAGCAAATGTCGCGTTGGGCGCTCGGCCGGCCGTCGCTTTTGATCGATGTTCCGGGGCGGCCGTCGCCCGTGAATCTCGATTGGGTCGATAAGAATCCGTATTCGTTTTTCCCTACGGCGTGGGCCGGCGAAGATGCCGGTTTGCGTGTCGAGGTCGGCCGCATCTCATGGCCGAATGACCTCGATAAAGCGTACGCGAACATCGCAAAGGGCCTTGGGCTGACCGCGCCGTCGCGCGAGATGGCGAAGATCTCCGGCCGGCGAACGGTCGGCGCCAGCGGCAGCGGGTTCATACTTCGCGTTATCGGCACCGATCCCGAAACGAACTCCGGTTCCGTCTGGGCGGTGCTCGTGAAATACAACACAGCGAATCTAGCGGCAAATGCGCAAGATATTATTTCGGGCATCGTCGTCGAACGCGAAGGTTCGCCGAAAATGGCGCTTCGCGGGCTCGGCACGGGCAGGTTCGCCGCGATGCTGCCGTATGAACTTTTGCGCTCCGAAAGTTCGCCGGAACATCCGGACGACAGGGAATTCGAAGCATATTTCGACGGAATGCAGATCCGAGTCATTTCTTCGACGCCCGCACCCGGATACATTTTCAACGCCGACAGCACGATCAAGGACATTATCGAAGGAGCCCGACAGCGTGCGGATAAAGATTCGTTCGCGGCGGAAAGTTCGAAGATAAAGATCGGCGACGAAAAGGCAGTGCTTGTTGTGATGGATATGAAGGACAACGGCAAGCCTTATAAAATTTACAAGGTTCTTTCGATCGAAAAGCGAAATTCTATGACGCTGACGATCACGACCGATCAGAACGACGAAAAGCAGCAGCAAACGGCGCGTTACATTATAGGTTCGCTGAGAACGACGACCTCGCCGATGTACGGCTGGTCAACGTACCGCATCGGCGGCGAAGGTTTGACGATCGATTCGCCGATCGCGCCGAAACCGCCGCGGCAGCAGAATCAGGTCACGATATATACGGTTGATGCGCCTCTTTTCGGCTATGAGATACGCGAGATCCAACCGATGTACGGAACGGCGTACGACCCGGATTTTTCCGCAAAGAATTATTTCGAGATAAATTCCGCCATCTCAAAGGAAAAGAATGAACTCTTATCGACCGACAAGCTTTTGATCGACGGATTTCAGGCTCGCCTGCTGCATATAAAAGTAACCAGCGGAAAATACACATACGAACGCCAAATGCTGTTGATCTACGGCGGCCGGACCGAATGGATCATCGATATAATGGGCACGCCCGATTACAAAGACCTGATCGACCGGGCGATTCAGAGCGTTCGCGTTAGCCTGCCACCGACCGCGGGCGCGGTTCGGCAAAGCTTCGGGAACATCGGGCTTTCGTTCCGCGCGTTCAAAGATCCGCTGACCGTGAAAACGTCGGCCGCGGGCGACGAATCGACCGCGTCCATGGAATTTCCCGGCGGGGCCATCGCGTTGTACGAGGTTGAATCGGATCAGGCACAGAGCGAATCAATGAAGCAGGCCGGGACGACGGCAACCAACGCATTTCTCGGCGGCGTCGGCGAAACCGCCGGGTTAAAGCTCGCGGCAGTTGAGAAAGAATCGCATCCGGTCGTGATCGACGGCGTCGGCGGATTGCATATGATCTATGGCGTGACGCTGAACGGCAAAACGCCGAACGCGGCCGTCGTTACCGATACGCTGGTTTTCCGAAAAGGAAACCGCATACTGATAATGATATTGCTCACGAACTGGAGCAACGCGGAGGCTGCCCGCACCGCTCGGTCGAGCGTTTTGAACAGCCTTCGAATGGGTTATTGAGGCGCGGTAAATTCGAAATCGTCCGCAACCAATTCGATGACAGAAAGTGTTCCGTCGGTTCTGAGCTTTTTGTCCGGAGCTCCTTTATAAACGAAAACGACCTTATTCTTCCAGGGATCCATTCCGCAGGCAGGACTAGGATACGACGTCAGGTCCATTTTCGACACGATGCCGAACGGCGTGCCCGGCGACAATGAAAGCCGCAGCGTTTGACCGGCCGTTTTGAATCGGAACACCGGCATTCCATTCCCGCATTCCATGGTTTCGAGAATGCCCAGACCTCGTTTTTCGCCGGGTTGAAGGTTGCGTGTGGACGGAAAACGCTCAAGGTTTGCGGCGATCTCGGCCGCCTCTGCCGCTGCTTTCTCCCTCGCGGCCTTATCGTTCACAGCGGCCAATTCATCTTCGCTCATCAGCCGGAAATCGTCCGGGACGAATCCGATGGCCAGTAATTCGCCGCGGATCTTCGGATCTTTTCCGGCGCTCGGTTTGTATGTGAGAACTACCGTGTCCGCGCTCAGATCCGCATCGCAGCCCACCGAACCGCCCGCGTGTCCGCCGTAGATCATTAGCTCAAGTCCCTGAAAATCGGTACTGGAAAGCGTGAAAAGTTCGCCGCCGCTGCGTACCGAATAGCGGACGTTCCCGTCCGGACAAGCGATCTTTTCGATCTTTCCGACAACGCGTTCCAAACCTTCGCCGACCGGCCCGAGGTCGTTGTTGATGTTCTGCAGCTTGAAATCGGCCGCGGCCTTGTCTCGCTCTTCCTCGCTTAATTCAGGCATCGTGGAAAGTCCGCCGACCGGCCCCACGAAGGTGGTTCCGCCGATTCCGCCGTTTCTGCCACCCTGCCGCGTCATCGCGACAAATGAATTTATGCTTTCCGCCCGGTTCTTCAGGCCCGGATCGTCCGTAAGCGTCGCCGCCCTTTCGGCGAGTTTGCCCGCATCGTCTATTCGGTCCGACCGCATATAAAGCGATGCCAGATCGAGCATTAACGAAGCGTCATTCGGTTTGAATTTTAGCGCCGACGAAACCGCGGCAACGGCGTCATCCATCCCGATTCCGGACGAAAGCGCCGCGAACGCCATCAAACTATAGTTTGGGAGAAATTTCGGATCTAGTTCGATCGACCGCTTCAAAAGCGCGATGCTTTTTTCCGCCGTTTCTTTCGAAACGGTTCCGCTGCGCAAAAGGACGTAGGCATATCTGTAGCAGGCGAACTGGTTATTGCTGTTTTCCGAAACAGCCTTGTCCAGATACTGCCTGGCTTCGTCAAACTTTTCCTCACGAAGCCGAACCATTCCCATCGTCATATTTGCGACCAGCGAATCCGGGTGTATGGCGAGCGCTTTTGCAAGATATGGCTCGGAATCCTCCACACGATTCATGTGAAACAAAAGGTCGCCGAGATATGCGTTCGCTTCGCCTTCATCGACCGGTTTAACGATCATTTTCGTGTCGAAGGTGAGTTCGTCCTCAAATTTGACCTTGTTGTAATTGTACGACGCCCGGTTGATGTATTTGCGAAGCTCTTTTTCCATCTGCTCGTAGTTCATCTGAAAAGCATCGGTAAAAGCCTTCTCACGTTCGACGCCTTTGCCAAGAGCATCAAGAAATTTTCCGAGCCCTTTACCCTTGCCGCCCTGGATCAAATAATGCACGAGAGCCCACGATTGGGCATAAAATACGCTTCGCTCATCATCCTTCATCTGCAGCACCTGGTATGACGACACGGCGAAAAGATCCGCGAGCGATGTCATCTTATTACGGTGCAGGAGCTGAAGATGGCTCGGCAGCGGAAGCCCGAGACTTACCTCGCGGTTTCCTTCGATCTTGAACGTGTGGTAATACTCGGCGAGGCCTTCGTTGAACCACGACGGGATCATTGAACGCGGAAAATTATTGTTCAAGATCGAATGAACGTATTCGTGGAATATGAGGCCGAATATCTGTTCGTCGTTTCCGTCCATCGAAAGCGTGATGTAATTTACGTCTTCGCCGGACACGAAAAGCCCCGCAATGAAATCGTCTATCTCGCCGTCCGCACGGCGCGGTTTGAACGCCTTGTAATACGAATTGCTTTTGAACACGATGACATTCGTCGGCACGGACGATTGCATATTCATCGATGTAAATACGCGGCCGAAAGTTTCGCGGAATTGCTCGAGCTTTGTTGCGGCCTTCTTGATCTCTTTCTCGGAGGCGTTTCCGTAGAGGTTGAAATTCTGCGACTTTACATTAAGCCAAACGTCCTTTGCGAATACGGACATGCTTCCGAATGCAAAGATCAGAACAAGGACGGCGATAAAGGGCGATCGTTTTAGGGGCTTCATAATTATTCGGTTGTAGATGAACGGTGAATTCGTCAGGATTCAATTTAAAATACCACACAGGTATTTCACCGCCAAGATTTTTTCGCGGTGCGTCGTTCCGGATCGCTTCCGTGTTCAGAGTCCCGCCTTTAGACGGAATATTCCAGACAAACGTTATACGAAAACAGTTTTTAGCTTTTAGCTTTAAGCTTTTAGTTCCGTTCAAATTGCTGTGTTGTGTTTCGGAGGAGCGGACGATTCGGGAAAAACGCCGCTCTTCGTTTCGCAAATCTCAAATACTGTGTGAAAATGTTCACACTCTGAATCTGAAAAAAAGCGTGTGTTGCATCTGTGAAACGTTGCATTATCATCACAACACGTGCTAAGATTCACCCTGTTACGAAAAATCACACAAAACGGAGATAACTCGATCATGAGTATGGACAAAAGCAAGGCGATAGAATCTGCGCTCGCGCAGATAGAAAAGAAATTCGGCAAAGGCGCGATAATGCGTCTGGGTGAACGGCCGATGGGCGATGTCGGTGCAATATCGACGCAGTGCCTGAGCCTGGATGCGGCGATCGGCGTCGGCGGTGTGCCGCGCGGCCGCATTGTCGAAGTTTACGGCCCGGAAAGTTCGGGTAAAACGACGCTCGCCCTGCACATTGTCGCTTCGGCGCAGCAAACCGGCGGCATCGCCGCGTATATCGACGCCGAACATGCAATGGATCCGGAATACGCCGGCAAGCTGGGTGTAAATATCGACGATCTGCTGATATCGCAGCCGGATTCGGGCGAACAGGCGCTCGAGATCGCTGAAACTCTTGTCCGTTCGAACAGCGTCGATGTGATCGTCGTAGATTCGGTCGCGGCTCTCGTGCCGCGTGCGGAACTCGACGGCGAAATGGGCGATTCGCTGCCGGGTTTGCAGGCCCGCCTGATGTCGCAGGCTCTTAGAAAGATAACGGCGATCGTCGCGAATTCCCGCACGACGTTCATTTTCATCAATCAGCTTCGCGAAAAGATCGGCGTTTTCTTCGGTTCGCCGGAAACGACCACGGGCGGAAAGGCTCTGAAATTTTATGCCAGCGTCCGGCTTGATATCCGCCGCATCGGTGCGATCAAGGAAGCCGACCGCGTCGTCGGCAACCGCACACGCGTAAAGGTCGTTAAGAACAAGGTCGCTCCGCCGTTCCGCGAAACGGAATTCGATATTATGTACGGCGAAGGAATTTCAAAAGAAGGCGACCTGATCGATCTGGCCGTGGCGAACGACGTTGTCGAAAAAAGCGGCGCGTGGTTCTCGTATCAGGGCGAACGCCTAGGCCAGGGACGTGAGAACGTCAAGAATTTCCTGAAGGAAAATATCGAGATCCGCGAAAGGATCGAAGAGAACGTGAAATCAGCCCTCGGATTCGAAAAGGCGGAAGTTGCGGAAGCGGCCGAAGCCTGAGCGGCGAGCGGTGAGAAGTATTAAGGGCGGATCGGTTGCTGAAACCGGCCCGCCCTTTGATTGTCTTTAAACGTTAGTAAGATCTATGGTTTTGACGATGGGCGGGCTCCCGTGACATCTGCTTTTGTATTGGCGGAACCGGTCGTGACGCTCGACGTATTCGAAGCCGGTTTCTGAGCCGCTTGTTTTTTCAGTTCTTCCGCGCTTGGAATGCCGGGAGCCTGAACGTTCTTCTTCATACTTTTTCGAAGCTCGTTCGCGCTCGGAATTCCCGGTGCGGGCGAAACATCGTCGGGCACTTTTCGCATTTGCGTATTGGTGTTAAATCCGGGTATCGAATTCCGGTCGACGTTTATCGGTTTGTTCGAAAATTCTGGCGGAACCTGATCGGGCGGAATGTTCACGATGATATTCGAATTCCCGTTCGCCATCGTGTTGCCCGCAGAATTTGACGCATTGTCGGCCGAACCGCAGCCCGCCAGGCCGATAGCCGCGGCGGCGGCCGCCGTTAAAAACACAAAGGATCTTTTCTTCATCGGTCTTTTTTACCTCTTTGATGATTGCTTAATGTCGTAACAAAGAACCTTATTATATGCGCCGCCCGTTCGATTGCAAAAAGGCGGAGCTGAGAACTTAAAACTGACGGCTAAAAACTGTTTTTATCAATTCGCCGTTTCGCGATTGTCGTGTTTCGTGTGTTTTGTGCATTTCGTGGTAAAAAAAAATACGAAGCAACTGGATGTACCAAGATCATTTGTGAACGGTGACTTGAAAAGGCCTCATTTGCGCTTGACACATTTTTCGCAAAATCATAATATCTAGAGTTTCGGACTTTGACGGTTCGGTTCGGTGTCGGAATTGGAAACAGATCCGGCCCGGATATTTGAAAGTTGGAACAGGAATTGTAGCGTAAACGGGACGGTACCAACGTTCGCGGGCAAATTTGATTCACTTCTATCTACGCCACGCTACAGCAAAGTTGCTTCTTTCGGAACGTGTTTCACGAAATTTAATTTAGCTATACAAGGTAACCGCTTGTGCTAACTGCCGGATTTATTCGGAAAGAGACAGGTTAGGTGGTTACTTTTGCTTATTGGACAAAGTAAACGGCAGCGTTTACCAAAGAGAATAGACGATAGGAATTAAGGATGCCGACTATTAATCAGCTAGTTCGCAAGGGACGTAAAAAGGTTCAATATAAAACGGCCAGCCCCGCTTTGCAGGGCAATCCGCAGAAGCGCGGCGTTTGCACGCGTGTTTATACTTCGACGCCGAAAAAGCCTAACTCGGCTTTGCGTAAGGTCGCACGTGTTCGCCTGACGAACCAGATCGAAGTTACGACATATATTCCGGGTATCGGCCACAACCTTCAGGAACACTCGATCGTTCTGATCCGCGGCGGCCGCGTAAAGGATCTTCCGGGTGTGCGTTACCACGTTGTTCGCGGAACGCTCGATGCATCCGGCGTCGCGAACAGAAATCAGGCCCGTTCGAAATACGGTGCGAAACGTCCGAAGGGAGCGAAATAATTGCGGAATTCGGAATGCGGAATGCGGAGTTCGTCCGCGCCGGCCCGAAAATTGACCGTCATTGAGATGAGGTAAAGCCGATCGCGAAAGGGAAAAACACGGAAATTCCGCAATCCGCGATCCGCACTTAAGAGTATGGCAAGAAGAAGAGTTGCAGCAAAACGAGAGATACTGCCGGATCCGATCTACAACAGCGTTGTAGTTACGAAATTCATTAACGGCATGATGTGGGACGGCAAAAAGTCTGTCGCCGAGGACATTTTCTATCGCGCGATGGAAAAGATCGGCGAAAAAACGGGCGAGGAACCTTTAAAGGTATTCAAAAAAGCGCTCGACACGGTCGCCCCGACACTTGAGGTCAAATCCCGCCGTATCGGCGGTGCGACATATCAGGTGCCGCTCGAAGTTTCGAAGGACCGACGCAATACGCTCGCCATCCGCTGGATCGTTTCGAACGCGCGTAACCGCAGCGAAAAGACGATGCAGGACAGGCTTATCGGCGAGATCTTGGATTCGACCAGCGGACGCGGCGGCGCGGTCAAGAAAAAGGACGACGTCCACCGCATGGCCGAGGCGAACAGGGCGTTCGCGCATTACAGATTTTAGTTTGGGTGCGGTCGCAGGCCGCACGCTGAACGTAAGGATACGTTAAAGCCGACGGCCTCGGGCCGTCACATTTGGGTAGCCAAATAGTTTTATGGCAAAGATCAGCTTAGACAAATACAGAAACATCGGCATCATGGCCCATATCGACGCGGGTAAGACCACGACGACGGAGCGTATTCTGTTCTACACCGGCGTTTCGCACAAGATCGGCGAAACGCACGAAGGAACGGCCACGATGGACTGGATGGAACAGGAACAGGAACGCGGCATCACGATCACATCCGCCGCGACGACATGTTTCTGGAAGCGCAACAATACCGACCACCGCATCAACATCATTGATACGCCGGGCCACGTCGATTTCACAATGGAAGTCGAACGCAGCCTCCGTGTTCTGGACGGAGCCGTCTGTGTATTTGACGGCGTCGCCGGTGTTGAGCCGCAATCCGAAACCGTTTGGCGCCAGGCCGATAAATACGGCGTGCCGCGCATCTGCTTTATCAACAAGCTTGACCGCGCGGGGGCATCATTCGAACGTTCGTTCGAATCGATCGGCCGCCGGCTCGGAGCAAATGCCGTCGCCATTCAGATCCCGATCGGTTCGGAAGAGAACCTCAAAGGCGTCGTGGACCTGCTCGCGATGAAAGCCCTTATTTGGAATGACGAATCCAAGGGAGCCGATTACGACGTAACCGATATTCCTGCCGATCTTCAGGCCGAGGCCGACGAAGCCCGCGAAAAAATGGTCGAGGCGATCTCCGCGATCGACGATGACCTGATGATGAAATATCTCGAGGGTGAGGAGATCAGCGAAGAAGAACTTCGCAAGGCGCTTCGCAAGGGCACGGTCGATCTTAAGATCGTTCCGGTCGTTGCCGGTTCCGCATTCAAGAACAAAGGCGTTCAGCCGCTTCTTGACGCGGTCGTAGATTTTCTCCCGAGCCCGCTTGATATTCCCGCAATTGACGGCGTAAACCCGAAAACAGACGAAGTCGAATCGCGCGAAGCGGACGCAAAAGCTCCGTTCTCCGGACTCGTGTTCAAGCTTATGGCCGACAAACACCTCGGTCAGCTCGCGTTCGTCCGCATCTATTCGGGAACGGTAAGTTCGGGTTCATATGTTCTGAACACGATCAAAAATTCAAAGGAACGCGTTGGCCGCCTTATGCTTATGCACGCCAACAAACGCGAAGACCTCGAATCCGCATCGGCGGGCGAGATCGTCGCTATCGGCGGCATGAAGAATGTCACGACCGGCGACACCATCTCAGAGGAAACGAAGCCGATCGTGCTCGAATCGATGGAATTTCCGGATCCGGTCATTCGCGTTGCGGTCGAACCGAAAACGCGTGCCGACCAGGATAAAATGGGCGTTGCGCTCAGCCGCCTCGCACAGGAAGATCCGTCATTCCAGGTTACGACCGACCACGAAACGGGTCAGACGATCATCGCCGGCATGGGCGAACTTCACCTCGAGATCATCGTCGACCGCATGAAGCGTGAATTCGGCGTTGAGGCGAATGTCGGTAAGCCGCAGGTCGCCTACCGCGAAACGATCACGATACCGGCACCCGGAAAAGAGATCTTCAAGAAACAGTCGGGCGGCCGCGGCCAGTTCGGCCACGTCGAACTCGAGATCGAACCGGCTCCGGGCGAAGGCTTCGTATTCGAAGACAAGATCACGGGCGGCGCGATCCCGCGTCAGTTCATCAAGCCGGTTTCCGAAGGTATTCAGGATGCTCTGCGTCGCGGATTCCTCGCCGGATATGAACTTGTCGATATCAAAGCGAGACTCGTTTTCGGTTCGTATCACGAAGTCGATTCGGACGAACGTTCGTTCCATATCGCGGGCAGCCTTGCGTT
This sequence comes from uncultured bacterium, assembly GCA_965651435.1. Taxonomy (GTDB): domain Bacteria; phylum Acidobacteriota; class Blastocatellia; order Pyrinomonadales; family Pyrinomonadaceae; genus OLB17. The sequence goes on along the minus strand of CBFGSN010000017.1, from coordinate 427 downwards.
CCAGGACGCTGTTAAAAAGGCAAAGCCGATCCTGCTTGAACCGATCATGAAGGTCGAGGTGGTAACGCCCGAAGAATATATGGGAGCGGTCAACGGCGACCTTAACCGCCGCCGCGGCCAGATCGACAAAATGGAACCGCGTCCGGGCGGCGTTTCGGTGGTAACCGCATTCGTTCCGCTGTCGGAAATGTTCGGCTACACGACCGATCTTCGTTCGGCGACGCAGGGGCGTGCAACGTCAAGCATGCATTTTGAAAGATATTCGGAAGCTCCGCGAAATGTTGCGGAAGAGATCATCGCCAAAGTTAAAGGAGCGAGCAACTAAAAAATTAAGATTTCAAATTTCAAATTTCGGATTTGAGATACAGGAGAAGCTATGAGCAAAGAGAAATTCGACAGATCGAAACCGCACGTGAACATAGGAACG
>CBFGSN010000016.1:0-27275 GCA_965651435.1 uncultured bacterium | reverse complement strand
ACTTACCGCCATCGAATACGAATTGCCGATCGCGTCGGCACAGATAAAATCGTGCTTGCTTCTTGCCGGATCGAACGCAAATGGAACTACCACCGTTTTCGAACCGGCCCCGACACGCGATCATACCGAACGAATGCTCACCTTTCTCGGGGCGGATGTCCGGAAGACCGGTAACGAGGTCAGCATTTCGGGCGGCAGCATATTGACCGCAAAAGATATTGCGGTTCCGGCAGATATTTCTGCGGCGGCGTTTTTAATAACGGCAGGATTATTTATCGAAGGTTCTTTGCTTCGAATGGAAGGCGTCGGGCTGAATCCTTCGCGGACGGCGTTCCTCGAACTCTGCGAAAGCATCGGCGGAGGTGTTGAGATCTCGAATCCTCGTGAAGTGTCCGGCGAACCCATTGGAGATCTGACGATACGTCCGATGCCGTTTTTATCGAGGAAGCCCATGCGTGTCGAAGGCCCCGTTATCGCAAATCTCATAGACGAAATTCCGATCCTCGCTATAATGGGAACGCAGCTCGCCGGTGGTATCGAGGTTCGCGACGCGGCCGAACTTCGAGCAAAAGAATCCGACAGGATCGCGGCGGTCGTCGAAAACCTTCGCCGAATGAACGCCGATGTCGAGGAATTTCCCGACGGATTTCGTGTCGGGCATTCACGTCTGAAAGGAGCGGTAATTGATCCTTTTGGCGATCACAGGATCGCAATGGCGTTCGCGGTCGCATCGCTATTCGCCGACGGCGAAACGACGATCGAGAATAAAGAATGTGCGGATGTTTCATTTCCGGGTTTTTATGACGAATTAGCCAGGTTGACGGTTAGATGAAAGAAAGAAGATCAAATCTCGAACGCGGCATCGCACTGACGGGCTTCATGGGCGTCGGCAAATCGACGGTCGCCCGGCATCTGTCCGGCATTTTGCATTGTCCGCGGATCGACCTGGATCATTACATCGAAGAAGCCGAAAAACGCAAGATCTGGCAGATCCTGGAAACCGAAGGCGAGGCCGAATTTCGCAGGAAAGAAAGCATGCGGCTTCGCGAACTTCTGGATGAAACGAAGCCGATGATACTGTCATTGGGCGGTGGAACGTGGACGATCGAGGAAAACCGCGATCTGATAAACGAACGCGGACTGGTGACCGTTTGGCTCGAATCAACCTTCGAACATTGCTGGTTCAACATGAAATTTTCGCGAAAATTCCGTCCGCTTGCGAAAGACAAAGAAAAAGCGCAAAGGCTTTTCGAGGAACGCAGCCGGCTTTATTGCCTTGCCGGATGGCACTTTATAATGCGGCCCGATATGACGTCCGCCCAGATCGCGCAGCAAATAGCAGATGAGATCTGCTGTTAATTTTGAATAATAAATGTTGATAAATGAAATTTATTGCTTCATTATATAGAGCATTGATCATGACAGATCTTTCGGCACCGACTTATGTCGCGGTATTCCCGCGTGAGTCAGTGACGTTTATTTAATAAAATTTCGATAAACCAGGAGGAGAACATGAAGTTAAAATTTATTACGGTATTGAGTTTGGCTTTCGTAATGCTTCTAAGTGCTTGCGGTAAAAGCGACGCCGATATTCAAAAGGCTGCACAGGATGCCCTGACAGCGGCGAACGTTCCGGGAGCTACCGTTACGGTCAAAGACGGTGTGGCGACGCTTACGGGCGAAGTTGCGGATATTACTGCAAAAAACAAAGCGAACGCCGCGGTCAAGGTTGACGGTGTCAAAAGCGTTACCGACAATCTGACACTCAAACCGCTGCCGACGCCTGCTCCGCCGCCAGCCGATCAGATGCTCAAAGGTACTGTCGAAGAAAGTCTGAAAAAAGCTGATTGTCCGGTAACTATTGATGTAAAAGACGGTGTTGTTACTGCGACTGGAACGGTTCCGAGTGCAAAATATACCGAGTGTGTACAGATCGTCCAGCAATCGAAGCTCGGAAAAATGGACAATCAGATCAAAAAAGGAAACTAGGAGGGAACTGAATTATGTCTATACAAGAGAAATATCAAACGCTTCTTGAACTCGCCAATCAAAACGGGACGACTTATGAGTTGAGCGAAGGCGATGGCGTCCTCCACGTAACCGGGACCGCTCCTGATGAGGCGGCAAAAACTGCTCTCTGGGACGAATACAATCGTATTGATCCAGATTTTAGAGCAGGGGATCTGATCCTGGATATCTCGACCGCAGCGGCAGCGGCCGGCGGCGGCGGAAATACCTACACGGTCGTTTCCGGCGACAGCCTTTCGAAGATCGGCTCAAAATATGGCATTCAATGGAAAGCCATCTGGGACGCGAACCGCGACATCCTGAAAGATCCGGACAAGATCTATCCGGGACAGGAACTGCGTATTCCGTAGTTCGCGCCGTTAATAAAGCGTAAAGCATAAAAAGGCCGTCCAAAAAGGGCGGCTTTTTTTAATATGAACAGTTACGAGTTATCAGTTTTGCCGAAGATGAGAACCGCGGCCGCAATAAAGCCAAAGAACGTCCACAAATGCCGCGAATCTTCGTATGAACCGGTCAGGCTCTGGTAGAAAAATGCATCGCACAGAGCGAGCAGAAAAAATAATTTTACAGATCCCGCAAGCTCATCTTTCGGCCGGAGTTTGATCAGCCCTGAAGTCAAAAACGCGACGATGCTCATAAATGCCGCAAATCCGAGAAAGCCACTTTCCGCCAAGAGGCTTATGTACGTGTTGTGCGCGTCCGTGAGAATCTGGCCGCGGCCCGACGGGTCGATATATTTCGAATACGCTACCGGCATTCCGATGCCCCGTCCGAGCAATGGGTTTTCGAGGAATGTTTTGAACGACGTCTGCCATGCGACAGTCCTGTGCGATGGCGTAACAACGCCGTGGATTATAGGCGATTCGGTCGCAGTCGGTTGATAGGAAAACACCGTGACCGACGCGGCAACGAAAAAGACTACGCCGATGCTTATCCCGGCGGCGGTGACGATACGGCCGAATGTTTTCGACCCGCGTTCGCGCAATTTTTTCCCGAAGATATAACCGCCCGTCGCAAAAATACCGCCGAGTCCGGGCGTGAGCGTAAAAATATCAACAGCGAACAGAACGGCCGAATAAAGCCACGCGGTTCGCGGTTTTATCCATTTGGCCGACAGCGCCAGAAGAAGCAGCATCCACGTCACGGCGATAAAATTTGCGAACAGCGATGGATAGCGGAAAAAGCCTTCGATGCGGCGGTAATTTCCCGGCGGAAGACTTCCGTAGATCGGATGCAGAACGATGTTCCACGACGGATCCGTAAAGCCGAAATAGAACATCACGAGTCCGACAAAACTTAGCATCAGAGCGGCTCCCGCACCGATCAGCCAGGCGACGATCGACCGTTTCAGGTCGGCGGCGTTGGTGATCGAATTCACGCACAGGAACGTGATGCCGACGAGATAGTATTTACCGAGAAGTTTGACCGAGCTGAAAGCCGGATCGGCCGAAAAGAACGCTGAAAGCGTTACGGCTGCGGCATAAGCCGCGGGAAGGATATAGAATTTTGTTCGGACGATGGTGCGCTGTTTGAAAACAAAGGCGACGAGCCACGCCGCGGCGGCCGCAACGAAAAGAATGTCGGCGATCTGAAGCGGATAAAAAGAAACGCGGAACGGAAGAACGGTCGCGAACGGCAGCGATGCCGCAAACAAAAAGAACGGCCACTGTTCGGGTCTGATCTTCGGTTCCATGTTCTACATCAGCCGGGTTTTTACCATTTCGCTTAGCTTTTTGCCGTCAACGGTCATGCCGGTGAGTTTTGATTGGGCGGATTTCATCACCATTCCCATATCTTTCATCGACGACGCTCCTGTTTCGGCAACGGCCGCTTCGACCGCGAGTGTAAGATCGGCGTCGGATGCGGTCTGCGGCAGATAAACTTCGATATGCGAAACTTCCGCAGCTTCTTTTTCCGCAAGCTCCGTGCGGCCGGCTTTTTCGTACTGTTCGATGGAATCTTTGCGCTGTTTTACAAGGCTTTGCAGAGCCTTCGTGACTTCTTCGTCTGTGAGTTCCTCGCCTTTTTCGATCTTGCGGTTCATCAGCGCCGCCTTGACCATACGCAGCGTCGAAAGCTTTGCGGAATCTTTCTCGCGCATCGCATCTTTGATATCGGAAATTATTTGTTCGTTTAAGTTCATAAATATATATTACGGTTTGAAGCTATACCGAATAATGCCGGAAACTTTTACGGGCTGTCCGCTCAATTGCGTACTGTGGAAAGTTGATGAGCACGCCGCTGTGACCGCACCGGGTTTCAGAAGCGGATGTCCATCGAGAGCTTCCGCGCTTAGTACAGAACCGTCGGTATCGATCAGCACTTTCACTTCGACCATCCCCTTGACGCCGAGTCTTGCCGCCGCAGCGGGATAGATCGGCTTTACAAAAACCTTTGGGTTCCCCAATACTGCCGTGGCCGGTTTTTTTCCTTTCACCGTGAGTATTCTTGCGTCCGTTGTCGTCGATCCGGCGTCGGACTTTGCATCATTGCCATTTACTTTGCTGTCATCCGGCTCCCATGTTCCAACTGTAATGATTTTAGGGGAATTGTCCGAAGATGAATTCTGAGGCGGCGTGAATCCAAACATCAAACGTGCGGTTGAAACAACCGCCTTGCCGTTCAATCTCGCGGGTTTATATTTCGTTTTCATTGCGGCTTCGGTTGCGGCATTTCTGATCGCGACGACCGCGACATTCTTCACATCGGGACAGGTAAAGCCCGGACCCGAAAGAACCCTGGCCGCTGTGACCCTGCCTTTCGTGTTGATGTCCACTTCCACGTGAACTTGACCGCTGACTCCCGATTCTATTGCGACGAACGGATACGCAGCCGTGGCGAGATCGGTCGGCACTGCGGGAATGAGTTCATCTTTCTTTTGACCGAGAGCCGCTGCCGCGAGAATGGCGGTTAACACTAGCACGAGCGTGGGTCTGATATGGATCACTATTTTCCTTCCTCCGAGGTTGACGTTAGCTTATCACGACATCGCCATCCGAAAAAAGCCGCATGGAAAGGCGAATGCGTCTCGATTGGCGGCGGCAACTGTGCTAATCTGTCGGTTCTTCTTATTATGCTTTCGCGTTGGATCTTGGGTATAACGGCGGGTTTGTTCCTCGGCATTTTTTGTCTGTATCCGCAGATGAAGATGGTCTATCTGCGGGGAGCCGAATGGAACGGCCATTACGCGTACAACGACATTGACGAGGTTGCGTATGCTTCGTATGTCCGCGCGCTCATCGACGGGCGTCCGCGAAAGAACGATCCGTACACAGGACGCGACCAATCGCCCGAAACGCCGCAGCCCGAATCGCTTTTCTCGATCCAATTTGCCGCGCCTTATACGATCGCGATGCCGGCAAGAATTCTCGGCGTCGGCGCACCGTGGGCGATGACGCTTGCCGGCGCGTTCGCGGGTTTTGCGGCGGCGTTCGCGGTGTTCTGGCTGATGCGGCGGCTAACGGATGACGACTGGTTCGCGTTCGCGGCCGCGCTCGGCGTGTTCTGTTTCGGAACGCTTGCGGCGGGCGAAGGCGCGATCAGCGAGATACTTTTTAACGGCTTTTCATATCCGTATTTTCCCGGATTTCGCCGATACATTCCGGCGATGGCATTCCCGGCGTTCTTTGTTATGGTCGGATCCGTTCGGCTGATGCTGCGGGATGACGAACGCTTTTCGCCGAAGGTTTATGGCGCCGTTTCGCTCGCGTGTTTTGCTTACGTCGTTTTTTCGTATTTTTACGTATGGACGACCGCGGCGGCTTTCCTGGCAGTGATGGTCGCGCTAACGGTGATACTGCGTAACGACGGATGGAAGCGCGATGTAAAGCGGCTTGCAATATTAGGTGTCGGCTGCCTCATCGTGCTTATTCCGTATGCCTATCTGCTTTCGGGGCGTTCGGAAACGATGGACAGCGTCCAGCTTTTGGTGAAAACTCACGCTCCGGATATTTATCGATTTCCCGAATATGTCAGCGTCGCGGTCGTGATATTTCTGATCATTGCAGCCGCGTTCAAAGCCATCGATCTTCGGGAACGAACGAGCATTTTCACACTCGCGCTCGCGGTAGTTCCGTTCGTTCTTTTCAATCAGCAGGTCGTAACCGGAATGTCGCTGCAGCCGATACATTATCAGGTCTTTATCGGCAATTACGTTGCTGCACTCGCGGCCTTTGCGGCCGTCGGCGTCGTTTGGCGCGGCCGGATCGGCGAGGCCCGGAATTTTTCGCGGATCGCATGCGGGATCATCGCCGGTGCCGCGATAATTTGGGGTTTTGTCGAATGTCATTACACCGTCCGGGTTCTTGACGAAGCGAACGTCGTCCGCGACGAATTCCTGCCGGTCGGGAAGCGGCTTGAGGAACTCGCGAAAAATACTCCTGATCCGCATCGGACGACCGTTTTTCTGTTTAACAGCATCGAAGCCGACGACCTGCCGACCATTGCGCCGCAGAATGTTATCTGGTCGCGGCACCAGCACGTTTTCGCCGGGCTGAGCTGGCAGGAAAGCAAGGAACGTTATTATCAGTATCTATTTTTTCACGGAGTTGACGACGAAGGCCTTAAGCGGCTCATTCGCCGCGATTTCGTGACGATGATCGCGTTATTCGGCTGGGGACGGCACAGCAGCCGGCTTAGCTCCGAGGCAACGCCGATAACTTTGCGGGAGATCGACGACGAAGCCGCGGCATATCTGCGATACGTTGATGGTTTTAACGTCGCGAAAGCATCCGAAACTCCGATATCGTACGTCGTTGTGCGAACGGAATCTCAGGACGACCTGAGCATACTTGAGCGGTTCTATGAACTGTTTGATGCGGAAACTGTCGGGAATTACACGCTGTATCGGGCAAGGCTTCGCGAGGAAGAAAAATGACCAGAAAAATAGGCCGCCCGAAAATAAATGGGCGGCCGAGTATGTATTGCTAATATAAAACTTAGGCGGCTAAAAGGTCATTGGAAGTTTCTGCGAAGACACGTCTGCCGTTGATCGCGTCATCGATGATCTCACGAACCGCCGAAGCGTCCGGGTTTACCTCCATACGAACACAGGCTCTAAGGTGCCTTATGATCCCTTCGGTCGCTATTTCGACGGCGTCTCCGGTCAATTTCGAAAAACGACGAGCTTGAATGTGATCGATCTGCAATATTCTGTCTTGCAGTGTCATAGGTTTAGCAGCTGCCACAATATTATCTCCTTTAATTTATATCTTGTAATACCTGTTTACAGGCTTTAAGAATCGGCATATAGCAAAAACAGCGAAACTCAGCGATGTTCCGCGCGATAATACAAATGTCTGAATTGATAATGGTTTAGCCGACGGAAATAAGGGCTGGCGGCTCCATTACTCAAACGAACCGAATCTTTAACGTAATATTAACAAACAATTGCCTGAAAGTCACGATTTTTTTTCAGAATTCGTTGAAAAAAGAGCTTTTTCCGGGATAAAGAGAAAGCCGCCGGACCTGAGATCCGACGGCTTGCCCGAAGATGAGAAAAATGATCTATGCGACAGCGTCTTTCATAGCTTTGCCGATAGAAAACTTGACGGTCGTTTTGGCCGGGATCTTGATGGTTTCGCCGGTCGCGGGATTGCGGCCTTCGCGAGCCTTACGGTGCGTTTTCTTCAGCTTTCCAAAGCCGGGAAGGGTAAATTCACCGTTCTTTTTGACTTCGCTGGTCGCGAGAGCGGCAACTGCGTCAAAAAAGCCTTTTACTTCCGTTTTCTTCATTCCTGTTTGATCAGCCAACGCATTGACGATCTCCGTTTGTGTCATACGAGCCATAGTTTGAGTAACCTCCGATTTTAATTGAAAATTCAGTATTAGTTTTGTAAATCTTCCGATGCCCCGCCGTAATAATTGATGGCGTTAAGGATCATGCGGGACACTCCGTTCATTGGTCGGGGCGGCAGGATTCGAACTTGCGACCTCTCGCTCCCAAAGCGAGCGCACTACCAGGCTGTGCTACGCCCCGTCAGATGATGTAAAAGAGCCGATTACAAGTGTCGAATTCTACAAGCGAAACGCGCGTCGGTCAAGTCAACTTGCGATAAAATCGCCTAAATATCGAAGAATTATCGCAGACGCTTTGGAGCGGTGACTGATTTTCTGCTTCACCGATACATCGAGTTCGCCGAATGTTCGGTCGAAGCCATGCGGAATGAACACCGGATCGTAACCGAAGCCGCCGTCGCCGCGTGTGTCGAAAGCGATCGTGCCGCCGCATTCGCCTTCTGCCGTAAAAACGATATTACCGGCCGGATCGGCGATCGCTATCACGCATACAAAACGAGCCGTTCGGTCGGCTCCCGCATTCTGCGACAGTTCGGCAAGAAGTTTTGCGTTATTCGATTCGGCCGTTGCATCGGCTCCTGAATATCGAGCCGAATAAACACCCGGCCGGCCGTCCAGAGCGTCGACCTCGAGCCCGGAATCGTCCGCCAGCGTCCATTCACCTGTCGCCGCGGAATACGCGCGGGCTTTAAGCTCGGCATTTTCGCCAAAAGTATCGCCGGTTTCCTCGGGGTCGATATCCCGGGAAACGCCCGCGTCATCGAGTCCGACCGCCTCGATAGGTAATTCGGCAAAAAGCTCGCAAAACTCCCGAAGCTTTCCGGCGTTTCGTGTCGCTATGACGATCCGTTTTGGAACGGTGTTTGTATCTATGGACATTGGTTGACGGCTAAAACGACTGAAAATACAAGGATATCTTAGGTTGGCGGGCTTTCACAAAGTGTTTAACTTCTTTTTTTGATTGCAAAATTCGGTCATTTTGATGTATAAATTAGATGGTGACCTCGCGCCAACCACCCGCCGGAAAGCGACATCCGAAATACGTTAAGGAATTTGAATTGGAAACTGTTATCGAAAAAATGCCCGGGCAGTCAGCGGTTCAAGCACTTGCTTCTGACGTGCCCGAACAAGTAACGCCTTCGCTCAAATATTTGGAAACGAAATATGAGCTGGGGCTGTGGCTTGCCGCGCTCGACCGTTTTTTCGAAGGCGAAGGCCGCATTTTCGGCGATACGGTAAACCCAAAAGGCGAAGGCGGCGATTTTATCAGGGAGTTTCGCCTGGCGCATACGGCGTTGCTGAACTGTTCGCGGCTCGCGCTTTTGATCGGAGGAATGAACCACGGCGAATCACCGGAGGAAGAAGATTTCGATGTTTCCGATCTTTCATTGATGCTTCGCAGCCTGATCGTTATTAACGATAAATTCAAGAAATCGGGAACGATGTCGTTCGGTGAATGGTCCGCATGGAAAAGTTTCGCGGGCGAAAAGCTGAACAGCCAACCGGCGAAAGAACTTTTGACCGAATTTTGCGAAAGCTACGGCCAGGATTTTTTACCTAAGCCGCTGTTCGATATCGTTCGAAAGAACGATCTTCCGTTTTCGGATGCGTCTGATCTGGAGATAGTTACGGCGAAATTCGCGCGGATGCTGCGTTCGCTTCACAGCGTTCGGGCAATGCTTAGAAATGACGAACCGCTGAAACCGTCGCTGCTTATCTTTGCAAAGGTCTATTACGACATTCAGGAACTGATAGCCTACGTCAACAACCGCCTTCAGCGTTTTCCGGACGAAGACGCAGAAATGTTCGGCACGCTCGATGCGGCGTCATACACAGCGTCTATCGAATTGAAAAAGGTTTATACGCAGGAACTGAGCGGCATCGTTGACGTAAGGCAATCGCCCGCCGTTTATGCCCGCGTCGAAACGGCATACGCATCGCTGAACGACAGTTTCCAACAGATCCTGGTCGGGTTTGCCCAAGCCGTTCGCCCCGAAATCACCGCTGCCGAGATATTCCCGAATTTCAAGACAAAGCAGACCGATTCCGAACGGCTTCATTCCGAACTTGAACAGATCGCACATGCCGTTCGCGAAGCCGAAGAAGATCCGTCAAAGATGGTTCCGGACGAATTGAACATCAAACTCACGCATTTTCTGAACGGCGCGATGGGACTGCTCTTTTACAAAGATCAGGGAACGTTCGAACGCTTTGCCGAAGAGATCATAAAAACGGGCGACCGCAAGGACCTTGTTCCGATCCTGCACCGTTTCGGCGCGTATCTGGAAACGCTTTGCGGCCAGGTGAGTATGCGTGTCGTGCTCGCGCAAAAGAATGCCGGCGGTTTCTGATATCATCCGCCGCGCAATATCGACAGCGGTTTTTTGAACAGAACGCCATAACTTGCGGCAATGCCGACGGCCATTACTATCAGCATCGTTGCCGTGATACCCGCCGCGAACAGCCAAACGTCGAATTTCCAACTTATCTCCAGAACGAATCGACAGACCGCATAGCTCAACATCATTGCGAAAGCCGAACCGATAAAGCCCGCGAGCAATCCCAAAACTCCGTATTCCGCCGCCAGCATTTTCCCAAGCAGCGGCGTTTTTGCGCCGAGCGTTTTCATCACCGCGTTCTCATAAACACGCTGCGACCGCGTAAGCGCGACCGAACCGATCAGGATCAAAACGCCGGTCAGGATGACGAATCCGCCGACGAATGACAGCGCAAGAACGAAGTTGCCGACGATGTTTCGAACGGCTTCGATAATGTCGGCGACGTCGAATATCTGGACGTTCGGAAATTTTTCGGTAATATCGCGCTGAAGTTTTTGGCGCTGCATTGCGCCGACCTTTTTCAGTATCGTCGCCGCAAAACTCTGGGGAGCATTCTCCAGAAACCCCGGACGGAACACAAAAACGAACGCCGTCCGTGTATTGCGCAGGTCGATGCGGCGTACGTTCGCGACGCGTGCAGTGAACGGCCGTCCGGAGATGTCGAACGTTATGGAATCGCCCAAACCGATGCGAAGCCGTTCGGCCATGCCTTCTTCGACCGAAACTTCCGGAACGTCCGACGGCTGCGTCGTTATCCACCAATCGCCGGCGGCGAGTGTTTCGTTCGCGTCGAGTTTAGCTCGGTACGTGACGGCAAATTCGCGTCCGATGATGCCTTCTTCGCGGCGAACCCGCGTTTCGGAAAAATCGATGGGCTTTCCGTTTATGAAAGAAATTCTTGCCCGAACGGTCGGTGTTTGTTCGGCCTTTTCGCCGGTACTTTGTTCGATCAGCGTTGACAGTTCGCCGAGCTGGCTTTTTTGAATATCGATAAAGAACATACTCGGCAGCCGTGCGTTTCCGGAAACATCGAGTTCGCGTATGAGATTCCGCTCGATCGCCTGAACCGACACGATGACGAACGTTCCCAAACCGACCGCGAGAAGAATTATCCGTGTTTGATTTCCCGGCCGGTAAAGCGAATTTATCGCCTGCCGAAGCGAAAGGTTCGTCAGGCCGCGCAGCCGCGAAAGCAGCTTCGTCAAAAGAACCGCGGAACAATACAAAGCCGCCGCGGTCGCGATCAGTCCGCCGAGGAAAGAAACGCCGACGGCGAGGGAACCCGCCTGCCAAACGGCCGCCGCGAGCAGCAGAGCCAAACCGCCGCCGCCGACCGCGAGCCGCATCGGATCAAGTCGCCGAAGCCGCGTGTTATTTGCATCGCGAAGCAGCAGTTTCGGTTTGATCGTGCGGATACCCAAAAGCGGGAGGGCGGAAAATATAAGCGAGATCGCGATGCCCAATCCGATGCCTTCGGCCGCCGTGCCGGCGCCGACCGAATACGTCATTTTTGCCGGAAGCGCGTCCGCAAAATAATAGCCCGCAAGCCACAGCGCTCCTTGCGCGAGGACCGCGCCGAAGACGCTGCCGAGCAAGCCGAGTACGGCGATCTGAAGCAGGTAAACGAAAATGATCGTTCCGGCTCGTGCTCCGAGGCATTTCAGAACGGCGACCGCAAGACGTTTTTGATCGACGAACGCGCGGGCGACGTTCCAGACCCCGATGCCGCCGAGCACAAGCATCAGCAAGCCGGTCAGCGAAAGATAGTTTTCCGTGCGTTCGAACTGCCGTTCCATCCGTTCCTGCGTTTCCTTATACGAGCGAACAGAAATGTTCGTGCCTTTCACGGCTTCGCGAAGCCCGGCGACGAACGGCGACGGGTCGGACGACGTACGAAACAAAAGATATCTTCGAACGCGGCTCGCGTTTCGCGTGATCCCTGCGGTATCGAACGCATCTTTCGCAACAAAAACGCGGGCACCCAAACGAAACCCGCCGGTTCCGCCGGGCTCTTCGTCGAAGACGGCTTTTAGGGTAAATTCGCCTTCGCCGATCTTTATTTTGTCGCCGATCTTTATGCCGAGTTCGTCCGTCAATATCCGCGCGGCGACCGCGCCGTTGTCGGAAAGAAGCGAAGCGTCGAACCTCGCGCCGTCGGACAGGATAAAGTCGCCGACAAGCGGAAAATTGTTCTCTACGCCTTTTAGTTCGACCATTTCGGCGGCGGCGTTCGCATTATTCACCGGCCGAGCCATCGCGGAGCTTGTCAGAGTTTCCGTTCGGGCTTCGACGATCCCTGCGGAAGCAGCGGCTTTTTCGATCGCGGCAATTTCCATCGGCGTGAAATCGCTTGTGGAATTAAGTTCGACATCCGCTGTCATTAGCGCACGGGCGTCGCTTGCAACAGCGAGCATCACGTTTTGGATCAGTGAACGAAGTGCGACGATCGCACACACGCCGAGGGCGATGCAAAGAAAGAAGAAAATAAGCCGCCGGAATGACGACCGAATTTCGCGTGCTGTTAATGCGAGAACGAAACCCATATCCTACGCCTGAGAATCAGATAAAATGCGACCGTCGCTTAGCACGATCTGGCGTTCGGCAGTCGCGGCGATGGATTCGTCGTGGGTTACAAGCAGCAGCGTCATTCGGTGTTTTTTGTGAAGATCGAGCATTAGGTCTAGAATGTGACGGCCGTTCTTTGAATCAAGATTGCCGGTCGGTTCATCCGCCAGAAGTATCAAAGGTTCGTTCGCAAAGGCACGTGCGATCGCAACGCGCTGTTGTTCGCCGCCCGAAAGTTCCGACGGATAGTGATGCCCGCGGTCGCGAAGCCCAACTTCCGACAGAAGCTCTTCGCCTCGGCTTTTTGCATCACCGCGGCCAAGAATTTCCATCGGTATCATGATGTTCTCAAGCGCGGTCAGGCTCGGTATCAGATGAAATGATTGAAAGATGAAACCGACCTTTCGGCTGCGGAGGTCGGCGAGTGCGTCTTCGCTCATCGCCGTGATCTCGTCGTCGTCAATAAAAATTTTGCCTGCGGAAACTTCGTCGAGTCCGGCTATCAGCCCGAGCATCGTTGATTTACCGCTGCCGGAAGCACCTGTGACTGCGACAAAACGGCCCTCGGCAATTTCGAGCGAAACGTCCGAAAGTATCGTGATCTCTTCGGACCCCGAAGCGGCTTTTTTGGTTACGTTTTCTAATCGGATCATAAAAGCAGCGGCCGGCGGCGGCCTGAACCTAAATCATACCTTGCGAAAAAATCGCGAACAAGTTTCAATAAAACTGCATCTTACGTAAAAAATTATCTATCAAAGTATTATGCCGTTCCGAGATCTTTTTGTCTTTAACATCTTCATTATCGCTGTTATCGCCGCGGGTTGCGGCGGAGCCGAACCGCGTTTTCAGGGCAATGCGAACCGTCCGCTCGTAATGCCGTCGGTCGAAACGGACAAGCCGAAGATCATAGCATTTGGCGACAGCCTGACGGCCGGCTTCGGGCTTGCGGAAAAGGAATCGTATCCGTACCTGCTCCAGAAAAAACTTGACGCCGCCGGCTACGATTATGAGGTCGTGAACGCCGGAGTTTCGGGCGACACGAGCCTTGGCGGAGCCGAACGCGCCGAATGGGTTCTCGGCCGCGATGACGCAAAAGTTTTGATACTTGCTTTGGGTGCGAACGACCTTTTGCGGCGGATGCCTGTCGATCAGATGAAAGCGAACCTTGAGAAAATACTCGAGAAGGCAAAAGAAAAGAACATGAAGGTGCTGATCTGCGGAATGCTTGCGCCGGCATCGGTCGGCGAAGAATATCAGCGCGATTACGTCAATGCCTACAGCGAGCTTTCCAAAAAATACGACACCGCGTTCTTGCCGTTCATGCTGCAGGGAGTTGCGCTCGATAGAACACTTAACCAAGCGGACGGCATTCACCCGAACGCCAAGGGCACGGTTATAATGACGGATAACATTTTCAAAGCGGTGGAGCCTCTCCTCGAAAAATGATCCGCGTCAGCGTTCGAGCGGGTCGAACTTTTTGAAATGCCGCGGCCGCGTCGCGAGCCGTCCTGAACGCCTGTCAACCTCGCGCCGCAGCCGCTGCCAGACACCATAAGCAACGCGCGAAATTCCGGTTCGCTCATTCGAAAGGTTTGGCGGTACGCCGCCGTTTTCCGCATTCCACATCGCAAAATAATCGCTTTGCTGCGGGATGGTTTCAAAGATCGGACGAACCGCTGTCCGCCGGGCGACGATCAGCAAAAGCGAAGGAACGCCATTCACCAAGGTCACGCGTTCGCGTATCACGTCGGGGTCGGTTATCTCATACCAATCGCAGTTCGGTATTTCCTCGAACACGAGCATTCGTTCTATCTCAAAGCCGTTCGCTTCGGAAAAAACGCGAAAGAAAAGTTCCGGGCTGAACTGATAAAAACCGTGGCCGAAATAATTATTCCCCGGTGTGATCGCCAAAAAATGCCCGCCGACCCGAAGCATTTCCATGCAGTTCATAAGCGCCTGCGGAAAGTTAAAGACGTGTTCGAGCGTTCCTCCGTCCAGCACCGCAGAAAAGCGCTCCTTATATTCGTCGCCGATCGGCGTGTTGAAATCGTGCACGACCGATGCCGATTCGTAATCCGAAGCGTCGAACGACACGACCTCATCCGCGCCCAGAAATTTCAACAGCGGTTCCGCATAGGCGCCTTCGCCCGTAAATTCGGCAGCACGTTCCGCGGCATCGTCTTCGCCTGCTTTGCGCATGAATTCGGTGAATTCCGGTGCATCGATCAGCATCGTTTGGCGGCCGATCATCGCGGTTTGAGCGAACGATACTCCGTGCCGCAGCGAATGCAGCAAAAACTTTACGCCGTTGATATCCAGACCCATAGTTAAACGGATTATATTATTCGGTTTGCGGCATTTCAATCCGGTGAAAAAATGCGGTGCGAAAAAGAAGGTGTTCTTGAACTTTTATTCAAATCAATGTAACGTAAGCCAACTTGTTGTAAAACTTCCACTCGCACATTCACCGGAAAAATTTATCGGCGGCTCGCACCGCCTAATTGCCAGAAAATGGATAGTAAGAACAATTTTGTCCCCCGGATCTTGGTCTATGCAGTCATATTTTTTGCGGCTGTTATTGCGGCCGCAACCTTTTATAATGTCGGAGCGTCCGATCAACCCGGCTTTCGCGTCATGCGGACGACGACGGGCTACAGGATCGAAGCCGACGATTTCGGTGTGATCCGCAAAACTGCCAACGCGGTGAGCAACGCCGAACGCATCAACGTTCCCGGATCAAATTCGACAGTTTTTGTTTGGAACGAACAGGGTTCCGCCAAAACTTCATCGACGTTCTACTCGATAAGTCTCGATGGAAAAACGGTTTCGCCGCCGACGGAAGCTCGTTACAACATCCTGCTTCGCTATGCGAAATTCGACCCGCTTGAATCAGTGCCGAACGTTCCCGAAAATTTGGCATCGCGAAACGATGGCGGCGATGACGTTTATATCGTTCAATTTCGCACGCAGGCGATAGACGGATATCTCGATTCGCTCGACAGTTTCGGCGTTAAAGTTTACAAATACATTCCGGATCATTCCTACATTGTTCGGATGGATGACGCGGTGCGAGAAAAAGTTTCGTCGCTTGCGTTCGTTCGCTGGGTGGGAAAATATGAACCGGCGTACAAGATCGATCCGGAGGTCATTGCCTCGCTTTCGCATCTATCGAAAAAAACGAACCGTTACAACATTATGATGCTCGAGCGCGGTGCCGCGATGCAGAGCGACGCGGCTTCGGCCATCGAACGCATCGGCGGAAAGGTCGACAAAATCATTCCGGAAGGCTTTCGTATGGAAGCGACGCTGGATGACGAACAGCTTTTCGCTGCCGCACAATTGAAAGGCGTTATGTTCATCGACCGCTGGAGCGCGCCGGAAAATGATATGAACATCGTGCGTCAGATCGGCGGAGCGAACTTCGTCGAATCAACGCTCGGCTTTCGCGGCGAAGGCGTGCGTGCAGAGGTTCTCGATAATGGTCTGCGTCAATCGCACAACGACTTCAACTCCGGGCTCCCGCCGATTCTGCATAATTCGCCCGGTACATACGAAGACGGTGGAAATCACGGGACTTCAACGTATGGGATAAATTTTGGCCGCGGCACCTCGAATGCGAACGGCCGCGGACTGCTTCCTGAAGCACAGGGCATTTTTGCGGATTATTCCTACTTGAACAATAGGTACACTCACACGGAGCAGTTAAGTCAGTCACCATACTACGCGGTTTATCAGTCAAATAGTTGGGGCAACAGTCTGACGACAAGGTATAACACAATTTCGGCGGAGGTCGACGACATTCTGTTCCAAAATGACATCGTAATAACTCAGTCGCAGAGCAACGCGGCATCGACGGATTCACGCCCGCAAGCGTGGGCGAAAAATATCGTTTCGGTCGGCGGAATTAGACATTACAACACCGCGAGTTTTAACGATGACCGCTGGGCTTACAGCGCCAGTACCGGCCCGGCGGCCGACGGCCGAATAAAGCCGGAACTCGCGTCGTTCTACGATTCTGTTTACACCACATATAATGCAAGCAACAGTTCGTATTACCAGTTCGGCGGAACGAGTGCGGCAACGCCGATCGTCGCCGGGCATTTCGGAATATTCTTTCAGATGTGGCACGCTGGTCTTTTCGGCAATCCGACCGGAGCAACAGTTTTCGACAGCCGTCCGCATATGACGACGTCGAAAGCGATAATGATAAACACGGCGCGCCAGTGGGATATGAATATCTCGGGAACCGACATAACGCGCGAACGACAGGGTTTCGGTCATCCGGATCTCGAGAATCTTTATTCGCTTCGCAACAAGATGCTGATCGTTGACGAAACGGATGTTCTTACAAATCTTCAATCGAAAAGCTACGTTGTTTTTGTCCCGCAGGGAAGTACCGACCCGCTGAAAGTCACGATGGTCTATAACGATCCGATGGGAAGTCCATCGGCTTCGCGTGCGCGTGTAAACGATCTTTCACTGAAGGTGACCGATCCGGACGGCAATGTTTTCTGGGGCAACAACGGCCTCGGCGTAGGCGGCGGAATGTGGTCGGCTTCCGGCGGTTCGGCGAACATAGTCGATACGGTCGAGAACGTTTTCATCCGGACGCCGATGGTCGGCGCATGGACGATCGAAGTGATCGCGAGCGAGATAAACGAAGATGCCCGGCTCGAAACAGCCGGGACACGGGATGTGGATTTCGCGCTTGTCGCAAGCGGCATCACACGCGTTTCGCCGACTGCGGGCGAAGTATCGATCAGCGGACGCATCTTAACCGGCGAAGGAACGCCGATATCGGCGGCAGTTATTCGCGTGACCGATGACGAAGGCATCACTAAAACGGCACGCACAGGGACGTTCGGATTTTATTCGATCGACGGACTTCGCGCGGGCCGGTCGTACATAATCACGGCCGCACATCCGCGGTATCAGTTCTTTCCGGCCAGCATTGTTCGTTCCGTCAACGACAACATAACGGATGTCGATTTTATATCCGGCGAAGGAAGCTACGGCAGAGCCCGCAGCAGATGAGCCAAACCATCGCCGGCGCCGCCTTTTATGTGAATGTGAAGGGCTCGCCGGCCGCGGTCGGTTAATACCTGAAGATCGCCGCGTGCCTGAGCAGTCTTGACGACGCCAAAGCTGAATTTGTGTCCCGGCACGTCAATATCCAAATCATCATCAGCCGTTATCTGCAGAAAGACGCCTGTGTTCGGGCCGCCTTTGTATGCCTGTCCGGTCGAATGGAGAAATCGCGGGCCGAAACCCATGCACGTTGCCGATAGGTGAAATTTTAAGACGTGTTCGCGAAGGCGGCCGAGTTTTTCCTCGTTCGCGTCGTTCATTTCGATATAGGCGAGCAGTGCAAAGTAATCGCCTTCGTCGATGTTTTCGAAATGGGCCGAAAGAAGGTCAGTAACATTCTTTTCCTCGACCATTTCCAGAAGCTTGCCTGCGTATTTTTCACTGCTGAAAAACTGAAAGTTTTCCGTTTCGAAGAATGGCGTTTCGGGTTCAAAGCTGCCGGTTTCTTCGAACTGATCGGTCAGTTTGCGGGCTTCGATCTTGGCGGATTCGACATCGGGCTGATCGAACGGGTTTATCCCCATTACCGATCCCGCAACCGCGGTCGCAAATTCCCAACGAAAAAATTCGGTACCAAGGTCATAAAGATCATCAAGTTCGATGCGGACGAAAGGCTGTCCGGAATGTGCGATCTGTTGTATCGTCGTGTCGTCAGATGATCCGCCGTATGCAAGATGGACGAAAAGGCGGTCGCTGCCGTAGCTGACGGCGGGCTGTATCGGTTCGCGGTCAACAGGTATGATCGCGATGCCGTTCTTTCCGGTCGATTCGGCAATGAGCTGTTCGAGCCACGCGCCGAGGTCATAAATTTCCGGCGACGTGAATATGGTCAGCTTGTCGCGGCCGTTCTTTTGCGAAATTCCCAAGATAAGGCCGAGCAAGGCTCCCGGATTTTCGGCGGCGTTATCGTCACGACACCTGCCGGCCATTTTTGTTGCACGGTCAAGGAGCTTTTCGACGTCGATGCCCATCGCCGCGGCGGCAGTTAGGCCAAATGCTGACAGAGCGGAAAATCGTCCACCTACCTCCGGATCGCCGTAAAAGATATGGCGGAAATTTTCGGCTTTTGCCGCGGCTTCCATTTTTGAACCGGGATCCGTGACGGCGACAAATCGGCTTCCGGCTTCTTCGCGGCCGATCGCATTAGATACGCGTTCGAAAAAATAGTCCTTAAAACAGTTCGGTTCGAGCGTTGAGCCTGATTTGCTGGACACGATAAAAAGCGTTTGCGTAAGGTCGAGTTTGCTTTCCAAAGTGTGGATCTGATCGGGAACGGTCGAATCTAGGATGTGAAAATTTGCTTTCCCGAAAGTTATTGCGAGAACCTCGGGGCAGAGCGACGAACCGCCCATTCCCATCAGCACAATGTCCTTGAAGCCCACGTTCGAAACGTCTTTATGAAACGCGCGGAATTTTTCGATCTCGGCAAGTTCGCGTTCCGCGATGTCGAGCCAGCCGAGCCATTTTTCTTCGCCGCTGTTCGTCCAAACGGACGCATCTTTTTTCCAGATCCGTGACGTTTTATTTGCGGAGTTCCAATCGGCGATCGCCGTTACCAGCTCGTTCTGCAACGCCGGCGGCAGTGAATGATTCATCTTTTTCAGCATACGGCAAATTTACCACATTCGATTTCGGCGCGAAACGACCGCGCCCGTTGCTTTGTGGTAACATCGCAAACAATGCGATATTTTCTTCTTGTTTTGTTGATCGGAATTTGCGCGGTTTTCGCCGTCGGACAGGAGTGCCTGAAGCGGACCGTCGAGGTAAAACCCGAGCTTTCCGCCGCGACCAAAAAGGATTATGAACTTAAACTTGCCGAAGCCTTCGCTGTCTATACACGCGAAAAAGAAAGCGCTGATTCGACCATCTGGCTCGGCAGGCGGCTTGCGTATTTGGGTAATTACAAAGACGCGATCAGATTATACGGAAAGGGTCTTAGCCGATATCGAAATGACGCGCGGCTTTGGCGTCACCGCGGACATCGGTTCATCACGCGCCGATGCTTTGACGAAGCGATCGGCGACCTCAAAAAGGCCGCCGAACTAACCGAAGGCAAGCCGGATGAGGTCGAACCCGACGGAATCCCAAACGCCAAGAATATTCCCGTAAGCACGCTGAAAACGAATATTTGGTATCACCTCGGCCTTGCGTATTACCTGAAAGGCGATCTCGAAAATGCTCTGAAAGCTTACGAAGAATGCAAAAGACTGGCGAAAAATAACGATATGCGCGCGGCGACGACATATTGGCAATATATGACGCTCCGTCGGCTGCGAAAGAACGACGAAGCAAAAGAGCTTTTGGATAAATTTGATACCGATGTGAATGTCATCGAAAATCTCGATTACCTAAAATTACTGAAGCTTAACAAAGATGAGATCAAAGCGGAAGATCTGCTTTCATCTATCCGGGATAACGCAGATTCGCTCACCTCCGCGACGCTCGGCTACGGCATCGGCAACTATTTTCTGTACAACGGCGACGAAGAAAAAGCGATGACGATATTCAAAAAGATCGTTAAGGGAAACCAATGGGCCAGCTTTGGATACATCGCCGCCGAAGCCGAATTGAAGACGTGGAAGCCGAGTTAAATAAATGAAACAATTTCGGAGAAATTAAATATATGCGAAGCAATATAATAATGATTTTTGTCGCGTTATTGTGCATTTCGGCAATCGATGTCGCGGCTCAGAACGAACTGAAGCCGAACAATGATATTGTCGGTCTGCTTAAACAAGTTTCCGCGAAGAAGATAGAGGAATATGACCGCAAGCTTGTTTCTTTTGGAACTCGAAATCTGAATTCGGCTCAGGACGATCCGAAGCGCGGCATCGGTGCGGCGAGAGATTGGATATTTGAGGAGTTTCGTAGAATATCAGCGGATTGCGGCGGCTGTTTACAAGTTGAAAAGCAGACTTTTTTGCAGGAAAAAGGCCGCCGCGTTCCGGTCGCGGTGGAACTGACAAATGTTGTCGCAACGCTGAAGGGAATGACCGATCCGGACAGGGTCTATGTAGTTTCCGGCCACTACGATTCGATGTGCGGCGATCCGCGTGACGGAGAATGTGATGCGCCCGGTGCGAATGACGACGGTTCGGGAACTTCGGCAGTGATCGAAATGGCGCGTGTGATGTCGAAACAAAAATATGACGCGACCATAATTTTTATGACCGTTGCGGGCGAAGAACAAGGACTTCTCGGTTCTACCTATTTTGCAGAACAGGCATTGCAAAAGAAAATGAATATAGAGGCGATGTTCACGAATGACATTATCGGCGGAGCGAAAACGTATCAGAATGCACCCGACAGGAATTCGGTCCGTGTTTTTGCCGAAGGCGTTCCCACGAACGAGACCGAGGCCGAAGCAAATTTGCGGCGAAGTGTCGGCGGCGAAAATGATTCTCCGTCACGTCAACTCGGACGTTTCGTGAAGGAAGCGGGTGATCTGTATTCACCTGGATTTAAAGTGCGTCTCATCTATCGTCGCGACAGATATTTGCGCGGCGGTGATCATATTCCGTTTTTGCAGCGCGGGTTTTCCGCTTTGCGATTTACCGAAACACACGAAGATTTTTCGCATCAGCATCAAAATGTGAGGACCGAGAACGGTAAATTTTACGGCGACACGCTGGAATACGTTGATTTCGATTACATAGCGAACGTGACAAAGATAAATATTGCTTCTCTTGCTTCGCTTGCTTTGGCACCCGCGAAACCGAGGAATGTTGGGATCGTTACCACGCGGTTGACCAACGACACTGACCTGAAATGGGATGCAAACACAGACGCCGACGTTTCCGGATACGAAGTTGTATGGCGCGACACGACGTCGCCGTTTTGGACGAATTCAAAATTTGTTGGTAATGTTACGAACTTTACGATGACCGGAATGTCGAAGGACAATTATTTTTTCGGAGTTAGAGCGGTCGATAAAAGCGGAAACAAAAGTCCGGTGGTATTTCCAAAACCCGTCAGATAGCCGTTCTCAGCCATTCAACGAAAACCGCTTCCTGTTTATGGAATGCGTGTTCGGGATGGCCGTCCTTGGACATCGGTAATTTGAAAAAGACCGAGAGCTGTTCCTGAATGCCGCTTTCGCCGCGCTGTTTTGCAAGGTCCAGGCAGCGCGCGATCTCGATGGCAAGCGGTGCCGCCAGAATCGAATCCTTACAAAGAAAATTCACCTTTATCTGCATCGGCTGGCCGAGAAAGCCTTTGATGTCGATGTTGTCCCACGCTTCTTTGTTGTCTTTTCGCGGCCGGTAATACCGTATATCGACAATGTGATCTTCGACCTCGTAACCGAGAATGTCGCCGAGCACGCTGCTTTTTGTCCTGATCTTTGACGCAAGCGAATCTTCATTAGAAAGAGCGAGCCCGTCGCGGTTCCCGAGAATGTTGGTGGAATACCAGCCTTCGATCTTCAGCGCACGCGAACGGAGTGCGGGTGCGAGGACCGTTTTGATAAAAGTCTGGCCGGTCTTTCCGTCTTTTCCGGCAATAGGAACACCTTGTTTTTCGGCGAACTCAATTATCGCGGGAATGTCCGCGGCGACGGATGGCGTAAAATTTCCATACGGAACGCCTTCGGCGACGGCGGCGTAGGCGTAGAGCAGCGCGGGCGAAATGTCCGGCGAATTTTCGTCGAGAGCTCGTTCCAGGTCGTTTATGGAGTTGAACGCCTCGTTGCCTTCTTCGACAAGCTTTTCGGTCGAGGCGAGATTTATGACGACGACTGAATCGCACCGAGTTTTGAATTCAGCTATGTTCGCACGAAGCCGTTCGATAGTTGTTCGATGATCCGCGGAGCTGATCTTGTTTTGACCGTCGATCAATGAAAGAAAACGCGGGTCGCCGACGGCCGGCCACGGCGTAATGCCGCGCAACTCGTCCGCGACGGCGACATGCTGTTTGTATGTCAGCACTTCGTGGCCTTCGGCGGCTTTCGCAAGGTCTTCGGCGAAAAGATCCCACCCCGCGAAAACGATGTCCGTATAATCCGCGAGGCCTTCGGCCGAGGTTTCCGCCAAAGGCAGGCCTTCCGTCCCGATAACGCCTTTTCGCAGCAGCTCGATGCCCGCCGCCATTGTCGTTCCGACCGCTCCGCCTAATCCGACCACCGCAATACCTAATTTACGCTTTGCCATAAAACGGATAATCTTACAATATTCCCGATGATATGACCACAGGCTCCGTCTCGAACTAACATTAAAACAAATATTTTTGTTTTGCGAGAATAACTTGACCAAGTTGGTCAAGTTACCATATTCTTACTATATGAGCAGTATTAAAAAAGCGAATATCGGCGAATTAAAAACGCATCTCAGTCTATATCTTAAAGGCGTAAAGGGCGGCGGAAAGGTTTTGGTCACCGAACGCAATAAGCCCATCGCAAAACTTGTCCCGCTTGACGAAGACGACCTTTACGAAACCGAGGAAGACCAACTCGTCGCCGAGGGCATACTCAGCCCGCCAAAAAGCAACAAACCCTTGCCTGAGTCCTTTTGGAAAGCAAAGAGGCCGAACATACCGCTGGAAGCTGTTCTCAGAGTGATTCGTGAGGAGCGTGATGAAGACTGAAACCGCATTTTGGGATTCAAGCGCGATCGTTCCGGTTTGCTGTGTTCAGGATTTCAGCCTTCCCGCACGGCGGGCATACAGGCAATTCAAAAAACCTATTATTTGGTGGGGAACATCGGTTGAAATGCAAAGCGCCATAAGAAAACTGAATCAGGTTGGTTTCCTGACAAAAAAGCAAACGTTAGGAGCTTTGCGTCTTTGGGAGAATTTCAAGACTAATTCCAGTTCTGTGAATCTTTATGAAAGAACCATTCTTCTTGCCGAAGATCTCCCCGAAAGATACGGCCTACGCGCTCTCGATTCACTCCAACTTGCCGCCGCGCTAGTCTGGTGCAAGGAAAAACCGAAAAAACGCCCGTTCATCTGCGCTGATAAACGCCTGGCCGACGCCGCAAGCGATGCCGGGTTTGATGTGATTTCGTTAATATGAATATTGATCAAATTGAAGAAGACAATTCGGATCTATTTGATGGCTTTCAAAACGGGTCACTCCATATGGCCGTTACTTTAATCCCGAACTGGAATGGATCCCCAGAGGACGCTGTAGATCTGGACTTATGCTTTCATTTCGATGATTGGGAGGCACTATTTTTCGGAACTCTGCATGCCCACAAATGGGATCCTTATACCGAAGGCGATGATATTTTCGAACATAATGAGCGAAACAGAAGAAAGTTTCATGAATCGATCCCCAATTATCCGACTTTGCGGACAATTTATGATATGTACGAGGATTATGAATTCGATCTGACCCAGACAAAAACTCTGCGGGAAGAGTGTATCAAGCTAAGGCCACAGGCCACTGAACCAGAAGCGATCAAAGCTTTGCGTAAACTTATTTATGGCTGCGATCAAGCAATAGCTTTAAATGGGAATCTGTTTTTTAGCTGTGATTAGTACAGACGGAAAACGGACTGGTCGTTACGGCGTTGATGATAAAGTTATTTGATCTCGATCTCGATAAATGAGGCTGGTTTCATATGATCTACGGCATTTAATATAGCATCGACATTTTCACGAATTCGCGGCCATGAGGTCGTGCTTAGGACGATAATGGAGATAGTTCGGTCGGTGAAATTCTGCTGATATTTAAGATTTTGGTCAGTCGTTATTATAACTTCGAATCCGTTAATTTCGGCGGCGGCGATAAGCTCTCCATTCTTGAGTGTTTGCCATCCTTGTTCGTAAGCCGTCAATATAGAGTGGCTCGATAAAAATTTTCGCAGCGGAACAGGTGTCCCCTGATCGAAAAGGATCTTCATGCGGCTGTTTTGAGTTGCTCGATCTCATGATCCAACACGGCTATCACCTGTTCACGCTTAACGCCGGGGAACCATTCGAGGAATTCATCCAAGGAACCTCCGTCCTTCAAATTTTCGAAAAGAGCGGAAATAGGGACGCGCGTGCCGCGAAAAACCCACGTACCGCTGAGTTTCGCGGGGTCGCGTTCGATCGCCGTTTCGTAGGTCACACTTGCCATACCACAATAGTATATTAACATAGTTTCGTATGAGGACTTTGATAAAAAACGGGCGGGTCGTTACGGCGGTCGATGATTATCGGGCGGATGTTTTGATCGAGGACGGAAAGGTTTCGGTCATTGGAAAAACGCTGGATATCGAAGCGGAAAAGGTTATCGACGCTGCGGGAAAATTGGTGATCCCGGGCGGGATCGATCCGCACACCCATATGGAAATGCCGTTCGGCGGCACGCAGAGTTCGGACGATTTTTTTACCGGAACGCGTGCGGCGGCGTTCGGCGGAACGACGACGATAGTTGATTTTGCTATCCAGGCCAAAGGCGAAACGCTGACGCAGGGCGTCGATAATTGGCACGCGAAAGCCGACGGAAAATGTGCGATCGATTACGGATTTCATCTGATAACGACCGCGTTCGAAGACGGTGACGACGCCGAAATGTACCGCATAATGGACGCCGGAGTTACGTCGTTCAAACTTTTTATGGCGTATCCGGGCGTGTTTTTGGCGGATGACGCGACGATCTTTCGTGCGATGTCCGCTGCCGGAAAACGCGGCGGACTCGTCTGTATGCACGCCGAAAACGGCATTGTTATAAACGAGATAATCAAACGGCTTTTGGCGGACGGTCGTACGGCGCCGAAATATCATGCGCTTTCGCGGCCGACCATTGCCGAAGCCGAAGGCGTTCACCGCGCCATCGCGATCGCCGAAATGGCCGAATCGCCGGTTTATATCGTGCATCTTTCATCGGCCGACGCGCTAGGAAAAATTCGCGAGGCGCGCGATCGCGGCATCGCGGCCTTTGCCGAAACGTGCCCGCAATATTTATTTCATTCTATCGAAGATCACGGCGATGATTGGGACGGAGCTAAATATGTTTTCACGCCGCCGCTCCGCGAAAAGCACAACTGCGGCGAGCTCTGGAAAGGCCTGAAAATGGACGATCTGCAGGTCATCTCGACCGATCATTGCCCGTTCTGTATGAAGGAACAAAAGGAGCTCGGCCGCGGCGATTTTTCAAAGATCCCGAACGGAGCTCCGGGCGTAGAGAATCGGATGGCTCTGATCTACAATGGCGGCGTTGCCGAAGGCCGCATTTCCCTAAACCGGTTCGTCGAACTCACATCGACCGCCGCGGCCAAGATGTTTGGGATGTTCCCCAAAAAAGGCACGATCGCCGTCGGTTCCGATGCCGACATCGTCATTTTCGACCCCGAAGGCGAAACCGTTTTCGGCGTTGAACACGAACACATGAACGTCGATTATTCGTCGTACGAAGGCTGGCGCGTAAAGGGCAAAGTCGAAACCGTTCTGTCACGCGGCCGCGTCATAATAGAAAACGGAGAACACACCGGCAAAGCCGGCGACGGCGAATTTATCAAACGCGGCGAGTGTGTAAGAATTTGAATCTTGACAGGAGCGGAGCTTACGCGAAATAATCTTATTGTAGGAATTTCTTACCGCGAGCTATGAAAGTTAAAGAAAAAAAACTTGTAGATTATTACAGTACTATCCGCTTGTCGGAGAAAGGACAGATGGTGCTGCCGAAGGAGTATCGTGACGAACAGCATCTGAACGCAGGCAGTCCGATAGCGGTCCTGCGGATAGGAAACGGCCTTTTGCTCTTACCGGAGATGGAAAAATTCAACGCTTTATGCGGGTCGATCGAGCGCGTTCTGTTGAAAAATCAATTAACCGGGGATGATTTTATGGAGACGCTTGATGAGACTAGAACTGAGCTGTTTCAGGAGATCTATCCCAAAGCATCGAAAAAATTAAATGCCGTCAAATCCTAGATTACTTTTAGACAGTAATATTTTGACTGATGGCTTATTCAGCCGTTTTGGACTAAGCAAGGCAGTTCTGGCTCTGTGTGCCTCGGGGACGTGTAAAATTATTCTTTCAGAATGGGTGAGGATCGAAGTCGAAAGAAATATATTTAAAAAGTTGGATATTCTTGGTGAGGAGGCAACCGAGCAGCTCATCGAGGATTACGAGGGTTTTCTGAAATTGTCTCGCCCGATCAAGGTTCCGTTGGCGGCCGAAGAAAGAATAATTAAGAACAGGTCATTAATTCGGCACTTTGCCGATATTCCGGTCGTCCTCGCTGCGACCGACGCTCGAGCCGACTGGATAATTACAAAAAATCGAGACCACTTTACGAATGAAGTGGCCGATAAAATAAAGATCAGAATTGCCTCGCCGCGCGAATTTTTTGCCGAAATGATCGACAGCTTTGGCAGGGGATGACGGTATTTGTACGGACTTCGCAAAACCTATCGGAGCCGGACGAGACAGGCTTGCCGGCGAAAATAACGCGGCAACGACCGGATGCCGTCTATTTCCACTTTATATTACAGCCGATGCTCGGTGTTTGATCTTCGCTTACGGGTTTGC
>CBFGSN010000015.1:0-27366 GCA_965651435.1 uncultured bacterium | reverse complement strand
GCTTTTTCGCGACAGGTTTTGCGATGATGTTCGCCGGTTTGTATATGAGCTTCGTCGTCAGGAAAAGGGAAAGCGTCGGCAGTTTTGAAAGCTGATAAAGCACCGGCTGGCTCATCTTTGACGTGAACCTTTCGCGAAGCGGGTTTACGTATTTCGTGATCCATTCGTTGTTTTCGGCGCCGTAAACCCAAGCCGAAATATGCCCGTCTTTTTTAACCCTTGACGCCAGCGAAACGAACGCCTTTTTCGGGTCGGGCGTGTGGTGCAGAACGCCGACGCTGAACGCATAATCGAATGCCTTTTTCAGCGGCAACCTGAAAATATCGCATTGAATGATATGCGCGTTCGGCATATCGCGCGTCAGCGCAAAAGCCGATTCGACGCCGTCGCCCAAATCGATGCCGACGACCTCTTTTGCTCCCCATTCGGCGGCGAGCTTCGTGTGGCGGCCTTTGCCGCAGCCGCCTTCGATCACGACCTTGCCGGCAAAAAAATCGGGCTTCACGGGCCGCAGCCATCCCAGAAATTGTTCGTTATATTTCGGATCTTCCTGCGTAAAATGCGTCCACTGCCAGCCGAAATTTTCGGCCGTTTCGGCTTTGTCCGCCTCGATCTTCCCGAGGTCCGCAAAGCGCGGAACGCCGCGGACTATCTTGTATTCGCGTTCGCATTTGCGGCAGGCGAGAGTTCCTTCGATGACCTCTGCGTCTTCGTATTTTCCGGCGAACGCGAGCAAAATGTCACCGCCGCAAACCGGACACGCCAATAATTCTAAAAGCTTTTCCTTCATTCGTTTGCTTCCGCGCAAAGCGCAAAAACGGCTTTCGCCGCCGCATTTGATTCTGCCGTAGATGGCCGATTTCGGCAACCGGTGGTGTCAGGAATTATGTTAGATAAGGCTCAAAATCATTCGAATCGACCGTTAAGAGCCGCATCAATTTAGGATGGACGAACAGCTTTTCTTTGGCGACATGCTTTTCGGAATGTTCGATCAACACTCCTATGTCCACGAGCTGTTTCAAATAGTTCGAAGCAGTCTGCCGTTGCGCGATGCCTTTCTCGACGATATTGCTAATTCGACAATACGGAAGTTCGAAGATCGTATTGACGAGTTCATAGCTGTATATCCGCGGCAGCTTTTCCTTCACATACCGCATAGTTTCTTCGGAAAGCAGCCTTATCGCGGAAATTTTATTAGTGGTCCATATCGAAGTTTCTTTGATCGCGTTCAGCATGAATACTATCCATGGTTCCCATGCGTGGCTTTTCGTCACACCAAGAAGAAGCCGGTTATATTCGGCCCGGTTTCCCAAAATGTATCGGCTTAGGTATAAAACCGGCAATGTCAGCAGATCCTGTTCGATCAGAAGAAGACTGTTCAACACGCGGCCGGTGCGCCCGTTTCCATCGGTGAACGGATGTATGGCTTCGAATTGGTAATGTGCGACCGCCAATTTTATCAGTGGATCCAAACCCGTTTTGTCATGCAGAAAATGCTCCCAATTCGCCAATAGTCTTCGCAGAAGGTCTTCCCCGACAGGCGGCGTATAAATGACGGAACCCGTCGTTTCGTTCGCAAGAGCGGTTCCCGGTATCTTTCGGATACGCATCTCCACGCCTTTTATTCTGGAACATATTTCCTCGGCTGTTCTGGTGTTCAGAGGATATTTCGCCAACGCGTCAAAACCCTGAAAAAGAGCTCCGCTGTATCTCAAAGCTTCTTTTGTAGCAGGGTCAGCCGAAGCCTCGTGCCTGAGGTGCTCGAAAAGTTTGTCCGTCGTTGTTACGATATTTTCGATCTCGGAGCTCGCCCGTGCTTCGAGCAGGGGTAGAGTGTTTATCAGAATCGAAGGATTTGGAATGAGTTCCGCGGCCTGCTTCAGTTCCGCCAAGGCCGCGCGGGCATCGATGCATTCTTTTAAAATGATCTTAGTCTCGATATCCGCATTTGGCGGCAGTTCGGGCAATTCCTGATATGGAGTTTTTGGATCCCAATTTAATGTCATCGTTACGGTTACCGGATCTTTCGACGTAATTTCGTCTTATGTTGACGGTATCGACACAAAAATACGACGTGTCGATGTTTTGGCGTTTTATCGACACATAACGAGAATATGTCGATACCATCGACATGTCAACAAAATATGTCGATGAAATGCGATTTTATCGACACATCGGCAAAATATGTCTATGGCGTGTATATATTATTGTGCTACCTGGATTCACATTATGAGCGATAATTGGTAATTGGCGATCGGCAAATTGTGAATTGGAAGAAGAAAACCTGCCGGTGCAATTAACGATTCCGCAATTTCACAATTCACAATTTTCGTGTCAATAAGTTGATCCGGGTTTAGGTCATCGAATCTATCAGCAGGATGTAATAAGGACTCTTTATTCCAAAAATTGCGAACACTTTCTGGGGTCGAGTCGCGGTTCGTTGAGAACAGCTCCCGAATTCTTATCAATGTAATCATAGGTGTAACACGCTTTGGGTTTGTAATGATCGCCGTCAAATCTGTAAATTATCAGATCTCCGTTGGTTGCTCCTCCGTGCATACGGGTCTCCAGATCGAAGTAACCTTTATTTTTTTCTTCGGATCTCTTGAACGTCTGTACCCCGCGGGCCGAAACAAAAATATTTCGATAATCATTATCCATACGTTCGAAGATCCACATACCGCAATTTCCGGTGGGCGAACATCCGGTTTGAAGGACCAGTTCATCCTTACCGTCACCATTCACATCCAGATAACTCGGGTGAACATTTCTCTCATCAAACCGGAAGGCTTGAGAACTTCCGTCTTTACAATAAGGAGCGTCCAGTAGCCTTTCCCCCGAAAGCCATTTATCCAGAAATGGTTCAAAATCAACTTCATCAGAAAATTCACCGCACTCACGCGAAACAAGTTCATTCGAATTAACACCTCCATCTTCGACACGAACTGTCTCTTGCTTGACGATTTCCGATGGTTTTTCCAGAAAAAGATATACTGCGAAAGTGCCGACCAAAAAAGCTGCAACGCCAATTGATATGTAAAGCGGGATTTTTTGCATTTTCTTCGTCAAGACTAGCACCGTTTGTTCTCAACGCCAACATTTTTGCGCTGTATAATAATGGCTGATTATGCACACTCGATATTTTGCATTGCTCTTCATCTTATTCATTCCGATCGCCGCGTTTTCGCAAGAGTTTGTTTCGGCAAAGAAAGGCCGGCTCGTGAAAGATGGCGAAGCGTATTATTTCGTCGGGACAAATTACTGGTACGGGCCGCTTTTGGGGCTTGAGAAAAACAAAGCTCGCGGAATCGAAAGGCTGCGGAAAGAGCTAGATCTGCTCAAAAAGAACGGCATCACGAATCTTCGCGTCATGGCCGGTGCCGAAGGCGAAGGTCTGCTGAATAATGTCCCGCGCGTCGCTCCGCCGCTGCAGCCGGAGCAGGGCAAATTTGACGAACGCGTGCTCGAAGGCCTCGATACGCTGCTCGCGGAAATGGCTAAACGCGATATGACGGCCGTTATTTTCTTGAGCAACAATTGGGAATGGAGCGGCGGCTTTCAGCAATACCTGATCTGGAACGGCGTCATCGGCCGCAAATGGCTCATGGAAAAACCGGACTGGGACACGCTTCGCGATCTGGTCGCAAACTTTTACACCTGTGAACCTTGCAAAGCGGCATATGCGAAACAGGCCGAATTCGTCATCACACGCACGAATAAAATAACCGGCAAACGTTATATCGACGACCCGACGATAATGGCCTGGCAGATCGCGAACGAACCGCGGCCGATGCGTCCGGCGGCGAATGATGCATATAAAAAATGGATAGCCGACACGGCGGCTTTGATAAAACGACTCGACAAAAATCACCTGGTTTCCATCGGCCACGAAGGCCGCATCGGCACCGAAAGCCTTTCGATCTTTGAGGAGATCCACCGCGACAAGAACGTCGATTATCTGACGATACACATTTGGCCGAAGAATTGGGCGTGGTTCGAAAACGGCAAAATGGCGAAGCAATATGGCAAAGCGGAACAAATGACGCGCGATTACATCGGCGAACACTTGGCTGTCGCAAAACGCCTGAACAAACCGCTTGTGATCGAAGAATTCGGCCTGCCGCGTGACGGACAATCATTCAACATAAAGGCAAAAACCACACTCCGCGACCGCTATTACCGCACGGTCTTTTCTTATATCAAGAGCGAACCGCACATTGCCGGAGCGAATTTCTGGGCCTTCGGCGGCCGTGCGCGGCCCGCGAAAGGAAGGCTCTTTTGGCAAACAGGTGACGAATACATGGGCGATCCGCCAATGGAAGAACAGGGCCTTTACAGCGTCTTTGACCGCGACCGTTCGACGCTAAAGGTGATCCGCGATGCCGCGTCTTTGTAGAGGCAATACTTGACGCGGCTTTCACACAGCTTTCGGATGTGTCGCGGCTTCTTCCCGTAAAGGCCTGCCCGTCCCGGCCATGTATTATTGGCCTTCGGGATAGATCTCCGGCAGCAGCACCGATACTTTTCGCCGATGCTCGACGAAAGCAACACATTCGCCCTGGTTCTTGAAACTGTACGGAAAATCGAACCGTTCCCAGTACCGTTTGCATTCGTCACGGTCTCTGGCGGGTCCGCAGCGTTTGCCGAGACTTCCCGATGCGGGAACACGAGCCGGCCGGCCTTCCGGCAAGATCGTCATGCTTATCTCGACCTCGTCCAGCTCGCCGTCCGGATTCACAGCTCTGTGCACACGGCCGTCGGCCGTTTCGAACGCCTCGCCGGCTGTGTATGTCCGTGTGCCGTATTCCTCCGGATTCGGATCCCAGGGCTGAGCGCATCCGTCCTCGACGATCACCTTGCCCTGCTTCACGACGTTATACATAAATCCCGGATGATAGTGCCAACCGCCCGTCACGCCTTTTGCAGTGATGTTGGTGTCATTGGCGACGATCTGTGCCGGACCTTCCCATAACCCGATATGGTTTGCATGGCCCGTGAAAACGGCGGCGTAGGCAATGGCTCCGCCGACGATCAGGAACGCCGCAACCGCAGCAATCGTCAGTTTTGTTCTAGCATATTTTATCCTCATGGTTTGTCTCTCCTCTGTTTGATCTGCTTTCGGATCGAAGCGCAGCTTGTTTCCGCAATGGAAGCGGCGCTAAACTCTGGTTCAGCTTCGTATGCGTTCGGTTATTCCGGTCCGCGAAATGAAGTCTATGACGGCGGGTGTTCGGGCGTCATTCAGTTTTTCAGAATTTATTTTTCCTTTTTTATTCTTCCCAAACTTTCTTATGCCTGAGAATGACCCTGAGATCTACGAATTTGGCGAATATCGCCTCAATGTCGGCGAACACGAGCTTATTTGCCAAAGCGGGAAAACACCTGATTCGCTCGCGGAAAAGCCTTTCCAAACGCTCGTGTACCTTGTTCGCAACAGCAAAAGGCTTGTCACAAAAGATGAACTTTTGTCCGCCGTTTGGCCGGATACATTTGTCGAAGAGAACAATCTTTCAAAGGCGGTTTACACTATACGGCGCCATTTGAGCAAAGCCGGCGGCCCGGATAAATACATTGAAACCGTCCCAAAACACGGCTATCGGTTCATCGCTGCCGTAACGCGTGTCGGCGGCGGAGGCGATCCTTCTCCTGTGCGTCCGGTTCCCGGCAAACCATCTTCCGCGGCCGACGAACGCACGGTCAATGACAACCGCGCCAAGGCCTTCGATCTTTACATCCGCGGTAAGGTGAAAGCCCGTATCGAAAATGCCGAAGAGACCGACGCGGCAATAAACCTGCTTGAAAAGGCCGTTTCGCTCGATCCCGGGCTCGCCGAAGCCTATGCCCAATTGGCACGAGCTTACAACACGAAAGCATTTAAGTTCGCGGCCGGTTCCGAGCGCGGCCGGCTTTATGAAAATGCCGAGGTTGCCGTTGAAAAGGCTTTGGTCCTCGATCCGGAACTTGCAGAAGCCTATTTCGCCCGCGGGCTTGTCCTTTGGTCGGACGCGAAAGGATTTCCCCACGAATACGCGATCAAGGCCTACACCCGATCGCTCGAACTTGATCCGGATAATGACGAAACGCATCACCAACTGTCGATCGTTTATGCCCATGTCGGGCTTATGGAAGAAGCTCACCGTTCGTTGGGTCGAACGCTCGAACTAAATCCGAATAATACGATGGCCCGGTTTCGCGTAAGCAACTATCTGGCGTGGCAGGGCAAGTTCGCCGAATCTCTCGCAGTTTTGAAAACCATCCCGCGACAGGTCAGCCCGATGCTCGTCGACCGCATAAGGGCCGAGCTGCTGATACAACTTGGCCGCGACAAGGAAGCACTCGACATCGTTGATGCACGCCTGAAAGACGAGCCGACCGACGCCGCCGGAAGTTTTACAAGTGTTAAGGCATTGCTCTTTGCAAAAGCCGGTGAACGGGAAAGATCCGTCGATGCCGCGCATCACTGTGTCGAGATAGGCAAAGGATTCGGCCATTTTCATCATACGGAATACAACATCGCATCTTCGTATGCGCTTCTGAACGAACCGGAAACGGCTTTAAGATGGCTGAAGTCCGCCGCGGCGAACGGATTTCCGTGCTACACTTACTTCGGCGTTGACCCGAATCTCGACAACCTCCGGCAGTTTACGCCGTTCATCGAATTCGTCGAAAAACTCCGGCGGCATTGGAGCAAATATAAAAACAAATAAGTTAGGGACAGCACTTTCGCCGCCCCTAACTTTTATATATACGTTTATGCGTATATTTTTACGCTGACGTAACCAGCCGAACACTTCCTATACGCTTACGCGAATATATCTGTGCCATTTTCAGGCAGTTGTCGAATATTTTCGAGCTTACATTCAGGCTTTCGGGTTCCGTTTCGGTCGTATTCGCGGCACGGGCAGCCTTTATCAGCCACCCGTTCGCCGCAGCAGAATTCAGATCGTATGTTGGCTCCCAATCGTCATTCTGCGGCGACGCTCCGCTTTCGTCCGCGACCTGCGCGGCTGCCAGAAGCTCGCCGATCTCGGTTTCCGTCAAGGCGGGTTCCGCGTCCCAGGCCGTCATTCGTTTCAGTTTGTCTTCGAATGTTTCCATCGCCGTTCACCTATTCCTTATCGGCGATGATCATCGCAAGGTTCGCGGGCCGCAGAACTTTGCCGCCGTAAATGTGCAGGCCCTTTACGGCGTCGCCGAATCTTTTCTCCGGCTTGTAGGTTTGCACATCCACGATCTGTTCGGCGTACGATGTCGCGATCGAATGCCCGGCGATGAGCTTGTAATTCGCACCGCTTGTGTTCGGAACGTTGTTCGATTTCAGGATCGTAAATCCCGCCGCTTCGCCGACGTTTCCGTTCGCCAGTGTGTTGTCGCCGCGAAAAGTTCCGCTGCTGACGAAACGGTCGTCTTTCAGAAGCAGGCCGTGGAACCACGCCGGAACAACGACGAACCGGCCTTCGATAGGCGTGTTCGATTCGTCGAGCAGAACACCGAGATCGACCAGGTGTTCGTATGCGTCGGTCGATGAAGGAACGATCGGGTCAACGGTCGTGCCGAGCGTGTTTTCCTCCGGCACGGCCGTCGCCATCATCGCCGCCAAGAACGAATCGGCCGCATCGCGAAGCGACCACGCCGCGCGGCGCATTGCTTCGTCCAGAACGTTTACGTTCTGCTGTGCCTGATCGACGCTGTCCACATAGAAGTTAAAATACTTCGCCTGGTCGATAAGCATCGTCTGTTCGGTGTCGGTCAGGATCGACGGATCGGAGATATCCGAATTTTTCGTGTATGTTCCGATGCTTACGTCGCCGATCGATGCGACCTTTACCGAATTTCCCGCTTCGCGGATCTCACCTTGATAATCTCGGTTACACACATTCGCCTGTGCGTATATGAGAGCTTTGTCCAATGCCGTAAGCAGCCGTGCTGCCCATACTGTAGGTATAAAATCTAAAGCCATATTCTCCTTTTCGGTGTTCTATTTTGTGTTTTCGAGTACGTGCCGAACCGCTTGCCAATCCAGCTTTGCGATATCGGCGGGTTTCATTTTCGCGAGCACGTCCCGCGTCAGCGGTACCGCCGCAACCATTCCCGCTCCGCCGTTTATGCCGACGGCTGCGGGCGAACCGGCGCGAAATTCAGCCGGATAGCGTTTCTTGATCTCGCGGACAATGGCCGCCGCGTTATCGAGTTCGCCCGTTTCGTCCATCTGTTCCAGGCCGCGTGCAAGCTCGAACAAAAGTTCGGGCGGCTGCGACGGTGTTGCCGGAACACCGGTTTCGTCCGTTCCGACCTTTTCGCTGTTCGCATCGGCGGCGGTTTCGTCCGTCACCGGTTCGTTGTTTTCTTCTGGTTTCATATTTCTCCTTCGTTTTGTGTCATTGTTTCGGCCGCTGCGTTTCCGTATCCCGCTTCGGCGAGAGCCGTTTCGCGTGGCAAACCTATTTCGCGTTTTATGCGGATGTTTTCCAGCAGTTCGCGTTCGGTTATCGGCGCCGGATCTTCCCACTGTGCCGTAAGCGAAATGCGCGTTCCCATACCTTCGATCAAAAGTGCGAACGCCATCGCGTCTTCCCACACACGGCCGAAAGCATTCTGCCGGTCGCGTATTTTTGCGATGAACCGCGTCTCGCTTTTGCGCAAAGCCTCGCCGCTGGCGAGCGTTTTGTTCTGCGGCTGCAGGTAATGGAGCGGCGTTCCCGTCACGGACGCGATATCGATGCGGAACGATTCTTTTACCTTCAGGAATTGTTCGAGGTTCGCGTCGGAAAATTCGCCGAAACGCGTGTTCGGATCTTCGGCGACCCACAGGTGATCGACGCCCGCGCTGAACGGCGGCACGGGCGATCCGTCCGTGTCATAGGCTATCTCGATCCCGGCGGCCCAACGCTGCCGATAGGCGCAGTACTCCATCGCGACCAGCATATCGAGCACCGATTTATTCAGGCCGTCCTGGATCGGGATCGCCGGTTCCAATTCCGAACGTCCCGGTTCGCCGATGTCGGCGTTGTTCGCAAAATGAAACACGGGAACGACGCCGAACGGATTTTCGATCGTAGTCGGATTTCCGTCTGCTTCGAACGGAACGAACCGGTCGGCGTTCGGCAGTATCGCACCGCCGGAACCTTTCGTAACAAAGCGTTCGATGCGGTCGGCATAGTAAAGATTCAGCCGAATTTCCTTCTCGTTCGTCTGCCAATACTTCGCGGCAAAGATCGTTCGGCCCGGCGATTCTTCGTCGTAAACGACGGTGCAGTTCGCGGCTTTGTTCGGAAATATAACGGCTTCGCCCGATGCATTCGGCCATACTATCGCATAAGCATCTCCGCATTTCAGAGCTTCTTTGTGAAGTTCGCCGGCGCGGACGGCCATTCGATTCCGGTTCCAGATCTCGCGTGTCTTTGCTTCGATCTCGCCGGTCGAAAGCCTGCTGTCGCCGGTGCTTTCCGAGCTGAAACTTGTGAGTTTGAGTTTGTCGCGGGCCGCTTCGCACACAGCCGGGCAAAGGTTCAGCGCAAATTCGCGGAACTGTGAACCAAATGCGTTCGCGAATTTCTGTGTGGCGAACGCCAGGTCGTGGCGGCCCAGATAATAGCGTTCGGCACGCTGATAACGGAGCGAATTTTCCCGCAGCCGTTCGATGGATAATGTCAGGTCGTTGTTCATATTCATTTCGTTTTTCCTCGTGTTTCAAAATCCCGCCGCTTTTCGCCTCGTGGTTTTTTCGCGGATCATATTTACGGCGATGCTGACGGCGTCTATCTGGTCGTCTTCGCGGTCGCTGCGGCCGGTGAATCGGCAAACTTCGTCCAAAAACTCTTTGTTCCACGCACCGCGAACCAGCACGACCTTTCCGGCTTCGGCAAGCGCGGCCCAGCCAAGAGCACGTGTAAATTTGTCGTTGAGCGCTTTTGCTTCGCGAAGCGGAATGCCGCAAACCTCGCGCACGCGGCGAAGATCCTGAACAAGAGCCTTTCCGTGCAAAGCGCTTTCGATATAGTGCTGCGTGTTCTTTTCGGCGGTCATTCGTTCGATCACATAACGCCGCTGTTCCGGATATTCCAGCCGTCCGCGAAAACCATCGGCGATGTAAAGGTCGCCGTTGTCATCCAGCGCACAGCGGAACGACGCCGTGTGATCGGCGGATGTTTTGGTAGAAACCGCCAGGTCGTACCCGCGAACCCATCTGAGCCCGGCCGGCGGAGCATCAACATAACGGCGAAACCAACTGCGTTTGAAAAGCGAACCTTCCTCGGGAAAAGGCGATTGCTGATAAAGCGATTCGAACGAACGCGAGCCGATGCGCGTTCGGATCCGGTCGAGATCTTCGGCGGAAAATCGTTCGGGACAAAGAGCCTCGCCCGGCTCGCGGCCGAGCGGATCTTCGGTTTCCGCAAGAGCCGGAATTTTTACGACCTCCCATTCCTCGCTTTTTTCGGATTCTTTCATCTCGCGCAAAAGCCGCCCGGAAAGGTCGTCTTCGTGCCAACGCGTTTGGATAATGATGATCTGGCCGCCGGGTTCGAGCCGCGTGTAAATATCGTCGTTGAACCAATCGGCGGTATTTTCGCGAATGGTGACCGATTCGGCGTGAGCACGGCTCTTTACCGGATCGTCAATGATGATCAGGCCCGCGCCGAAACCGGTGACGCCCGCACCTACGCCGACCGCACGCACGCCGCCGCCTGCGTTCGTTTCCCACTCTTCGGCAGCTCGGCGTTCGTTGGAAAGCTCCATTCCGGTTTCGCAGATCCGGCGAATACGCCGCGAAAACCGGTTCGCGAGTTTTTGGTTGTAGCATCCGATAATAATGTTCATTTTCGGTTCACACTGAAGCCGGTACGCGGCGTAATGCACGGTGACGGTTTCGGATTTTCCGTGACGCGGCGGCATAAAGATCATCAGCCGTTTTTTGTCGCCGGCGGTCATCGGCCCAAGGCGGTCGTATAGGTAAAGCTGGTGACGCCAGTTCCACGTAAAGGTCGGCGCGGTTTTCTCCAGCCATTCGGGAAAAGGCAGCCGAGGTTTCGGTTCGTCGGTCGAACTCATTTCAGGATCGCGACGGCAGCGGCACCGAGCAGAACGTCGCCGATCCGCCCGAGCAGCGACCGTTTTTTGCCTTTGAGCTTCGCCGCAAGCTCCGTCTGTGTCCGGATGAGTTGGCTTTGCACGGCGATCGTTTCGTTCTTTGCTTTTAGAGCTTCGTTGAGCGCGGCACTCTCCGCCTTTCGGCTATCGTTCAGCTCCATCAAAATTTCGACAGTGCGTTCGGCCGTTGCTAGCCGCTCTTTCAGCAAAGTGTTTTCGGCATCGAGCGCGTCCGCGAACTTTCGCGTTGCCGTCAGGTCCGCGGCCGCGTCGGCGCACGCGTCACGAACCGTTTGTTCCTTCGCCGCACGGATGTCCGGCTTCGGCAAGTTTTCGGCAGAGTTCGTCGGCCGTGACGGCGATTGAGCGAATGCCGCGCACGCGGTGAACGTTATCGCGAGCATCGCGAACAATGGTTTCAGCTTTTTCGATCTCTTCATTTTGCCTCCGTGCAACGTCATTTATTTCTGCCAGTTTTGTTTCCAGATAGGCGATCTTTTCGAGGTATCGCCGGGCTTCGGTTTCTTTCGCCGCGGCAGCTTCGGCAAGCGAATCCGCGCGGGCTTTTTGTTCGGCGATGCCGGATTCGAGCCGGCGGATCCGCATCTCGCTAATGAATGTTCCGGCACCAAGAACCGTTAGCAGAATTCCCGCCGCAACGGCCACGAAATATATAAATTTCTTGTTGGTCATTTGTCTTTCTCCGTGCGGCGGACGCGGTCGAGATGTATCTGCACCGCGAC
Organism: uncultured bacterium; assembly: GCA_965651435.1. Lineage (GTDB taxonomy): Bacteria > Acidobacteriota > Blastocatellia > Pyrinomonadales > Pyrinomonadaceae > OLB17. The sequence goes on along the minus strand of CBFGSN010000015.1, from coordinate 15,535 downwards.
GTCGATGGCCTTTCCTATGGCGAAAAATACTATCGGCAGGACGACCGCCGATATCACGGAAATGAGTGTCGCGGTGGATTCGAACGCCGCGAAAAAGGTTGATGCCGATGCGGAAAATGCGATGAATAAATTCTTTATGTCGTTCATTTTTCTACCTCTTTAATTCTCGGCTCGCGTGCCATCCGCCAGCACAGATACGCGGCCATAAGAACGGCCGCCGCGACCGCAACGCCAAGCCAAACCCCGCGCGGAATGTTCGCGAAAAAAGCGACCGCAGCCCAAAACGTCTGCACCGCCATTCCCGCGACCGACCGCCAAAGCGACCGGGCCGAATCTTTTCGAATCAACACTTTTTTCGTCAGCGATTCGACGCGGTCGTATGTTTCGACGGCTTTGTTCACCTCGGCCTCGATACGGTCTAGCCTTTCCATTGCGGCCTCATAAATATTCGGCGGCGGCGTTTCTGCGGGCACGGCGGATGTTTCACCGCCGCTCATTCGTGCGGGTCCCGGCGGGTTGTTCGAGGAATTTTTGCTAAGATCAAGGCCGGACGCCGCCGCCAAATTCTCTAAAATTTCTTCTGTCAAACGAAAGCCGTTCACGTTCAGCGGCGGATCGAGCCGCCAATTTCCGCGCCTTATTTCGCCGGAAAAGAATGCCGTTCGGTATGCGGTTTTCTTTAATCGCGGAACGCTCCGCAGCCATTCGTCGCGAACGCGAACATACGCGGCGATCCATTGGCGTTCGGGCAGGGCCGCGGAGATTTTGTCGCGGATCTTTTCGAACGACCCGTGGTTGATCGAATCGTAGATAACGGCGAGCGACAGCGGTTCGACAAATCCGGAACCCGCGCACGCCGCGATCGCCGGCGCGAGGTAAAGCCTTTCGGCTACGGAGATCTGCGCCGCCCGCATCTCTGACGTCAAACCGGCCGCTCGAAGAGCGTTTTTCAAGGCATTGTCCGAAGCGAGCCGCTCGACGGCTTTTGCACGGCGGTCTTTCAAAAATTCGATCCGCGACGCTATGACTTCGCGGCCGACGGCTCCGCCGCGAGCAAAGTATTCTTCGATCACGACGGCGAGCGATCCCGATGCGTGCGTGAACTGGCTGATGCCGTAAGAAATGCCGGCGCCGTCGTCATTGACGGCAACCGCCGCAAAGTTTCCGAACGCCGTTGAGGTTTCGAAGATGTTCGTTATCGCGAGTGCTTTTAGTTTGTCGGACGTTGAGAATGTCATTACTTCTTCCTTGTTTCATCCTTCGTACAAAATTTTGCAAAAGATACATTTGTTTGATATATTGAAATGGTCGAACGATTTTGGGCGAATCTTACTCAAGCATTCCGTCGCCGCTTGCAAACCGTCCGGCCATTTGCAGAATATCGACAATTGCTTCGATAAGATATGGCAATATTAATGATATTGTTCAATTTTTACGATCTTTTATGATTTTTAAGGTAGGTGATCGAAATGCAACAAACGTTGGATGGTAAAATACGTGTAAAGCTTCGTCTTTCGGAGGTCGAAAGACTTATAAAGAAACACAGGATAATCGTGCCGCCGCTATCGCGCCCGACGCTCGTTTCGTTTTGCGAAGACGGAACTTTCGAAACCGCCGGCTCACAGCCGACGTCGCTCGGCTGGCTGGTCTATGAAGATTCGTTCTGGAAATGGGCGCAGAGTTTTGATGAGAAATGAGAGTTTGTTAAGCTGGCGGTCTTCGACCGCCTATCACATGAACGGTCAAAGACCGTTCGCTTAACGGACGTTACGGAGGTGTCGACGGCGATCTCGGACAAAAGTTTAAAACACAAAAGCTCCGCCATTTCTGACAGAGCTTCGTAAAAATTGGTGGAGTCGAGGGGGATCGAACCCCTGACCTCTGCAATGCCATTGCAGCGCTCTCCCAGCTGAGCTACGACCCCAAAATTTCAAACGCCTTCTTTTTATAAAAGGCAAACATTGAATTTAGCGAAAATCGCCGTATGCGTCAAGCTACTTGCCTTTGAATTCCGGTTTGCGTTTTTCCAGGAACGCGGCGACGCCTTCGGTCTTGTCTTCGGTCGAAAAACAGAGCGAGAAAAGATCGACCTCGCGGCGCAGGCCTTCGTCCAGGTTCGAACGCGACGCGAATTTCACGGCTTCTTTGCACAAACGAAGCGCGACCGGAGCCTTTTCCGCGATCTTTTCGGCGATCTCCATCGTGCGTGTTTCGAGTTCGGCGGCCGGGTGAATATGGTTGACCAGGCCGCACGCGAGCGCCGTTTCGGCATCGATCATATCGCCCGTCAGGATCATTTCCATCGCACGGCCTTCGCCGATCAGGTGTGTCAGGCGCTGGGTGCCGCCGCCGCCCGGCATTATACCGAGGTTTATTTCGGGCTGCGAAAACTTGGCATTCGGGCTGCAGATGCGCATATCGCAGGCGAGCGCGAGCTCATTTCCGCCGCCGAGGCAAAATCCGTTTATCATCGCGATAACCGGTTTCGGAAAATTATCGAGCGAATTAAAAAGCGACGGCCGCTGAAAAAGATCGCGTTGCGAAACCGGCGTTTTGTCGGCGAATTCGCTGATGTCCGCTCCGGCGATGAACGATTTTTCGCCCGCACCGGTTATCACGACTACACGGACACCGTCGTCGTCGCGAAGCGCGTCAAGCGCGGCTATGCCTTCGGCGTGAACCGTGCTGTTCAGTGCATTCAGTTTATCGGGCCGGTTTATCGTCAGCAGCGCAACTTTGCCGCGCTGTTCTACTGTGATCGTTTCGTAATTTGCCATAAAGGAAATTTTACAGAAACGGCGGTGCCGTGTCGATTGGCGGATGGCTTCGAGGGCGATTTAATCTTCGACGGTTTCGGCGACGTTGTCATCGGCGATCCACGCGACAAAAAGCCGAAGCCAGTTGTCCTGCGATTCGACGATCTGGACGCCGACGCGCGTCGCGCCGTAATTTGCGGCAGAAATGCGCATTACTTTTGCTTTTGCTTCGACCGGAACGCCGTCCGGCCTGTGCGAGCGTATGTAAAGCGTATCGCCGCGTTCGATCTTTTGGTTGAGCTGAAACAAAGCTCCGAGCGTGGATATATCGTCCGTCTCGGTCGGTTCGCTCCATGCGGCGCCGTCTTCGGCGCGGCCGGAAACTACGATCGGCAGACGGAGCGCCATTCGGAGTGCAAAGCGTTTCTCCTCAAACTGAGGGTTTGGTGTCGTCGACATTTGCGGTGATCCAATAAGAACAGATTAAATTTTAACACAAGCATATTATCACGGACAATTTTTATTTTGTAAGGTACACGAGGCAAATTTCCCGCGACATCGTGCGGCGGCTGCATTCGACTTCGCTTTCGGCAAGCGGATATAATATAGGCATAGGCTAAACATATGGCAGAAGACATAATCAAACGAAAGGTCGTGATATTGGGTTCCGGCCCGGCGGGACTTACGGCCGCGATATACGCATCGCGGGCACAGCTTGAACCGATCGTTATCGACGGCCCGCAGCCCGGCGGCCAGCTCACGATAACGACGGACGTCGAAAATTATCCCGGCTTTGCGGACGGCATAATGGGGCCGGCGCTGATGGATGAATTTCGCAAACAGGCGGAACGTTTCGGCACGGAGTTTCTGAACGTCTGGATCGACCGCGTCGATCTCAGTTCGCGGCCGTTCAAACTTTACGGCAAAACGAGCGCCGATGCCGAAGAGGTAACGACGTTCATCGAAGCCGAAACACTTATCATCTCGACCGGAGCTTCGGCAAAATGGCTCGGCATTCCCGGCGAAGAACCGGTCCCCGCGGGCTTTGGCGGCAACGGCGTTTCGGCGTGTGCGACATGTGACGGATTTTTCTTTCGCGGCAAACCGGTGGTCATCGTCGGCGGCGGCGATACTGCAATGGAAGAAGCTCTTTTCCTGACGCGGTTCGCGTCGAAAGTTACGGTCGTTCATCGCCGCGGCGAATTTCGCGCGTCAAAGATAATGCAGGACCGCGTACTCAATCACGAAAAGATCGAGGTTATCTGGAACACGGAGGTTCGTTCGATACACGGCACAGCGGAAAACGGTGTCGAAAGCGTCACGCTTTTTAACAACGAAACGAACGAAGAAACCACATTTGCGACCAGCGGTGTTTTTGTCGCGATCGGCCACAAACCGAACACCGAACTTTTCAAAGGCGTTCTGAATATGGACGAGGTCGGCTATCTGATAACCGAAGGAACTTCGATGAAAACGAACGTCGAAGGCGTTTTTGCCTGCGGCGACGCACAGGATTCGTATTATCGGCAGGCGATAACCGCCGCCGGAACCGGATGCATGGCCGCGATCGATGCCGAACGCTTTCTTGTGAACGCCGATGCCGAAGTCGAGGAAAACATCGCCTCAAACTGGTAATTCCGCGTTAAAAAGGAGTATTACGATCAAAGAATATGCCAATTTACGAGTACAAATGTTTGGGCTGCGGCGGCCATTTTGAAAAGCGGCAGTCCGTTTCCGAAGATGCGTTGACCGTTTGCGAAAAGTGCGGCGGAAAGCTTGAAAAACAGGTTTCGCTGTCCGGGTTTCAGTTCAAAGGAGCCGGCTGGTACGTGACCGATTATGCCGGAAAGAACCCTTCGTCGTCCGAAAGCGGAAAATCTTCGACCGGCGAATCAACCCCAAAGCCGGAATCCGCATCAAAGAGTTCAGACGATGCTTCCGCAAAACCGAAAACCGATTCGGCTTCGAAAAGCGATTAAGATGAATTTCCGTATCGCGCAAAAATTTGCGTTCGCGGCGTGCCTTCTTGCGGCAGCCGTGAACGGCTTTGCGCAATCCGGCCACAGCAGCCGCGGAAATTCCGACGCGGGCGGCGAGGTGATCAGCCTGGTCATCACACGCTCCGACGGAAATACGGCGCCGATAAAGATGGAGGAACTGTTCCTTTATGAGAACGGCCAGGAACAACGCATCGGAAACCTTGCTTTTGACCCGTCGCCGTCGCGGATCGTCCTTCTTGTCGATAATTCCGAACGATTGGGCGTAAGCATCGACGCTCTGCAAAAAGCCGCGATGGAGTTCGCCTACGAGATATTCGACGGCGATCAGCTATACGTTCTGGCGTACGACGAAAAGGCGGAGATCGTCCAGGAGTGGACGGACGACGCCAAAAAGATGGAAGCATCCGTCGCAACGTTCCGGCAAAAGGGTAACCCGTATCTATTTGATGCCCTTCACGATACGCTGAACGAGATATTGATGCCGCTGATGCCCGGAACGCGGAAAACGGCTATCGTCGTCATCGGCGACGGGCTTGACCGCGGCAGCACAACGACGTTCGAAAAGGTGCTCGGCGAACTGCAGCTCCGAAATGTCGCCGTTTATGCTTTGCAGGTAAACGACCGCACCAACGGCGTTTACCGACGCTATTCTCCTAAACCGAAAGCCGTTATCCAAAAGCTGACCGAAGGCACGGGCGGTGTTGCCTTCCCGTTCGATCAGGCTCGCGAAGCGGCTAAATTCATCTGCGACGAACTTCGAAAGAACCGTTATTTGCTCTCATATTTTCCGGTCAACACCTCCAGCTATGACCAACGCACGGTTCTCGTTCTCGGCAACGAAGGTATAAACATTCGCACCAAGAAAGCCCAGCCGCCGAATATTAAATAACCGTTTCGCGGTTTGCTCTATTCACTTGTCTTTTTGCCCAAGATCAGCTCTCTGCCGACCAAATACAACACTACGGACAGTCCCAGGATCGGAATTAGAGCAAGTGCGTCCGACGTCATCAGCGGATTGTGCGCGGCCGACCATTCGCCGAAGCCTCTGACATAGCTGTCAAGGAACTGCGACGAAAAAGCCACGATAATGCTCGCAAGCGCGCCGCCGGCTATATAGCCGGACGCAAGCAGAACGCCCGGACTCTTGTCCGTTTCGGCGATCATCTCCTCTTCGGTCAGGTCGCGTCCGCGAAGCTTCTTGAACAATTCCTTATCGACCGCCCAGCGAACGAACCCGCCGACAAATATCGGCGCCGAGATCGATATCGGAAGGTAGATACCGACCGCAAATGCAAGCGACGGTATGCCCGCGAGTTCCAGAACGATCGCGATCATTACACCGATCAGCACCAGACCCCACGGAAGCTGCTGGCTCAAAATACCTTTGATGATATAGCTCATCAGCGTAGCTTTCGGCGCGGCGTATTTCGTCACGCTCGAACCGTCGGGCCTTTCCAGCACGGAACCGTTCACGCCGGGGTCGACGAGATAGCGGATCGTGCCCGACGCATCGACCAAATATTTTCCGGGCGGAATTCCGTTCGTGAGTTCGGTGTTGTGCCAGCCGCGATAGGTGTTCTGATCGGACGACGCCTGCGGGCCGACGATCTGTTCATCCGGACCAACATTCGCTCCGGCCGGGATCTTGGCGTCTTTCGGAAAATTGTCGTCGATCTTATACACGGCCTTGCCGGTTTGATCGACGAGATAGCTGCCGGTAACCAATGACGAAACGATCGGATCGGCCGAACCTTCGGGAACTGTGTTCTGAAACACGCGGTAATCACCCGCAACCGGCGGCTGTTCTTCGCCCGAATACGGCGTCAGGCCTTGTGCCGGAACGGACACGTCCTGTTTGACGTGCGAAAACGTTCGCGGCCCGGCGTAAACCGTGCTGTTTTGATTAAGTGCGATCAAGATCGGCCCAAGCACAAGTGCGGACCCGAGTGCGCCTATCAAGATGGCGATCTGCTGTTTTCTCGGCGTCGATCCGACCCAGAATCCGGTCTTCAGATCCTGCGAGGTCGTTCCGCCGTTCGAAGCCGCGATGCAAACGATGCCGCCGACCGACAGCGCGGTGACGAAATACGGGTCGGGATTCGTCCATCCGACAAGCCAGAACACAAGACACGTGAGCAGCAGCGTTGCGACCGTCATTCCGGATATCGGATTTGAGGACGAACCGATCTCGCCGGTCAAACGCGATGAAACCGTAACGAAAAGAAACCCGAAAAGAATGATGAGAATTGCGCCGAGCAGATTCATTTTCAGCGCCGGCAGGAATGTGATAACGACGATCAGCGCAAGTATTCCGGCGATGACGAATTTTATCGAAAGATCCTGGTCGGTTCGCGGGAGCGCGGTGTCATTACCGTCGCTCGAACCGCGAAGATCCGAAATGCCGCCCTTAATTCCGTGCCATATCACCGGCAGCGAACGGATCAGGCTGATTATGCCGCCCGCGGCGACGGCACCGGCGCCGATGTAAAGTACATAATCGCCCTGTATGCTGTTCTTGCCTTCGATGGCCATCGCCGAGATCGGAAGCGTTGCGGGTGCGAGCGGTTCGGTCAGGCCGGCACCGAAGTATTTTATCAGCGGAATTATCACCATGTATGACAGCACGCCGCCGCCGAACATGATACCGGCGATGCGCGGACCGATAATATATCCGACGCCGAGAAGCGCCGGGTCATTCGCAAGCGAGATCGACCCGCCTTCGTAGGGTTTTCCGAATATCTTTTCCGGGACATCTTTCCACGCCTTCATCACCTGCATCAGAGTGTTGAAAATGATGCCCATGACGAATCCGATACTGATGATCTTGCCGCCCTGCATTGCAGCATCATCACCGTGAACGTCCTCCGAACGGATCGAAGCCTCGCGCGATTCTTTCGACGCTCCGGCGATCAGAACCTGTGCACAGGCTGTGCCCTCGGGATATTTCAGAATACCGTGCTGATCGCGAATAAGCGCCCGACGCAGCGGTATCATCATCAGAATACCCAAAAGTCCGCCGAGCACCGCGACCATCGTCACACGCCAAATTTCCAGATCGAACCCGAGAATAAGTATCGCAGGCATCGTTACGCCGATGCCGAACGCGATCGATTCGCCCGCCGAACCCGTCGTTTGAACGATGTTGTGTTCGAGGATCGTCGCGTCCTTCATTCCGAATTTCGAAAGCACGCGAAAGAGCGTGATCGAAATAACGGCGACCGGAATCGATGCCGAAACCGTCAATCCGGCTTTCAACACCAGATAAAGCGACGACGCGCCAAAGATCATCCCCAGCAACGCTCCGATGATCAGTGGAACCGGTGTCAGCTCGCGCAAATTTGTTACGGACGACGAAATGTACGGCCTGAAATTCTCGAGAAATGGATTCTTCATATTCAATTTTTACTTGTCGTTCCGGCCGCGAAAGCCGGCGTGAATGCAGGGAAAGTTTTTACGAAAACTTGCGTTAATTTACAACGAGTCGTAGAAAAAGGCAATTAAAGCGACGCGGGGAGACGCTGACGTGCGGACGCGGAGTTTAATATATCTGATCGCTTTGTCGCAGCGTCTCAGTGTCTCCGCGCCGCAGTCTTAATGCGCGCCGGCGACAGGTTTTGCGTGTATGGCGCGCTTAAATAGAAATCCCGCCGGTATGCAGAGGATACAGAGGAACGTCATTATCCAAAAATCGTCCAGATACGCGAGCACGGCTGCCTGTTTGACCATCATTCCATAGATCGCCTGATACGCCATCTGGGCCGACGTGACGGGATCGAACGACTGCATGAATGCCGCTTTCATCTGGTTAAACACGGCCTGAAATCCCGGGTTATATTGATTGGTGTGAGCGCTCAAATAATTCAGGTGCACCTGGCTGTTTCGCGCAAGCAGTGTCGTCATTATCGCGATGCCGACGCTGCCGCCGGTGTTGCGCATAAGGTTATAAATGCCGCTAGCGTTGCCGATCTGATCCTGCGGAAGCGTTGACATCGTCATCGTCGTCAGCGGAACGAAAACGAAGCCCATCGCGAAGCCGCTGATCAGCATAGGGTAAATGATGTTCGTCTGATCGATGTACAAATTCAGCCCGGTGAAAAGATAGATCGAGAACGAAAGCACCGCAAAGCCGAACACGATCAAATAGCGCGAATCTACACGCGAAATAAGCCTGCCGACAATTATCATCGAAACAACCGCGCCGACACCGCGAGGACTTACGGCAATGCCGCTTTCGACCGCCGGATAACCGAGCAGCGTTTGCAGAAACAGCGGCAAAAGCGCCGTCGAACCGTAAAGCACAACGCCGACCGTCGCGATCATCGCGCAGCCGACCGCAAAATTGCGGTTCAAAAATACGCGAAGGTTCACGATCGGTTCCGGCGTATAAAGTTCCCAAATGATGAATGCGATGATCGACAGCGCGGAAACCGCCGCCGTGAAAACGATCAGCGAAGATTCGAACCAATCGCGCTGTTGGCCGAGATCGAGCGTGAGTTCGAGCGCGCCCAAACCCAAAGCCATCAAACCGAAACCGGTGTAATCGATCTTGCCCGGTTTTTGGTTTTTCAGATACGGTGGATCTTCGACAAAGGTGTTCGCCATGAATGCGGCAAGCGCACCAACCGGCAGATTTATGTAAAAGATCCAACGCCAGGAATAATTATCCGTGATCCAACCGCCGAGCGTCGGCCCGATGATCGGCGCCACGACGATGCCCATTCCGTAAACGGCCATCGCGGCCCCGCGGCGTGCGGGTGGAAAACTTTCGAGCAGAACGGATTGTGCGATCGGCTGAAGTGCGCCGCCGCCCATGCCCTGCATAATACGGGCGATTATAAGTATCGTCAGGTTCGGAGCCGCTCCGCACAAGGCTGACGCGAACGTAAAGATGATGATGCAGATTATAAGAAAGCGTTTGCGGCCGATGTATTTGCCGATCCAGCTTGTTGCGGGCAGTATGATCGCGTTCGAGATCAGATAGCTGGTAAGAACCCATGTCGCTTCTTCGGTTGTGGCCGAAAGATTTCCCGCGATATGCGGAAGCGCGACGTTCGCGACGGATGTGTCCAACACTTCCATCACGGTTGCGAGCATAACCGACACGGCGATGAGCCATGGATTAAAACTCGGTATCCATTCCTGCGGTGCGATGTCTTCCATTGCTTCCCGTTTATGCCGCCGTCAACGAACCTTTACGGTCGGCTCGACCGACATTCCGGGAGCTAACAGATGCACCTTGTCCGGTTTTTCGTCAAAGACGATCTTTACCGGAACACGCTGAACGACCTTTACATAATTTCCCGTGGCGTTTTCCGCCGGCAGCAGGCTGAACCGCGAACCCGTTCCGGCCTGAAAGCTTTCGATCTTTCCGTGAAAAGTTTCGCTCGGGTACGCATCAACTTCGATCTCGACTGGTTGACCGACACGCATATGCTCAAGCTGAGTTTCCTTAAAATTCGCGACGACCCAAATATCGCTCGACATTGATATCGCCATCAGCGGCGAGCCGACCTGCACGAGCTGGCCTTCTTCGACGTTCTTTTTCGTGACGTAGCCGTCTTCGGGGGCGTAGATCTTCGTGTAGGAAAGTTCGAGTTCGGCGGCGTGAACGGCAGATTCGGCGGCCTTCTCCTCGGCTTCGGCAACGCTCACGGCGGCTTCGCTGACGGAAACTTTTTCCGGCGCCGCATTTGCCGCCTGCAAACGTCCCTGGCTTTCGCCGACCTGCGACCGCGTAAGATCGACCTGCGCGACCGATTGGCGATAAACGTCACGGGCAGCAACGACGGCCGCCTGTGCCTCGTCAACGCGTGAACGCGCGGCTTCGACCTGTTTCTTGACGGAGTTCAACTGCGCGGTCGCGGTCTGAAGCTGATTTGTCGCTTGGTCCAGCGAGCGCCGCGAGATGTCACCTTTTTTGAAAAGAGCCGAACGCCTGTCGTATTCGACCTCGGCGAGATGACGATCGGATTCGGCCTTTGCGACCTGTGCTCGGATCTGTTCCAGGTTCGCGTTCGCCGTTTTGACGGCGGCTTCCGCTTGCTTCACCTGGCTGCTTTTCGAAGCGGCCGCAAGCTGTGTCTGCTCCACGTTCGTCCGTGCGGATTCGATATTCGAAACGGCCTGAGCCTGAACGGCACCGGCTTCTTTTCGCGTAAGTCCGGCGTTCGCCAGAGCCTGATCAAGCCGGCTTTGCGCGTTCGCAAGCTCCGCCTTTGCCTGCTCGACCTTTATCTCGTAATCGTCAGAAACGAGTTCGACCAGAAGGTCACCTTTGTGCACGAACTGGTTGGATTCGACATAGACCTTTTTGACGTACGCGGGAACGTGCGGGCTGATCTGTACAATGTCGCCGTCGATAAAGGCGTCGTCGGTGGATTCGAATTGACGGGCATAGACCCAATAACCGATACCCGCGATCACGGCTATCAGCAGAACCGCTCCGCCCGCAAACAAGATCCTTTTCTTTTTGCGCTTTCCTTTCTGTTCGCGAACCGCTTCATGCGGATTCTCGCCTGCGGAATATTCATCTTTCGATGCGGGTTCGGTTCCTTCGTCTTTTTCGTTTTCGATTATTTCGTCTTCGGCAGTATTAAGTTCTTCGCTCATCTATGAAAAAAATATAAATAAAAACATAAAGTGAGTAAGCACTTACTTAAGCATTTTTGAAAGCCAATGTCAATTACGGACAATGGGTTCGAATAGCCTTTTGGGCGTGAATATGAAAGTATTGAGGTTTGGCCGAAAACAGCAGGCAGCGATGAAAGAGACCATAAAAGAGACCCGTCTGGAGAACGGATTGACGATCTTGAGCGACCGCATGGACGGCACGCTCTCGGCAACGCTGGGATTTTTTCTGCGGCGCGGAGCCCGCGACGAACCTCGCGAACTGAACGGCATTACACATTTCATCGAACATTGCGTTTTCAAGGGAACGGCAAAGCGTTCGGCGCTTGAGATCGCCATCGAACAGGACCGGCTCGGCGGAAATTTCGACGCATACACAACGCACGAGGAAACGGGTTTTGCGATGAAGGTGATCGACGAGCGTTTGCCGGAAGCATTCGACCTGATCGGCGATATGCTGACGAACCCGCGTTTTGACGCCCGCGACCTGAAAAGCGAACGCCGCGTCATTATCGAAGAAATAAAAATGACGGCCGATTCGCCCGAAGACGACCTGGGCGATATTTTCTCGGCAGCATTTTTCGCCGGGCATCCGCTTGGGCTTTCGATCGCCGGAACTCGCGGAACCGTTCGCCGCTTCGGGGCCGACGAAGCTCGTTCGTTCCACCGGCGGCTTGTGCGGCCGGACGAGGTCGTCATCGCCGCGGCCGGAAATGTCGAACACCGCCGGCTCGTGAAAATGGCGCAGAAACTTTTTGACGCGAACGGTTCGCGGGCGAAAGGCAGGCTGAAACGTGCCGGACGACCGAAGCCGCATGCGCCGATCGCGATCAAACAAAAGAAAGACCTGGAACAATCGCATATGATACTCGCCGTACCGTTTCCGGCGGGCACGTCGCATGAGCGCTATGCCGCGGACCTTTTGGCGAACATTATCGGCGGCGGAACCTCCAGCCGTTTGTGGCAAAGCATCCGCGAGGAACGCGGGCTCGCATACAGCATCGGCGCAAGCTTCATAGCATACAGCGATTGCGGAATGTTCTCGGTTTTCGGTGCTACATCGCCCGAACAGTGCGGCAAAGTTCTCGATCTTTCGGTAGCGGAAATGCGGCGGATCGTGAAAGAAGGCGTTGTCGGGGACGAACTCGAACTCGCAAAAGATCAGGCAAAAGCCGCGATATATTTGGGGCTCGAAGATTCGGCGGCGCGTGCGTCGGCTCTTGCTCAATCCGAAATGCTCCACGGCCGGCAGATACTTCTGGACGAAACGCTGACGAACATCAACGCCGTTTCCGAAAAGGATATTCAAAAACTCGCGAAAAAATATTTCAGAACCGAGAAAATGGCATTCGCCGCGATCGGCGATCTGCGAAAATTAAAGGTGACGCGCGAACGTTTGGCGGTTTCTTAACGCAAAGCTGCGAAGATGCAAAGAACGCAAAAATGTATCAATTGCCTTAATATCCCTGCAACCGCGGCGGCGGTTTGTGATTCTAAACATCGTCCGTGTGCGATGATCGACGGAGCTAAATATATGAAAATCATAAAGTTCGCTCTTTTGTTAATTTCGGTTGGTGTTCTTTTTTCGATGACCGCGTTCGCTCAATCGAACGAATCGGCGGCGATAAAGCTTGGCGACAGCGCGGAGTTTGCCGCATCGAAAATATCGATAAAATTCGTGCGCGTGATCGAAGATTCGAGATGTCCGGCGGATGTGAACTGCATATGGGCGGGCAATGCGAAGATCGAGATCGAAGCATCAAAAGGTTCGCAAAAGAGTACGTTCGTTCTCAATACGAACGGCAGCGAAACCGAGGCGAAATTTTCGGGTTACGTGATAAAGCTAACCGGTCTTGAACCGCAGAAAACTTCTGCGAAAGACGAACCGGAGAACGAACAAAAGCCCTGCGGTATTCCCTACGAAGCGACGTTTGCCGTCGAAAAGTCCTAGAACGAAGCGAGCAGCATCGTTCCTATCGTAAGCAGAAAATACGGCACCAACACCGCGGCACCGGGGTAATCTTTCGCGATGCGTTGGCCGAAGAAGAGCGCGCAGATCGAAGCGGCTCCGACCGCGGCTGCGTAAAATATCACGGCTTTTGATCCGGCGGCAAAATAATAGACGATACCTGCGGCGGAAAGAAAACCCGTCGCGAGTTCGAGAATAGTAATCGTCCCGAGCATCAGCGGCACCATCGACGCGACAAATGTCTTTTCGAAATGTCCCGTCAGCCAGCCCAGATTTCCTTTCCAATCGAAAACCTTATCAAGTCCCGATTGAATAAAAAGTATCGCCAGAAACAATGCACAAAAAAGGACGGGCAGGTCTTTTAACAAGGCGTTCGGGATCATAGTTTTTCGATATGTGCGGCGGCCGCTTTTTTTCACAATAGTAAAGCAAAACGGCTGCATCACAAAACGGCCCGGGCTCGACGCCGGGACAAAAAAACAGGCACCTTCGCTGCGGAAAATGCCTGTGTCTAAGAAACTTCCGTTGCTCTATTTTCGGCGGCGGGCCATGATCGCTTCGATCTCGTCGGCTTCTTTCGCAAGCTTTCCGGTCAGGTTGCGGTTGCCGTCTTTTGTGACCAGAACATCGTCTTCGATCCGTATTCCGATGCCGCGGTATTTTGCCGGAGCCTTTCGGTCATTCGGCGGAATGTACAATCCGGGTTCGACGGTCAGCACCATTCCGGGTGCGAACGGCCGCGAATTTTTTGCTGATTGGTCCGTAAAATATCGTCCCGCATCGTGGACGTCGCGTCCAAGATAATGGCCGACGCCATGCATATAATACCGCAGGTATTCTTTCTTTTTGATGAGGTCGGCGGTTTTGCCTTTCAACAGGCCTAGCTTTTTCATCCCTTCGGTCAAAAGTTCTATCGACAGTTCGTGACGGCCTTTTACGGTCTGTCCGGTAACCGTTTCTTCGATACATTTTTTCTGAACGTCGAGGACAACGTCATAAACTTCGCGTTGTGCTTGCGTAAATTTTCCGTTCACGGGAAACGTGCGTGTGATGTCGGCCGCATAACCCTGATACTCGGCTCCGGCGTCGATCAGCAAAAGGTCGCCGTCCTTCAACGGCATATTGTTTTCGACGTAATGAAGGATCGTCGCATTGTCGCCCGTGCCGACAATCGAATTATATGCAACGCCGCTTGCGCCGTTCTCGCGCATATACGCTTCGATCAGCGATTCGATCTGGAACTCGTTCATTCCGGGCTTTGCTTTTTTCATCGCCAGCAGATGAGCGTTTACTGAAATATCTGCCGCTTTCTGCATCAGCTCAATCTCGTCCGCCGTTTTATGCAGACGCATCTCGCCCGTGATTATCGTCGGATCAATGATCGTGTGCGGCGGATATGCGGTCTTTAACCGGCGGACACGCTGGCCCGAAAGGTACGCGAGAATTTTTTGGTCAAGAGTCTTATCAACCGAAAAACGGTAGTAAAGTTTGTCGCGGCCATCCAGAAGCTTTGGCAGGTCGGCGTCAAATTTTTCTATTGAAAAAGCTTTGTTCGCCTTGAATTTTTTTACCGCGCCTTCGGTGCCGTGACGGCGGCCGTACCATGTTTCCATCAGCGGATCGCGCGGCCTGACGTACAATGTATAAGGCGAACGCTTGTTCGACGGATCGATAACGGCGATAGCGTCCGGTTCGGGAAAGCCCGTCAGATAATCGAAATCCGAATCCTGGCGAAATTTGAATTCCGTGTCGTAGCTGCGTGTCGCTTCGTGTGCGGCGGGAATGATAGCGACGGAATTTTCATCCATCTGTTCAATGAACTTCTTAAGTTGTGGTCGCATATGGTTTTACCTTCGCACCAATTTTACAGCAAATCCGGCCTGTTTGCGAAATGCGGTGTTTCCGAATAGATAATAGATGTCGGATACTGGATACTGATCTTCGATGGAACTGCGCATTACCGAAATTTTTCTGTCCGTACAGGGCGAATCGACACACGCCGGACGTCCGTGCTCTTTTGTGCGGCTGACGGGCTGCCCGATGCGTTGCGTTTGGTGTGACAGCGAATATACCTTTACCGGCGGCACGCGAATGTCGTTCGATGAGATCTTTGCAAAGCTCGAAGAATTCGGCTGCGATCTGGTCGAGGTCACGGGCGGCGAACCGCTGGCGCAAAAGAACGT
>CBFGSN010000014.1:0-27731 GCA_965651435.1 uncultured bacterium | reverse complement strand
AATATGAATCTAGCTACATTAGAAAAGGAAGTTTTAAATCTCGACATTCGCTCGCGCGGCCGGCTGTTGTCGTTGCTGATGCAAAGTCTAGAAAACGAATCAGAAGGTATTTCTCCCGAAGAACACGAGAGATCGTGGGCCGAGGAATCCGAGCGGCGTATGGAAGAAATGGAATCCGGAAAAGTCTCTGCGATCCCCTTAAATGACGCGCTTCGCGAAGCAAGATCACTCCTTAAATGAATCCTTCCGTTTCGATTCATCCTCTGGCAAACAGAGAATATCTCGACGCTGTAATCTATTATCGCGATCTTGACCCAACCGCGGCAGCGAGATTTATAGACGCATATGAGCGGGCCGTGACCGAAATTTGTCGGAATCCGAGCGCATCGCCTGTAATTCTGGCCGGCATCCGCAGAAAACTGCTTCGACGATTTCCCTATTCGATCTTTTATTATTCTTACGGCGATAATATTCGCATCACGGCTGTTTCACATCAACTCCGTATGCCTTTTTATTGGGCAGATAGACAGTAAGGGGTCCGTCTAATATCTATTTTTAACGTGTGGCAAAAGCTTTGATCCTAATAATCTACACGACGAAATACCGAAAGGGCGGTGCGCAGTTTCCGGCGGTGGCGGAGACGATCGCGGCGGAAAAGCGGGCGGCCGGATACGCGGGCGAGGTTGTCACCGCGGCTGTCGAAAGCAAGCGCGACGTCCTGAAACAAATTCACGACGCGGCGGAACGCGGCGCAAAGATAGACGAATTTCATTTCGTCGGGCATTCGGGAATGTACGGCCCGATGTTCGGCACCGTCGCGTTCCCGGAACAGTTCTCGCCGTTCGAATGGGAGCAGATGTCGATACCTTTTGCGGAAAGTGCATCGGCATATTTTCACTGCTGCCGATCGGCACGGTGGTTCGCGCCCTTCTTTGCGCGGACATTCGGCGTAACGGCGAACGGATATTTTTGGTACACGACGTTTTCGAAAAACCGCGAACGCTATAAATACGCGGGCGATGACGCTTCGCTTCCGCTTTACACCATCGGCTGCAAAGGCCGCAAATCGCACGGCATTTCCGCGAGCGTCAAAAAATTTGCGGGCGTAATGGAAGCCGAAAAAATAAAAACGTTCGAACCGCGTCCGCCCGACGGTGATACGACCTACAACCACGTCGCCGAACTTTACGACGCGGCGTTCGCCGACATCCGCGTGCGCCGCGACGAATGGGCGTGGCTGAACGAGCACCTGCCCGCCGAAAAAATAGACGTCCTCGACATCGGTTGCGGCAACGGTGCGTTGCTGAATGCTCTCGCCGACAGGATCACAAGCGGCCGCGGCGTTGACGAATCCGCCGGAATGATCGAACAGGCAAAACGCCGAAACGCCGGACACGCTCATCTCGATTTTTCGGTTATCGACGGGCCGCGGCTTCCGTTCGCGGACGCATCGTTCGACGCTGTTATCTCGCTGATGTCGTTCCGCTATCTCGATTGGGATCCGCTGCTGGCAGAGATAAAACGCGTTATGCGGCCCGGTGGAAAATTCCTCGTCGTCGATATGGTGACGGTGCCGGTCAAAACCTCGGAATATCCGCGATTCGTCTCGGACAAGATTCGCGGAACGCTTGCTCAAAAGCGGAACGCAAAATTTAACGCCGCTCTGAAAAAGCTCGTGTCGCATCCGGATTGGCAAAAAATGCTCGAATACAACCCGATCCGTTCGGAACACGAAATGAAATGGTATCTCGAAAGCCGCTTTCCCGGCCGTAAAATGAAAACGCTGAACATCGCCTGGAATTCACGAATGGTCGCGTTCGACAGCGGCCCGGTCGAAAACGGCGTCGAGGCAAAACTTACATATCCGTAAATGAAAAAGAAATTTGCCGTGCTCGATTGGGGCATCGGCGGCATCGGCATCTATAAGGAAATAAAGGCTCGAAGCCGCGCGTCGGTACTTTATTTTTCCGATACGGGAGCACTCGCCTACGGGAAAATGCATCGCCGCGATCTGGTCCGGCGGCTCGAAACGGTTGTCGAATTTTTACGAAACAAAGGCGTCACGGATCTGGTCATCGGCTGCAACGCGGCGAGCACAGCGATACCTTATTTACGCACGAACGGCGTTCGCATTACGGGAATGATCGAGAAAGCGGCCGAAGCCGCCGCGAACGAAAAACCCGCCCGGGTTGGCGTTATCGGCGGCCGCCGAACGATCCTTTCGCGCGTTTATCGAAAGGCATTCGAAGCCCGCGGCATCGCCGTAAAACAGCGCATCGCACAGCCGCTTTCCGGCCTGATCGAATCGGGCGATCTCGGCTCTGACAGATTCCGCGGCGAAGCGAAACGCATCCTTTCGCCGCTGCGAAAATGCTCGCATATTCTGCTTGCATGCACCCACTATCCGGCCGCCGCGAAGACGCTTGCCGAATGTTTGCCGGGCGATGTGAGGTTCATCGATCCGGCGGGATACCTTGTTGATTCGCTTGATCTGAACAACGCCGTTTCCGGCGGCGACGAAGTTTATACTACCGGAAATACGTCCCAAATGAAGCGTGCGGCAAAGGCCGCGTTCGGAGTTGAAATTAAAGAGGTAAAGAAGATCATTCTGTAACGACGGCTTCGGCTTCTTCGTCCGGTTTTCTTCCGACCAGGAAAAAATACGAATACATCGCAATACCCGTTGCGATGCCGGTTGCAACCTTGAATTCCGGCGGTAGATCAGACGGCGAAATAAAGCCTTCGATCGTTCCGGCGATCACCAGCAAAAATGCACACCCGACGACGATCCGCACGGCCTCGCCGCCTTTTTTCTTGAGAGCCTGCGCACGCGTCATATCGCCCGGGTTTATCATCGCGTAACCGATCATCATTCCCGCTCCGGCGCAAAAGAAAATAGTCGAAAGTTCAATAACACCGTGTGCGACGACAAAATTTCCGAGCGCCGTTCCGAAATTCGGGTCGATGGCAAAACACGCACCGAAGACGCTGCCGAGCCGTGCACCTTCGAACGCCAGATCATAGATAGCGCCGATGCCGAAAAATGCGCCGAGCGCAAAAACGCGCATCGTCACCATAATGTTGTTCGTCATTATCGTGCTCGACCCGATCTGGTTCGCTTCGTTCAGCGAAAGCCACCATCGATCGTTCGCACGGATCTGATCCGTCACGCCCGAAAGCATCACGAAATGCGTGAAATCCGTGTCCATCCACGTCGAAACGAACCCGAACACCGCGAAACCCGCAAATATCGCGAACGCCAACGCCATATAGCGAAAATTCGCGCGAAACGTCCTCGGCAGTTCGCTCGAAAAAAATCGGACGATCATCTCTGTTCCCTGGCCTTCGGCTCGGTAAATTTTTCCGTGAGCTCGGATGACCAGACTGTTCAGATAATTTATGAGTTTCGGGTCGCGCGTTTCCGCACGCGCTGTCGCCAGGTCCGCGGCCGCACGGCGGTAAAGTTCGCCGAATTCGCGAACCTCCGGTTTCGAAAGCCCGCTCAAACGGTCGTTCTTCAGCATCTCGAGAATATGCTCAAGCCTCTGCCAATCGTCCTTTTTCTGTTCGATGAATAGATTCACCATCTTTATTATATAGGGCGTTGCGAATCCGGACCGCAAAAATTAAAATCTATTATACGTGTCGGACGCAGTAAAAAAATACCACGAAGAAGAGGCGATGGGAAAGACCTATGACTTTCACCTGACAAAGCGCCTTTTTCGTTATCTGAAGCCTTATAAATTTATCGTCGTCTGCGCTCTCATTCTAACGCTTTTAAGCAACGTTCTTTTTAGTACTCAAGCTTATTTCACAAAGGTCGCGGTCGATGATTTCATAACTCCAAAGGTCACGGACGGCGTATGGCTTTTTGCTCTGCTTTTCTTCGGCGTGTTCCTGTTTCGCTTTATCTTTGGATATGTTCAGGAAATACTTCTGAACACTGTCGGCCAAAAGGTGATGTACGACCTGCGGACGGAGATATACGAAAAGCTTCAGCGCCAGGAGGTTGCCTTTTACGATCAATATCCTGTCGGCAGAACCATCACGCGCCTGACGTCAGACGTCGATGCGCTCAACGAACTTTTCACCTCCGGCGTTATCGATGTTCTCGGCGACCTTGTGGTCATCTTTGCGATCATCGGCTGGCTTTTCTTTATTGATTGGAAGCTCGCGATCGTTTCGCTTGTCACGATACCGCTGCTTTTCATCTGCACGAACTGGTTTCGCAAACATGCCCGACGCGGATTTGACCGTGTCCGCACACGGAACGCCCGGCTGAACGCATTCCTTCAGGAATACATTTCGGGCGCGCAGACCGTTCAGCTTTTTAATGCCGAAAGGAAAGCGCAGGAACGTTTCCGCCTGATCAATGACGATTACCGCAACGCTAATATCGAAACGATCTACTATTACGCGGTATTTTATCCGCTAGTGGATTTTATCGGTTCGGTCGGCATCGCGCTCGTCATTTTCGCGTTCGGCTATCAGCATCTAAGCACCGTTTCCGCGGCCGGAGCCGCCGTTTCGGTCGGTATTCTTGCGTCATTCATTCAATATTCGCTGCAGCTTTTTCAGCCAATACGCGACCTTTCGGATAAATTCAACGTTCTGCAGGCGGCGATCGTCGCGTCGCACCGGATCTTTATTCTGCTCGACCGCGATATCGAAATAACCTCGCCCGAAAACCCGAAACGCAGCGGCAAAGCCGAAGGCCGCATCGAATTTCGCAACGTCTGGTTCGCGTATAAGGACGAAGATTGGGTGATGAAGGACGTTTCCTTCACCATCGAAAAAGGCGAAAGCATCGCGCTCGTCGGCCACACCGGTTCGGGTAAAACTACCGTCACGAATTTGCTGATGCGCTTTTACGATATCCAGAAAGGCCATATATTTTTGGACGGCGTCGATATACGCGATTGGGACCTGCACGACCTCCGTTCAAATTTCGCGGTCGTACTTCAGGACGTTTTTCTTTTCAGCGGAACGATCGGCGACAACATCCGGCTCGGCGATAGATCGATCAGCCGCGAACGCGTTGAATGGGCGGCAAAAGAAGTTCACGCTGACGAATTTATCGAAGCTTTGCCCGAAAGATACGACGCGCTTGTAAAAGAACGCGGCGGCGGGCTTTCCGTCGGACAGAAACAGCTCGTGTCCTTTGCACGGGCACTGGCGTTCGACCCGACGATATTGATCCTGGACGAGGCGACCAGCTCCATCGACACCGAAACCGAACAGTTCATACAAAAGGCAGTTGACCGCGTAATGGAAGGCAGAACTTCGCTCGTTGTCGCGCACCGGCTTTCGACCGTACAGCAATGCGACCGTATAATGGTGTTTCACCACGGCGAACTTCGCGAAGCCGGAACACACAACGAACTCCTGGGCGAACGCGGGCTGTATTGGCGCCTGTTCCAGCTTCAATACTCCGGCGAGGAAACACAAGGATTGCCGCCGATCTCGAACCAAAGCCTTACGTCGGATACAGCCTATTGACGCTTGGGCAATTTTGGTTAATGATTTACGTCAAGTTGAGTTATAATATGCGGCGCGGCCGACCTTAGTATTTATAATGACAGAACCAGCGCATTCAAACGTGACTCCCGTCATCAACGAAATTTACGAACGTTGCCGCGCGAACGCGCCGAATTTCGGCGTCGGCGAGGAATGTTTTCATAATTCGCTGAACCGAACGCTTGACCGGTTCTGCGCCGCGAATGAGAACGAAACGATCGACGACGAAGCAAAAGCCGCCTTCTTGAATTCGATCCAGGCAGACGATCTGTTCATGGCGATCGCCTGTTCGAATGGGAACGAACGCGCATGGTGGGAATTTGACCAGAATCACCGGTCTTACCTTGAAAGGGTCGCCCGCCACCTGGCCCAAACCGACCTCGACGCACAGGAAGTCGTCGATCAGGTTTACGTCGAACTTTACGGCACAAAGGTCGTTGACGGCGAACGCGTTTCGAAATTCGCCTCGTACAGCGGCCGCGGCACGCTCCGCGGATGGCTTCGTACGGTCGTCTGGCATTCGCTTGTCGACCTTCATCGTGCAAGTCATGAGGAAGTTTCGCTTGACGAAATGACCGAGAACGTCGGCGAAGGAATGGCACACGCATATTTTGCCGAACCGGCTCCCGGCGGCGAAGAAAATATGCTCGACGACATAACCCGGAACCGCTATCGCCGGGCGACGGTCGAATCGCTGAACTCTTCGTTCGGAACGCTCGACGATCACGAAAAACTGCTCCTGCTCTTTTATCACGTTGACGGCCTGAAGCTTCGCGAGATCGCGCGGCTGGTTGAAAACGAAGATTCGCCGCTTCGCGAATGGTTTCAGCGAAGGTCGCGGACGCGTGAAAAAAATCCGGGCGGACGCATACACGAATCTACCATTATGCGTTGGCTCGAAAAATGTTATGCAAAGGTCTTGCAGAATTTCAAGGCTGAACTGAGGGCCGAGCATAATTTAAGCTCCGAAGAAATGAATATCTGCCTGGAACTTGCCACGCAGGATCTGACCGCCGGCGACCTGTATAAGCAGCTCCGGGCCTGATGGAAACCTTTTTCCGGCATCCGCGTAAAAGTGTTTTTCGATATTTCCGCGTGATTTACATTGATCGAAAAAAATTACGCAAAATTTAACAAACGCCTCCGTCTCTATTGGGAGGAAGAACTGAGATGGAGAATTTCCCTATGAACACAGAAGAAACAAGGATGCGATCAGCACTCGAAGGTTATTTGCGTTCGACGGTTTCAGGCGGCAGCGATGCACGCCGCGAATCTCATCTCGATCAGGACACGCTCTCGGCTTTTACCGAAGGCAGCCTGACGGAACGCGAATCGACACCGGTTGTCCGCCATCTTGTGGAATGTTCTTTCTGCCGAAACGTTACGGCCGAGCTGGTCCGGCTTGATCTTTCGCTTGCCGAATTCGATCAACCGGTGACCGTCGCCGCCGAACCCGAACCCGCAAGTATCGCTTCCGTTCTGAACGGCCTGCTTTCGCGGATATTCGGAACGACGGACGGAGCAGTTTTTGCCCACAACGAGGACGAAAAGAAGGATGAAAAAGCCGACGAAAAAAATTCGCCGGATCAACCTTAAGTCAGACAGAACACCCCTAACCAACGGCCGCCTTTCGACCACCGTCGATGCGGCCTTTTTCATTTTTCCCGAACCATTTGTTAAAAATTCCGTTACAAAGCAAACTAAAAGGAGTATAATAACCATCTAAACTTTACAGATTTGCCGGAGAAAAGAGGTTTGATAACAAATAACGGCGATTGCGCGGCACGAACGGCGAAAAAAACGGTCGAACGGATCGCTGAGGCCAATTTGCCCACAAAGATCGGTGATTTTCGCATCGCCGGATATCGTTCATTAAACAGCGACGAAGAATTCGTCGTATTGGTAAAAGGCAAGATGGATCGCGATGTCCCGACGCTTGTCCGCATCCATTCGCAATGCCTGACAGGCGATGTTTTCGGTTCCATCAAATGTGACTGCGGACCGCAGCTGCAAAAGGCCATGGAACTCATCGAAGCCGAAGGACGCGGCGCCATCGTATATCAGCAGCAGGAAGGCCGCGGCATCGGCATTATTAATAAGATCCGCGCATACGCGCTCCAGGACGAAGGCGCGGACACCGTCGAAGCCAATGAACAACTCGGCTTTGCCGTTGACGCCCGAACCTACGGCCAATGCGCTGAAATCTTATTTGACATCGGGCTTTGCAAGGTCCGCGTTATTACCAACAACCCGGACAAGATCAAAGCCCTCGAAGAAGCCGGACTGACCATCGTCGAACGCATACCTATCGAGGTCGAATCGTTCGAACCGGCAGCCCATTACTTAAAAACAAAAAAAGAAAAGCTCGGCCACTTTTTGTCGGATAGAGATCTTTCAAAATGAAACCGAAGTCGATTTAACCAAAAGTGAGGAAACCCTATGAAAACCGCAAAAAACATCTTGCTGATCTCTCCGCTGATCGTGCTGATCTTTGCGCTCAGCAATACTGTCAATGCCCAATACCCGATACGCTACTCCAACACGATCGAAGGGCAGGTGTTTGATGAGAACCATCAGCCTGTTGGCAATGCATTCGTTGAACTCCTTGATTCATATAAC
This sequence comes from uncultured bacterium, assembly GCA_965651435.1. Taxonomy (GTDB): domain Bacteria; phylum Acidobacteriota; class Blastocatellia; order Pyrinomonadales; family Pyrinomonadaceae; genus OLB17. The sequence goes on along the minus strand of CBFGSN010000014.1, from coordinate 19,595 downwards.
GCGTTGGTAGCGCGGACCCGTACCACCAGCCAGGGAAAATATACTTTCAGAGATATTTCGCGCGGTCGTTTTACGGTAAGCGTAAAACCCTACGGCACTAATCTTATGGAAGATTCTGAAACTGTTGAAATATACAATCAGATCTCAAAGAGCGAGTATATGAGTGTCAATTTCTCGCTCAAAGAAAACAAGAGTTTGCGTCACAAGACACCGCTTTTAAATGAAGCGGTATTCGCCCAGGAAGTTCCGGAAAACGCTCAGGATCTTTACAAAAAGGGCCTGGAAAAACTCAAGGATAGCGATGAGGACGGCACCAAGGACCTGGAGGCGGCGCTCAAGATAACTCCGACATATTTCTATGCCCTCAAGGATCTCGGAGGCTATTATGTAACCCACGGCAAGGAGGAGAAAGGTTATCCGTACCTGCTCAAAGCGATCGATGTTTATCGCCGCTGCGGAGAATGTTATTACAATCTAACCATCGCATTCTCGAACCTCCACCAAAGAGATGCCGCCGTTAAATCCGGAGCCGCTGCCACGGCACTCAATCCGACATCGCCTCATGCGTTCCTGCTGTATGGGATCGTTCTTAGACAAAATGAACAATGGCAAGATTCGATGAATGCTCTTTTGAAAGCGCGGGAACTGTTTGGTGAACCGGATGCGGATGTCTCATGGCAGTTGTCAATGGTATATAACCGGCTCGGGGACAACTTAAAAGCCGCCGAAGAATTGGAGGGCTATTTAGAAGTTAACGACGGGATGAAGAAAGACGAAAAAGAAAAGGTAAAGGACCTCATTAAGCAAATGAGGGCGGACGCGGCAAAAAAGAAATCGTCGAATTGAACCTTGTCCGATAGAGGCGGAAAGACGACTTTTCGGAGAAATTTATCCGAAAATTTGCACAAATTTCAAAATCCTGAACGGCAACTGTTCATACGAACCGGTTGCCGTTATTTTCTTTTTGCCATAAATCATGTAAATACAGGACTTACAGCCGCCGACCGCTCCCGGAGAAGGTTGTGGTTCCTAAATTGCATTTTATTATGCGACTTAACTCATCTCGAGAATTAAGTGAAGAAAAACTTCTAGTTATTCTTGTAATCTAAAAAGGAGAATTGAAAATGAGTAACACACTACGATGGATCGTTTCTGTTGTTGTTACGGTTCTGATGACTTCGGCCATTGCATTTGGCCAGTCGACGACCGGAACACTCGAAGGAACGGTCAAAGACAGCACGGGAGCCGTCATTCCAGGCGCTTCGGTAACTGTCTCGGGCGTGAACGTCGGTTTTAACCAGACGGTCACCGCCAACGACAGCGGTTTTTACCGCATTGAGCGTGTTCCGGCCGGTCGATACAAAGTTACTGTCGCGCCTATCAGCGGGTTTGCAGAAACAAGTATCGAACAGCAAGTCGTTATCGAAAAAACTTCGACGGCTGATGTAACAATGGGCCTCGACGCAAACGTTATTGATGTTACTGTCGGTGATGACCCGCTAGGTGTCGTTGTTGATAGTAGCGACAGTAAGGTTCAGTCCAACATTCCCGCCGACCTTATCGACAAGCTTCCGTCGGGAACGACGTTCTCGTCGATCCTGAAGGTCGCCCCGGGAACCCGCGGCGAATCGCTTACGGGCGGTTTCACGGTCGATGGCGCGAGTAAGGCGGAAAACACCTTCTTGCTCGACGGTCAGGAAGTTACAAGCTACCGCCACGGAACACTCGACGGTGTTAGCAATATCCCGACCTCGCTCGTTAAGGAAGTACAGGTAAAAACAAGCGGATTCGAGGCTGAGCATGGCGGCGCCAGCGGCGGCGTTATTTCGGTCATCACGAAATCCGGTACGGACCGGTTCAGCGGTGAATTTGGCGCGCAGTTCATGCCGCTCAGCATTCAACCGAATAACCGATTCGTCACGCAGAACTTCATTAACACTCCGACGGAATTTCAGTCTTTTTATCACGTCCAGCAGCCGAAAGACGACGGAATGAATTTCTATCCGTCCGCTTCGCTTGGCGGTCCCGTGATCAAAAAGCATCTCTGGTTCTACGGCGTATATTCACCGCAGATCTTTACCAGAGAGCGTACTGTTAATTTCTTCAATCCGCTTACTGTTGCCACGCCGTACCTGACGCCGAACCCGGCTTATGGTCCGGAAACATACTCGTACAAAGAACGGTATGAATACGCACAGGGACGTCTTGACTATTCGTTGTTCAACAACCTGAGTGGTTTTACGTCATATCTCTGGAATCCGCATGTGATCGACGGATCCTTCCCGTTGGCAGCAATGACGACGGGCAGCCCGATCTCGGAAAACGGCCTTTCGGGCCCGGCAACCGCGGCTCTCAAAGGCGGTCGTGAAAACTCGAATGTATTTACGACTCAGTTGAACTGGACGCCGTTTAATTTCCTGAGCATCACGGGACGTTACGGTCATGGTTTCATCAACAGCAAACCTAACGGCTACGGCTTGTACAGCGGACCGTACTGGTACTGCCTTGGCTCGGCCAGCGCATACACCGGTGCAGAAGGCTGCGATCGGGGCTGGCGCAACACCACCAGCAACGGCGGTACCGAATTCGAAGTATCCAAACGCGATACCTTCAACATCGATGCCATCGCAAACTTTGCCGGATTTGGCCGTCATACACTCAAAGGCGGATACGAAACAGCAAAATTGTCCGCTGCTCTCCGCGGTTCACCGAACACGATCAGCCCGGAATACGGACGTATCGTTCTTTATTACGGATATGACCCGGTCGACTACGGTATTCTTGTAGACTGTGTCTTTGGAGTTGAATGTATCGGCTGGGGCGAAATGGTTCGCTACGGTGAAAGCGGTCAGGCCAGCAACAAGACTCAGGCGTTCTACATCCAGGACAAATGGCAGATCTCGCGTCTGACACTTAACCTTGGATTCCGCGCTGAATCCGAAAACCTGCCGGCGTTCAACACCGGCACTCCGAACAGCATCGCAATTCCGATCAGCATTCCTTGGGATAGAAAGATCGTTCCCCGCTTGGGTGCATCGTTCGATCTGTTCGGCAACGGAAAATCGCGTCTTTTCGCGAGCTACGGCTGGTTTACTGACCGTATGAAGTTCGAACTTCCTATCGGTTCGTTCGGCGGTGCTCTCTACAAGATCGACGATTTCCCGATCTTGGCTTCGAATCCGCAGTATTCGTACTACACGGTTGATTCGATCCTCGGAAGCTTCCCGCGCGACATCATCGGTGGCGGTGATCCGTCCACACAAGGTGGTTTGGCGCAATGGGAAGGTGATGGACGTATTCCTTCGAACTTGAGACCGGAAGACTATCTTGCAATGTTCGGTGTTCCGTTCGTAGGTGTCGATCCTGACCTTAAACCTTTCATGCAGGAAGAGTTCACGGTCGGTTTTGAAACCGAGCTTTCTTCCAAGTATGTATTCTCGTCACGCTACACGCGTAAACGTCTGCTCGAAGGTCTTGAAGACATCGGCTACGTAACCAATGGCGACGACGAAGTTTACACGATCGGTAACCCCGGTTCCGGTATTGCTCTTCAGCAACGCGAAGATCTGGGTCTTTCGATCAACGGTAAACCGCGACGTTTGTATAATGCATTCGAAGTCGGCATCACCCGCCGCTTTGCGGACAACTATTACTTCGCCGCGAACTATACCTATAGCTCGCTTAGAGGTAACTATGCCGGTTTGGCTAACTCGGACTACTGGGACGGCGGTTCTGCCGACGGTTCCAGCGCGACCCGTGCTTCGCCAGGTGTAAACCGCTTCTTCGATCAACCGATCGTTGGCTTTACGCTTTCGGGTGAGGACGATTACGGCCCACTCGCTACCGACCGTCCGCATCAGTTCAAAGCCTATGGTGGCTATACATTTGACTGGTGGGGTAACAACGCGAACGCCACGGAACTGTCGTTCTTCACGACAGCCATGAGCGGTACGCCGCAGACGACCGTCGTCAGCGTCAATACCGGTTATGGTGTTTCGATCCCGTGGAAACAGCGTGGTGATATGGGTCGTACCCCGATGTTTACGCAGACAGACCTGACGTTGTCACATACGTATAAGTTTGGCCGTGATGGTCGCTTTAAACTTATCGGTGATATCACGGTTATGAATGCGTTTAACGAAAACAATGTCACCGCATTGAATCCTCAGCGTTGGCTCGTACAAGATATCGATTTCCACGATCTGGTACCGGGCTATAATGGTGCTGAAGAAGGATTTGAATGGGCAACCGCCGTACAGAATGCGATTCTGAACGGTGAAGCAGCTGGCTTGGTAAACTCTCTTGAAAGAGAGGGCAACATCAACAACGCTTATGGTATGCCTAGTTCATTCCAGGCAGCGCGTAATATACGCTTTGGTTTCCGCTTCAACTTCTAAGTTGGATCGATAAACCCTTTGAGGCCGTCCGATTTTTCGGGCGGCCTTTTTTATTCATTGGCTTTGCTGTGTCATAATCGCAACGTATGGCGGAAAGGATATATCGTGATTCGGTACATAATATAATCCGGCTCGATCCCGGCGAGGACGAAGGCCGTCTGCTTTCGGAGCTTATCGATACGCCGGAGTTTCAGCGGCTTCGACGCGTGCGTCAGCTCGGCCTCGCGCATTTCGCATATCAGGGAGCCGAGCATTCCAGGTTCACGCATTCGCTCGGCGCGATGCATCTGGCAACGCGGATCCTTTCAAAGCTTTCGTCGAAATACGAGATCACCGCTGCCGACAGCATCGCCGTTCGATGCGCAGCTCTTTTGCACGACGTCGGCCACGGGGCTTTCTCGCACGTGATCGAACCGATCCTCGGATTTCATCACGAAGATTTCACCATCGCTGCCGTCGAAAGCGAAGAGACCGCCATCGGCCGGCGACTCCGCGAATTCGACGCCGAACTTCCCGGCCGCGTTGCGGCCATCATTCGCGGCGATTTTCGTCCGCTCGCGCTCGGCCAGATCGTGTCGTCCCAGCTCGACGCAGACCGCATGGATTACCTGCTCCGCGATTCGCTGATGACTGGGGTCAAATACGGCATCTTCGACCTGGAATGGATCCTTAAATCGCTGGAAATAGACCAGGAAAACGACCGTCTTTTCGTTTCGGCACGCGGCATATACGCCGTCGAAGATTATCTGCAGGCACGGTATTATATGTATCGGCAGGTCTATTTTCACCGGACTCTGCGTTCGGCGGAAAGCGTCCTGCAATCGCTTCTGCACCGAGCCATCGCGCTTTTTCGCGAAGGCGCGGATGTGTTCGTCGTCAAGAACACGCCTTTCGACCGCGTCTTTCGCGGCGAGCGCTTTTCGCTTGCGGAACACCTTTCGTTCGATGACGCCGATGTGCTGTTTCACATAAAACGCTGGAAAAATTCGGATGATCGGATACTCGCCGATCTATCGCGGCGGTTTTTGGACCGCGACCTATTCGCCGCGTTCGATCTGGATATGCCGCATGAAACTCACCAGGGCTTCGTTTCCGAAGCGCAAAGCGTTATAGCAGAGAATGGCTTCGACCCGACATACTATTTTGTCGAGGACAAAGCAGGCGACATTCCGCATTACTTTTACGCCACCGATCAAAGCAAGCCGAAGGATCTGATCTACGTCGAAGACGGGTTTGCTCATCCGCAGATCCGCGAGATCTCAGAAGTCAGCGCCGCCGTCCGCGGGCTTCAGAAAGGCTACCGCATTCACCGCGTAAATTTTCCGGCCGAACTAAAAGATGATGTCGCAAAGATCTATCATAAATAATCTTGTGGCGATGCTGTTCTTGTCCGGCATTCTATTGCCCGCGGGAATCTTCTGCCAGACGCATTCGGTCGCGATACTTACGCCGGAAAATAATGCCGTTTCCGATCGCCTTGCCGCGCTCATCGCAAAACATTTCAAACAGCCTTTCAATGTTCTCGACCGCTCGATGGCGGACGCGGCCTTCCGTTCGGCGGATGTAAAGGAACCGTTCAATCAAACCGTTGAAACAGCGAAAACGCTGGCTGAGGTCATCGGTTGTGAATTTTTCATTGTGATCAAAACCGCGGATCAGCGTCGCGCGGGCATCCGCCGTCCCGATTATTTCGAATCGAATGCCGCCGTTTTTGTCATAGATGGCCGCACCGGTGAACTTATCTTTTTCAAGCTCTTCCTACGCGAAGCAAGCACGGCCGAATGCGCCCGCAAAGCCCTGGAAGATCGCGCCGCCGAGATCGCGGATAATATCGCCTCGGCCGCCGCTGACAGCAGACCCGCTCCGCGGCGATCCGACATCGCATTACCGCCGGACCCGGCTCCGCAAACCTTTCGGGCACCTATTCCGTATAAGAGAATGAAGCCGGAATACACTGAACAGGCGATGATCTACGACATCGAGGCGACGGTCGATGTGGCGGTCGATATCGATGCCGACGGTACGGTTCTTGACACCCGGATCGAACGTTGGGCCGGCTATGGACTTGATGAAAGTGTCGAACAAAACATCAGACGAATGAACTGGCGGCCCGCCGAATTGAACGGAAAGTATTTGCCGATGCGAATTTTGCTGCGTTACAATTTCAAGGACATAGAAGATCCGAAATAGTAATGAAGACCATCCTGGCTTATATTCGCTTCGGCATTTTTGCCGCGGCTACATTTTCTCTCTACGGACTTTGGCTCATCGTAAGCCTTGTCATTCCGAACAAGCAGTTCTGGCGCCAGTTCGTTTTTCAAAAATGGTCGCAGGTTTTTCGTTGGGTGCTGCGGATGAAGGTCGAGGTCGTCGGCAATGTACCGAAACGCCCGTTCTTTCTTGTGACGAACCACGTCAGCTACGTCGATATTCCGCTTTTGAACCTGGTTACGGGCGGAATTTTCGTCGCGAAAAAAGAGATCGACGGATGGCCGGTCGCCGGAGCTCTCGTCCGAAGCATGGGAATAATCTTTATCGACCGGACGAACCGCCGCGATATTCCGCGGGCAGGCGACGATATTTTGAAAGCGCTTGATGCGAACGAAGGCGTCATCGTCTTTCCCGAAGGCGTCAGCGCAAAAGGCGACCAGGTAAAACCGTTCCATTCGTCGTTCTTCGAATTCGCATCGCGCGCTGACCTGGACGTTTCATATGCCGCGTTGATGTACGAAACGCCGGAAGGCGGACCGACGGCGACAGGATCGGTCTGCTGGTGGGAAGACATTTCGTTCCTTTCGCATCTGCTTCGGCTGCTGCGGATGGGCGGTTTTCGTGCCGTTGTAAAATTCGGCGACGAACCCGTTCGCAACGCAGACCGCAAAGCTCTTGCAAAAGAGTTGCATCAAAAGGTCGAAGAATTGTTCGTTCCGATGAAATAGCTTGTAAATTTAAGAAAAGGAGTTTCAAATGTATAAGTTCACATACCGATCTTTGTTTCTGGCGTTTGCGGCCGCGATGTTATCATTCGCGGCTACCGCGCAGACAAAAGCGCTCGAAACAAAAAATATGAATACGAAGGTCAGTGCGTGCACGGACTTTTTCGAATTTGCCAACGGTGAATGGCTGCGTTCGACAAAGATACCCGCGTCCGAATCGCGCTACGGCACGTTCAATATATTGGCCGATAACAACAACGATATTCTCAAAGACATTTTGGAAAAGGCCGCCGCCGAAAAGTCTGCCGCAAAAGGCAGTGACATTCAGCTCATCGGCGATTTTTATGCTTCGTGCATGGACGAAGCCGCGATAGATAAACTCGGCTCAAAGCCGATCCAACCGTTCCTGAAGCGCATCAATAAAATTAAAGACCTCGATTCGCTCAGAAAGGAACTCGCGTTTCTGCATAATTCCGGCATTCCGGGAATGTTCGGTTTCCGCGGGGGAACCGATCTGAAAAATTCGAACATTGTCATCGTCAACGCGGGACAGAGCGGATTGTCGCTTCCAAATCGCGATTACTACACAAAGGATGACGAAAAATCGGTCGAAACGCGCGAGAAATTTGTCGAATATATGGTAAAGATCTTCGGGCTGCTTGGTGACAAACCCGAAACCGCCAAGGCGAACGCCGCAACGGTCATGCGGATACAAACGCAGCTTGCCGAACATTCGCTCGCACCCGCCGAGATGCGCAACCCCGACACTCGTTACCACAAAATGACCGTCGAAAAGGCAAATGAACTCACGCCGAATTTCGATTGGGCAAAATATATGAACGAACGCGGCGTTCCGAAAACGACCGAGTTCAACATAGGCCAACCGGCGTTCTTCGAAAATCTGAACGCGATGCTGAAGGATGTTTCGATCAACGATTGGAAAACGTATCTGCGTTGGATGACCGTAAATTCCGCCGCGTCATCGCTGGCGGCTCCTTTCGCCGACGCGAACTTCGATTTCTTCGGCCGATACCTGAGCGGTGCGAAAGAAAAACAGCCGCGCTGGAAAACCTGTGTACAGGCGACCGACAGAACGCTCGGCGAAGCCTTGGGCATGCAGTATGTCGAACGCACTTTCAAACCCGAAGCCAAGGCACGCATGGACGAACTCATCTCGAACCTTTTTGTCGCGATGAAGTCCCGCATCGACGGGCTGGAATGGATGAGTGATGCGACAAAAGTTCAGGCTCAGAAAAAGCTTTCGACGTTCAAAAGAAAGATCGGTTATCCGGACGTACTTCGCGGATACAAGGGCCTTTCGCTCGGCAGAAAAAGCTACGCCGGAAATGTTCTTGCCGCAAGGAAATTTCAAACACTGCGTAATCTTCAGGATATAAACAAGTCGCCGGACCGCACACGCTGGGGATTTTCGCCGCCGACCGTCAATGCGTCTTATTCGAGCACGAACAATGAGATCACGTTCCCGGCCGGCATTCTGCAGCCGCCGTTCTTTAACGTTAATGCGGACGACGCGATCAATTACGGCGCGATCGGCGGCGTGATCGGTCACGAGATCACACACGGTTTTGACGATTCCGGCAGCCGTTTCGACGCCGACGGAAATCTGAAAATGTGGTGGACACCCGAAGACCGCAAGAAATTCGACGAACGCGCCGCCTGCGTGATCAAACAGTTCAACGGCTATGAGGTTCAGCCGAATCTGTTCATCAACGGAAAGCTGACGCTCGGTGAGAACATAGGTGATTTCGCTGGCTTAACTGTTGCATACGAAGCGTTTATGCGTTCGATGGAAGGAAAGCCGCGTCCTGCGAATATTGACGGATTCACGCCGGAACAGCGATTCTTCCTTGGCTGGGCTCAGGTCTGGAAAGGCAAATATACGCCCGAAGCCGAAGAGCTTCAGGTGAAAACGAACTCGCATTCGCTGCCGCGTTGGCGTGTGAACGGGCCGCTTTCGAATATGCCGCAGTTCAAAGAAGCCTTTAACTGCAACTCAGGCGACGCAATGGTCCGCGATGACCAGTGCGCCATCTGGTAAACGTCTGTCACAACCGCCTGCGTAAGCGGGCGGTCAATTCAAAAAATTCCCCGCCTTGATAACCAAGACGGGGATCTTTTCTTTCCGGCTGACCGATCGCTTTATTCTTCGTCGTCGAGATCGATCTTCATCGCTTCGTCGATATCGAATTCTTCGTCGAGTTCGATATCTTCCAAAGCCTCGTCCGTTTCCTCAACATCGGCCGGTTCGTCATCCGAATCGACTCCGGGAATGCTGCCGAAGACCGGAATATCCAGCCCGCCGCGAACATCCGGCATATCGTCAAATTCGTCGTGATGTTTCGGATTTTCCGTCGCATCCGGAGCAACCTGAACGTTCCGGTAATATTTCATACCCGTTCCCGCCGGGATCAGGCGTCCCATGATGACGTTCTCCTTCAGCCCGCGGAGGTAATCCACGCGGCCGGAGATCGCGGCTTCGGTAAGCACGCGGGTCGTTTCCTGGAAGCTTGCCGCCGAGATGAACGAATCCGTCGAAAGCGATGCTTTCGTGATGCCGAGCAGAAGCGGTTCGCCGACCGCGGTTTGTCCGCCCTCTTCACGAACGCGTGCGTTCTCGTCTTCGTATCTGAAACGGTCAACCTGTTCTTCCATAAGGAAATTGGTATCGCCGACCTCTTTGATCTTCACCCAGCGGAGCATCTGGCGGACGATGGTTTCAATGTGCTTGTCATTGATATTTACACCCTGAAGGCGATAGACCTCCTGGATCTCGTTAACCAGATAATTCTGCAGAGCACTCGGCCCAAGCACGCGAAGGATGTCGTGCGGATTTAGCGGGCCGTCCATCAGCGGTTCGCCGGCGCGTACGCGGTCATCTTCCTGGACGTTGATGTGCGTACCGCGCGGAATGTCGTATTCGCTTTCCGTGCCGTCGTCACCGATGATGATGATCTTGCGTTTACCTTTGGTGATCGGACCGAATTTGACCGTACCGTTTATCTCGGACATCATTGCCGGTTCGCTCGGACGCCGTGCTTCGAAAAGTTCGACGACACGCGGCAGACCGCCGACGATGTCTTTCGTCTTGGTCGTTTCACGCGGGATCTTAGCGATGATATCACCCGGTTTTACTTCCTGTCCGTCTGCGACCATCAGGTTCGCACGGATCGGCATCTGATAGGTTTTCAGGACCTTGTTGCCGTCGCGGATCTCCAGACGCGGCTGATTCTTCTCATCCGAATCCTTGACCACCAGGCGTTTCTGTCCCGTTACCTTGTCGGTTTCTTCTTCGACCGTTTTGCCTTCCTTCAGGTCCTGATATTTAACGGTACCTTTCGTTTCCGTAAGGATCGCGAACGTGAACGGATCCCACGTAACGAGGATATCGTCTTCCTTGACCTTCTGTCCGTCTTTTACGTGAAGCTGTGCACCATAAACGATCGGATAGCGGGCGACTTCGCGGCCGCGTTCGTCGAGCAGTGCGAGTTCGGACTGCCGTCTGAGCGAGATCGTTTCGCCGCTGCGGTTTTTGATGATCTTCAGGTCGTCGTCGTATTTGACCGTTCCGTCCATCGCCGCAACGTGCTTCGTTTCCTGTTCGAGCCGGGCCGTACCGCCGACGTGGAACGTTCTCATCGTAAGCTGCGTTCCCGGTTCGCCGATCGACTGTGCCGCGACAACGCCGACGGCTTCGCCGATCTCGACCGTTTTGCCGGTGGCGAGATTTCGGCCGTAGCATTTTACACAGATTCCGCGACGCGATTCGCACGTCAAAGCCGAACGCATACGCACTTTCTGCAGGCCCGAAAGCTGTACCTGTGCGGCAAGCTCCTCGTTGATCTCGGTATTCGCGGCGACGATAACGTTGCCTTCGACCGGATCGATGATGTCATCCAAAGCCGTACAGCCGATGATGCGGTCGCGGAGGCTTTCGACCTCTTCGCCGTTTCGGATGATCGCTTCCGACCAAACACCGCGGAGCGTTCCGCAATCCTGTTCGGATACGATAACGTCCTGTGCGACGTCGACCAGGCGACGCGTAAGGTAACCGGAATCGGCCGTTTTCAAAGCCGTATCGGCGAGTCCCTTTCGGGCTCCGTGCGTCGAGATAAAGTATTGCAGAACGTTCAGGCCTTCGCGGAAATTCGCGACGATCGGCGTTTCGATGATCTCGCCCGAAGGCTTTGCCATAAGCCCGCGCATACCCGCAAGCTGGCGGATCTGGGCCTCCGAACCGCGGGCACCGGAATCGGCCATGACGAGGATCGGGTTAAGTTCCTTTCGTTCGTCTTCGCGCGTGTGCATCGCCCTGAACATCTCTTTCGCAACGCGGTCGGTAACTTCCGACCAGATCGCGGTAACCTTGTTCTCGCGTTCCATGTTCGTCATGGTCGCGTTCTCGTACTGCTTCTGAAGCTTATCGACCTCTTTACGAGCTTCGTCAATGATGCCCTGCTTGTTCGGCGGCGTAACCATGTCATCGACGCCGATCGACATACCCGAACGCGTCGCGTAAAGAAAGCCCATCGCCTTTAGATCGTCAAGCATTACGACCGTCGGTTCGTGACCGAGCCGCAGGTGGCAATAGCTGACCAGCGACTGCAGGCCCTTTTTCTTGAGCGTTCCGTTGACATACGGCAAACCGTCGCGCGTCAGACGTTCGTTCAGGATCGCGCGTCCCGCCGTCGTTTCGATAACGCGGTCAACGTTCTCGCGAACGGTCGCACGCATAACGTCCTGGTCGTGATGCTCCAGCGTCAGGTCGAGCAGATCGCCTTTCCAGCGAAGCCGGATCTTCGATTGCGTTTCGATGACACCGGCATCAAGCGCCAGCAGAACTTCGTCGATCGAATTGAACGCCTTGCCTTCGCCCTTCATTTCGTCGCGGCCAAGCGTCAGGTAATAACACCCGAGCACGATGTCCTGCGACGGGACGGTTATCGGCTGGCCGCTGGCCGGCGACAGAAGGTTGTTCGACGCAAGCATCAGAACGCTTGCTTCGATCTGCGCCTCGGCCGAAAGCGGAATGTGAACGGCCATCTGGTCGCCGTCGAAATCGGCGTTGAATGCCGTACAGACGAGCGGATGGATCTTGATCGCCTTGCCTTCGACAAGCACCGGTTCGAACGCTTGGATACCCAAACGGTGAAGCGTCGGAGCACGGTTGAGCAATACCGGATGTTCACGGATGACTTCTTCCAAAATGTCCCAAACGATCGGTTCCTGGCGTTCGACCATTTCGCGCGCCTGTTTGATCGTTGCGGCATGCGCGTCTTTTTCAAGCTTGTTGTAAATGAACGGCTTGAAAAGTTCGAGCGCCATTTTCTTCGGCAATCCGCACTGATGAAGTTTCAGTTCCGGACCGACGACAATGACCGAACGTCCCGAATAATCGACGCGTTTGCCGAGCAGATTCTGGCGGAAACGTCCCTGTTTGCCCTTGAGCGTTCCCGAAAGCGACTTCAGCGGACGGTTGTTCGCCCCGCGCAGAACGCGGCCGCGGCGGCCGTTGTCGAAAAGCGCATCGACCGCTTCCTGCAGCATGCGTTTTTCGTTACGGACGATAACCTCGGGTGCCCGCAGTTCCATCAGCTTTTTCAGACGGTTGTTGCGGTTGATGACGCGGCGGTACAGATCGTTCAGGTCCGACGTCGCAAAACGTCCGCCGTCCAGCGGTACCAGCGGGCGAAGTTCCGGCGGAATTACCGGAATTACGTCCAGGATCATCCATTCGGGTTTGTTGCCCGAACGCGCGAACGACGTCGAAACCTTTAACCGCTTCGAATATTTCAGCTTTTTCTGTTGCGACGTTTCTTCGCGCATCTTGATGCGAAGATCATCGACAAGTTCGTCGATATCGATCGTCATCAAAAGTTCCTTGATCGCTTCGGCGCCCATTTTCGCGACGAACTGATTCGGATGATCGCGCATCAATTCGCGATAGCGTTCGTCCGTGAGCAGATCTTTTTTCTTCAGATCAGGAACATCGCCTTCGTCGATAACGATATACGTTTCGAAATAAAGGATCTTTTCCAGATCGCGAAGCGTGATGTCGAGCAAATGGCCGATGCGCGACGGCAGTCCCTTAAAGAACCACACATGCGAACACGGGCTGGCGAGTTCGATGTGGCCGAGCCGTTCGCGGCGGACCTTGCTTTGCGTAACCTCGACGCCGCATTTGTCGCAGATAACGCCGCGGTGCTTCATGCGTTTGTACTTGCCGCAGAGACATTCCCAATCCGACACGGGACCGAAAATGCGGGCACAGAAAAGCCCGTCGCGTTCCGGTTTGAACGTTCGGTAATTGATCGTTTCCGGCTTCGTCACTTCGCCGTGCGACCACGACCGGATCTTTTCCGGCGAAGCGAGGCTGATGCGGATCGCCTCATAATTTGTGGTCAGTTGTGTCTTGCTTTCGTTATTAAATCGAAACATTATTTCTCCATTTTTCGACCCTTTCGGATCGGCCTTTGGTCTTAGGCTTTTGGTCTTCGGACATCCGCTTTTTCTGCGGTCCGACATTTCCTTAAGCGGCTATGGGCCGACGATCCAAAGACCGAAGGCCCAAGGCCGAAGACCCATTAATCAACACCTACCAGCGTATCCACTCCGGCAGCTACTTCCTCAGGATTGATCTCATCTTCCGTGATGAGTTCGACATCCAAACAAAGCGACTGTAGCTCGCGGACAAGCACGTTGAACGATTCCGGAATTCCCGGTTCGAAGTTCGAAACGCCTTTAACGATCGTTTCGTATATCTTCGAACGTCCGGCGACGTCATCCGATTTGCACGTCAGCAGTTCCTGCAGGATGTGGGCCGCGCCGTATGCTTCGAGCGCCCAAACCTCCATTTCGCCGAAACGCTGTCCGCCGAACTGGGCTTTACCGCCAAGCGGCTGCTGCGTGATAAGGCTGTACGGCCCGATCGAACGTGCGTGGATCTTGTCGTCAACAAGGTGCGAGAGTTTGAGCATATAAATGTAACCAACGGTCACTTTCTGCTCGAACTGTTCGCCGGTCAAACCGTCATAAAGACGCGTTTTGCCCGATGGGCCGACCGAATTCGGAATATCGAGTTCATCGAAAACCCCGTTCGCTTTGCCGATGTATTCCTTGATCTCCACTTCGCTCGCGCCGTCGAAAACAGGCGTGGCGAAATGCAGGCCAAGCACGCGTGCGGCCCAGCCGAGGTGCGTTTCCAGGATCTGTCCGACGTTCATACGCGACGGCACACCGAGCGGATTCAGCACGATCTCGACCGGAGTTCCGTCCGGCAGGTACGGCATATCTTCTTCCGGCAGAATACGTGCGATAACACCCTTGTTACCGTGGCGTCCGGCCATTTTGTCGCCGACCGAAAGTTTGCGCTTCATCGCGACAAAAACCTTGACCATCTTGATCACGCCCGGCGGGAGTTCGTCTCCCTGTTTGAGCTTCGTGATCTTTTCCTCGTAAATATCGCTGAGGATATTTATCTGGCGGTTCGTGCGCTGTTCATATTCCTTGATCTCCGCCGGAATATCGATCTTGCCGGAAGCGACATCAGCCTTTTTGAGTATTTTTAGGTCGATATCCTTCAGGTCTTTACGGTGAAGCGTCGTGCCTTTTTTGAACACGACCTCTTTTCCGTCCATCAGGTCTTTATTCAGCTTGCGGCCGTCAAAAAGTTCAAAGATGCGTTCGTCACGCTGTTCCTGCAGAATGCGGATCTCGTCTTCGAGGTCGCGGCGAAGGTCGTCTTCTTCCATTCCCTCGATATTAAGCGAGCGTTCGTCCTTGTCCTGGCCCTTACGCGTAAAGACCTGAACGTCAACGACCGTTCCGTCAATTCCCGGCGGGCACGTGAGCGAAGCGTCCTTAACGTCGCCGGCTTTTTCGCCGAAGATCGCACGCAGAAGCTTTTCTTCCGCAGTGAGCTGCGTTTCGCCTTTCGGCGTAACTTTTCCGACCAGGATCGAACCCGGTTTTACCTGAGCACCGATGCGGATAATGCCCGATTCATCCAGGTCGCGAAGCATATTTTCGCCGATGTTCGGGATATCGCGCGTGATCTCTTCGGGTCCGAGCTTTGTGTCGCGGGCTTCGATCTCGAGCTCCTCGATATGGATCGACGTATAGTAGTCTTCCTTAACGAGTTTTTCGGAAACGAGGATCGCGTCCTCAAAGTTGTAACCGCGCCACGGCATAAATGCCACCAGAACGTTTCGTCCGAGTGCGAGCTCGCCGCGGTCGGTACACGGTCCGTCGGCGATCACCTGGCCTTTCGTCACGCGTTCGCCGACCTGTACGATCGGCCGCTGGTTGATGCAGGTGTTCTGATTCGATCGTTTGAATTTAACGAGCGAATAGATGTCCGCCGTAACCTCGCGTGAGATCGTGCCGTCAACGCGGTGGTCGGCTTTTACGATAATGCGTTCCGAATCGACATAATCGACGACGCCGTTTCGTTTTGCGATGACGACCGCGCCCGAATCGTGAGCCGCGATCTGCTCCATGCCGGTACCGACATAGGGCGATTCGGCACGAAGCAGTGGCACCGATTGACGCTGCATGTTCGAACCCATCAAAGCACGGTTCGCGTCGTCGTTCTCAAGGAACGGAATAAGCGAAGCCGCGACCGAAACAAGCTGTTTCGGCGAAACGTCCATATACTGGATGTTGTCGCGGTCGGCAGTGATAAATTCGCCCTTTTCACGGGCGGCAACGCGCTCGTTGACGATGTTGCCTTTCTTATCGAGTTCGATATTCGCCTGGCCGATGATGTATTTATCTTCTTCCCAAGCGGTCAGATAAAAAGGATACGGTTCGAATTCGGCTTCCTTGCCGCCGTCTTTCGCCGCCTTTTTATTTGCCTTTTCGACATCCTCAAGCGGAACGTGTTCGCCCGGCTTGAATTTTGTATCACCGCCGTTGCTGATCAGAACGTATTCGATAACGCGTCCGTCCTCGACCTTTCTGTAGGGCGATTCGATAAAGCCGAACTCATTGATCCGCGCAAAACACGAAAGCGACGAGATCAGGCCGATGTTCGGGCCTTCAGGCGTTTCGATCGGGCAGATGCGTCCGTAGTGTGTCGGATGCACGTCGCGAACCTCAAACCCGGCGCGTTCACGCGAAAGCCCGCCCGGCCCAAGAGCCGAAAGGCGGCGTTTGTGCGTGATCTCCGACAGCGGATTCGTTTGGTCCATGAACTGCGAAAGCTGCGACGAACCGAAAAACTCGCGAACCGCCGCCGTGACCGGTTTTGCGTTCACCAGGTCGCGCGGCATCGTCGTGTACATATCCTGCTGGATCGACATTTTTTCCTTGATCGCGCGTTCCATGCGTTCCAGGCCGATGCGGAACTGATTTTCGAGCAGTTCGCCTACGGCACGCACGCGGCGGTTGCCGAGGTGATCGATGTCGTCCTGATAATAATTCTCGCTGTCGCGTTTCATCCGCAAAAGGTAGTTCACGACCTCGATGAAATCCGTCGCCTGCAATAGCGGGTTATCGGCACGGTCATCGGCCGGGCGTCCCATCTTGATATTGAACTTCAGACGGCCGACGCGCGAAAGATCGAAACGGCGTTCGTCAAAGAACATTCCTTCGAGCAGGTGATAAGCCGTCGGAACGGTCGGCGGATCGCCGGGACGCATCTTTCTGTAAATTTCAAGAAGCGCATCGACCGGTTTCGTGATCGTGTCCTTTTTCAGCGTGTTCGTTATAACTTCGCCGATGACGTCGCGTTTCGGGAAAAATACCGCAAATTCGGCGACGCCCTCCTCGGCAAGCTGCTGAAGCTTTGCCGCGGTTATTTCGGTGTTTGCTTCGAGCAGGACTTCGCCGGTTTCGGTATTGATGACGTCATCGACCGCAAAAGCGCCTTCAAAATCGGCGGCAGCGACCTCGACCTTATCAACCTTCATCGAACGCAGATCGGCGATCGCCGAACGCGTGATCTTTTTGCCGACACGGACGATGTCCTCTTTTTTGTCCTTTATGTCCTCTTCCGCACGCATTCCGACAAGATGCGTATCGCCTTCTTTCTTAACCTTTACGAACAGCTTGCCTTTTTCGGCGGAGGCCGTGTCGATCGTGTAAAAAAGTTTGATGATATCGCCGTCGGTATATTCGGCTCCTTTCACGACCTCTTCGAGAATATCGTCAGAGATCGTTTTCATATCGATCTGCGGGCTGAGCCAAAGCCCAAGAGCACGCAGGAATATCGTCGCGACGATCTTGCGTTTGCCGAGCCGTGCATGAAGGATTCCCTTCTGGTCGTATTCGAATTCGACCCACGAACCCCGGTATGGAATGATCTTCGCGAGAAATTCGTCGTGATCTCCCTTAAAGAAAACGCCGGGGCTGCGGTGAAGCTGCGAAACGATAACACGCTCCGTTCCATTGATAATGAACGTTCCGTTATCGGTCATCAGCGGAATTTCGCCAAAGAAAACGTCTTCTTCCTTGATATCGCGAATGGTCGCTACGTTCGTGTCCGGATCTTTGTCAAAAACCGTCAGCCGGATCTTGACCTTCAGCGGAACGCTGAACGACATACCGCGTTCCTGGCATTCCTGCTGGTCGTGCTTGTGTTTGAGCCCGACCGGTTCGCCGCAGTTCGGACAAAGCTTCGGCCGAACGGCGTTGAACGTGCCGCAGTTTCCGCAGAGAACTTCGGCCGGATTGAACGGATCGACCTTTATCTTCGAACCGCAGTTCTTACAATTTGCGCGAAGGTGTTCGAGGCCTTCGAGATTGCCGCACTTACACTGCCAGTTCCCGATCTGATATTCAACGAATTCGAGCGTCGCAGTTTCGCGAAAATCCGAAACCGGAAAGATCGAGGAAAAGACCGCCTGAAGCCCGATGTTGCGGCGCTCCTCCGGGATCAGATCCATCTGCAGGAACCGCTCGTAGGATTCGCGCTGCACCTCAATGAGGTTCGGGATGCGCGCCGTCGTGTGGATCTTCGAAAAATCCACGCGTTCGGGCGACATGCTCGTTCGCTTTCCCAAACCGTGTGCATTATTTTGTAGCGGATTATTGATCATATGATTAAATAGCGTTCAAAGAAAAAACCGGTTGATTTATCCGTTCGTAACTGCTAGGATTCTTAAATTGCAAAATGATAAAGGCTATATTCGCCGATAAAGACGGCAAATGCGGCCCAAGGCATAATATGCCCTGACCGCTGTTTCAGCAGTTATCGTATCTGCTAAGTTTTCCCGAGCGGGCCGAAAAAGACACCAACGCTCCAATAAATAACGAGAACACTCGTTCTTATAACCCCTAAAGCATGCGGTTTTTACCGATGCTCATTCTAAAAAACGGCCCAATACTTACATAAACCCGTAAAAATCGCCTGCCGTTTAGAATATCAGGAAATTTTGACGGTTTCAACCCGCCGCGCGTTGCTTCCAAAACACGGCGGGCCGAAACGATTGTTCATCTAAAGTTATTTGACTTCGACGGTCGCGCCGGCTTCGGTCAATTTGGCCTTGATCTCTTCGGCTTCTGCTTTCGAAACGCCTTCCTTCAGCGGTTTCGGAGCGCCGTCAACGAGGTCTTTGGCTTCCTTGAGTCCGAGTCCGCTGACAACTTCACGAACGGCCTTAATGACCGGAACTTTGTTGCCGCCGGCCGATGTAAGAATGACGTCGAACGAGTCTTTCTCTTCTGCCGCCGGAGCGTCGCCGCCGGCCGGAGCCGCCATCATCATCGGTGCAGCCGCTGCCGCAGCCGATACACCAAATACTTCTTCGAGTTCTTTAACGAGTTCTGACGCTTCGAGAAGCGACATACCTTTCAAAAATTCAACTACTTCGTCTTTTGTAACTGCCATGATTTTATATTGATCCTCCGATCGGGTTCTTCTTATTTTCCTTATATCCGCAAAGTTTTTTGCAATGCGGGCTTTTGTGTGTCAGCCGCAGAACCCATGGGACGCTTCAGAACGGGCTGCATCACCTTTCTGCTTTGTCCGAGCCGCAAAGCAGCCTGACATACTGCTTCGCTCGTTTTCCTTGAGTACGGCCTTTTGTTCCGCAATTTACGGAACGAAACTTTTCAACTATTCCGCCTTTTCGGCGTCTTCGGAGCCTTCGGCATGCTGGTCCGCTTCTTCCGAACCCGCATCCTGCTCATGCTCTTTCTGATCCTGCGCATCCTCTGCCGCTTCGGCCGGTGCTTCCGGCTTGTCTTCGGCCGGAACGTCTTCTGCGGGCGGAGCTTCCTTCGCCGGTTCATCTGCCGGCGG
>CBFGSN010000013.1:0-27769 GCA_965651435.1 uncultured bacterium | reverse complement strand
GCCGAACGGCCCGCGGCTCCCGCATTGAACGATGTGCTCCGCAAACATCTCGTCGTCCTGCTCAAACAGGCCGGCGACCCATCGAATGTCGGTTCGATATTGCGTACAGCAGAGGCGGCGGGCGTCGATGCCGTGATCCTGACCGAAGGTTCGGCGGATGCGTTTTCGCCGAAAGCCCTGCGGGCCTCGATGGGCGCGGCGCTTCGCATTTCGGTCGTAGAGAACGTCGAATTGGCAGTGGCCGTCCGATCTGCGAGGAACAGCGGAATGACCGTGACCGCCGCTGATATAAAAGCCGACAAAAACTATACGGATATAGACCCGCAAAAGCGGCGCATGATCGTTTTCGGATCGGAAGCACACGGCCTGGATGACGCCGAGCTTTCACTCGTTGACGAAGTGATAAAGATCCAAATGAAAAACGGCGTAGAAAGCCTAAATCTCGCCGTTTCCGCAGGTATTATTATGTTTGCGGCCGCTCGGCCGTAGCATTACTGCACCGAATCCGCCGCAGAATTTGTATCCGCCGCGGGGGCCGCACCGTTCGAGTTCGCGTTCGCCGTAGCAGCCGAATTGATATTCGTATTCGCGGCTTCGGCGGCGGCCTTTTCACCGATCGCCGTCATTTCCTTCGTAAATGTTTCGGACGCCGGGCCGCTGTTTATTATCGACAATGCCATCGCTGTTTCGATCGCCATCACCTTAGCGTTCAGCGGATCTGCCTGGGCAAAACGGTTCCGGGCTTCCTCGAATGCCTTCTTCGCTTCCCAATTCTTTCCGGCCAGAAGATTCGCACGTCCCAGCAGGAAGTAATCTTCCGGTGTTTCGGGGTTCGCCGTCGCTCGTGAGGCAAGATACGCGGCCGGATCTTTATCCACCAGCCTGCGACCGTCTTCGAAACTCGTAAGTTCTTCTTTTACTGTCTTTACATCCGTTATGACCGGCATATCCTGAACGGGTTCGGGAGTCTTTTTGAACAGCAAGCCCGCAGCGTAGCCGATCAGAACTCCGAGCAGCAGCAAAGCAAGTCCGGCCAGCGCTTTTCCGAAAACGGATGAGCCTTGTTTTTCTTCGGTATCCGAAATGAACGCCGGTTCCGGGTCGCGTGCAGGCTCATCCTGAGCCGGTATCGTCATGCTTGAGGACGAATAATCTTCGGCGACATCAACTTCGTCCGGGCCATCGGCCGCGTGTTCTTCCTCGACGACCGAATCAAAGGGCGACCGTACGGCTGCAACGGTAACTTCTTCTAGATCAGGTGTTTCCGATGTATCACTTAAAGTATTTGCGTAAGCTGATTCGTGCTCAGCAACAGCCGATGTATCTGCCGGAATTTTGACGATCACGGCGGTTAGGTTATCTTCCGCTCCACGACTATAGCAAAGCTCCTTTAGCGAATCGCAGATCGAAGCGGGCTCGGCGTCTGATGCCAAAAGCTGGTTTATTTCGGCGTCATCGACGTGTCGCGTAATGCCATCAGAACAGAGCAGAAACGCAGAACCCGCGTCGAACATAATAGTTTTCAGGTCGATATCGACGGTTTCTTCGGCTCCGAGCGCACGGCTGATGACGTTGCGGCTCGGGTGATTTGCGGCCTGTTCCGGCGTCATGCGGCCGGCACGAACCTCTTCTTCTACGACGGAATGATCATCTGTTTCACGCAGCAGCCGGGCATTGCTGTCAAGCCGGTAAAGCCGCGAATCGCCGACGTGAGCGATCGTCGCGATGTTCCCGTTCAGATGAAGGGCTACTATCGTCGTGGCCATTGAATTCAGTTGCGGCAGATCGCGCGACATTTGATGTATCGCCGTGTTCGCCCTTGTTATCGCCAGCCGCAGGATCTCTTCGGCGTCGCCTTCGGCCTTGTTTACAAAGGCTTCGGCAAGGATCTCCATCGCCATTTGCGAGGCGACATCGCCGGCTTGGGCTCCGCCTACACCATCCGCGACCGCGAAAATGCCTTGTTCCGGAAGTTCGAGGAACGAATCTTCGTTCTCGGGCCTTTTTTCGCTGAGTCCGCGGTCGCTAACCGACGCGGACACGAATTGAAAGTTATTTACCATTTGATGATCTCCGACATCGATAAAGTTTGTAACTACTTATATTTACGATAACTTATCTAAGGTAATTCATTTGCCGTTCCGTTCGTTCTGTCAACGGCATTTCTGTGGGAAAAGGCGAGCAGCATTCCGAGCATTACAAAGCTCGTTATCAGCGAAAAACCGCCGTGGCTTACGAACGGAAGCGTGATACCGGTCATCGGCAAAGCGCGCGTTATGCCGCCGATATTGACCAGGGCCTGAAATCCGATAAAGGCGACAAGGCCGATCGAACAAAGTTTGCTGAACATGTCGCGGGCGTCCAAAGCCGTTCTAACGCCTGCACTTACAAAGACGATCAGCGCAAAGATTAGCAACAATCCGCCGAAAAGTCCAAGTTCTTCGGCCAGCGCGGCGAAAATATAATCGGAATCCGCGACGGGTATAAGTTCCGGATATCCAAGCCCGAGCCCGCGGCCCGTGGTTCCGCCCGAAGCGATGCCAAATGTCGCCTGAGCGGGCTGGAATGCGAGTATATCGAACCACGCGTCAACGTTGATCGTTCGCTGCAGCCCCGGGTCTTCTTCGATCATTTTCGGCAAGTCCGGATCTCTTTCGACAAGCTTTTTATAATAGCTGTCGTAATCGTCCTTCCACCAGGAGGTTTCCGGCGACGGTGGGTCGAAACCATCCAGCCAAAGATGGAAACGTTGCTGAATGCGGTCGGGAAGAACGGACTTTACGGGGCGAGCAAGCGTTGGCAGCAGTGGAATTCTGTCCTGCGTCGAAACCGGCAGCGCTCCGACGACTAAAATACTGACGATCAGCACAACGCTGCCGATAAGTACGAACCGCTGGGTAAAGCGCCGGACGGCAATAAGGTAAAGTGTTACATAAACCGCGCTGAAAACCATCATTTGGCCGAAATCCTTCAGCACAAAGAACGGTACGAACGGCAGAACCGCCATAAAAACGAGCGGGACGACGTCTTTTGCGCGCGGCAAACCCCAATAGGTTCGCGCCAGATTTTTATAGAGCACCGCCAATACGGCCGCAAAACCGATCAGGAAGGGAATTTTCGAAGGTTCCCACGGAGTCATGTTGCCGATCGATTTTCCGGCACGTGACGTTACCGCGGCGACAAAAAGCGGCCCGAGTGTCAGAATGACTATTAGAAAACCGTTGCGCTGTAAAAGTTCAAGTATTTTCTCACGCGACATCAACAGCAGCGCGGCGATCATTCCAAGTATTCCAAGCAAAGGATTCATTGTTTTGCCTGAAAGTAAAACCTCACTTGTTGTATCTTCCGCGGGCCGAGGTGTTTCGGCCGAAAGATCGACGGGTGACGGCGGAGTTGCCGGCAAGCCCATCATCGCCTTTTTATCGGCCGTGTAGTTTTCCTGGATGTAATGCATCTGAAGCGTTTTGATCTTCGCTTCGCGCGCGGCGGCCTTGTCCTTTCGCGAAATATATTCGGGATCAGTGAAAAGACGGTACTGCACTGTCAGCCCGATCGAGAATAAAAGAACAGCCGTTGTATAGAGCGTCCAGTTGCCGCGAAACTTAAAGAATTTCTTTAGGAAAATAGGCAGAACAGCAAGCAGCGCAAGGAGTCCGATATTCCGGACCGCCGTAACGTACGATGTTTCAAACCCGCGAATAAGCCCGCCGTAATAGATGGAATAGTGCGACGCCGCCGTTACGACTACGATCAGTACGAGTATGAAAAAATGTGATGACGTTCTGTTTTTCAAAATTTGGTTTTTGGCTTTGGGACTTTGGGCGTTGGACTTTGGAGTAATTCTCCAGCTATCAGCTGTTAGCTTTAGTTTTTAGCCCGGCTCGTCCCTTCGACCTCATCCTCTCTACTATAAGGCTTACTTTTTCGCCTTTCCGCTTTTTCCCTTTTTCACATTTTTGGGCGTATATTTATCGCCCAAAAGTCCTAACTCGCGTGCCTTTAATATGACGTTCGCGGCGATCGGAGCCGCGGTTCGTGCTCCGTAACCTCCTCCTTCGACGACGACGGCGATCGCGAGCTGCGGTCTTTCGATCGGAGCGATCGCAATGAACCAACTGTCTGTGCGTTCGTACATCATCGGCGCGTTGTAATCTTCCCATTCGCCCTTGTCGTTCTTGCGGCGTTTCTTTACAGTTTTTAGCCGTCCGGTCTTTTCGTCATAAACCGGAGCTTGTTTTTCCGCCGTGCCCGTCTTTCCGCCGGTGCGGATGCCGGTTCCGCTCAGCTTGCTCGAAATGACGGTTCCGGTTCCACCGGGTTCTTCGGTAACGGTGGACATTATTTCGCGGATGGCGGCGGCCTGCTGCGGCGACAGCGGCTGTGAGAATGCGGCCGGCGGCTGGTCGGCTTCGATCCGGAGCTTCATCAGTTTGCCTTCCATATTTGCCGGGACGGACGCGATCATTGCCATCTGCAGCGGTGTCATTTGGCCTGCGTAACCTTGACCCATTCCTTCAATTCCGAGGTCGTAAAGTGAGATATCGCTACCGGTTACGAGCGTCGATTGCTGGGGAGCCAAAGCGTTCGCGATCTCCGGATTCGAGGTATTGAAGATATTCGGAAAGAACCGCTGCATCAATGCTTCGCCGGGTGTATCGACCGGTGCGATGCCGAGCAATTGGGCCGTTTCGCGCATCCGTTCGCGGCCGAGTTCAACCGCAAGCTGGGCGAAATATTGATTGCTCGAAACCTTATAGGCGAACATAATGTTCTTTTCGCCGCATCCGCCGTCGCACACGCCGGTGACGCTTCCGTCCGGATGTAGTTTCTGCGTCGCGTCAACGATCGGCCGCGAACCGCGGGTCGGCTTAAAACCGCCGGGATAACTCGGGAACATCGAATTTTGTTTGCCTGCGCGAAACGCTGCTATCGCTGTGAATGTTTTGAATGTCGAACCCGGAACATAGAATTCGCGCGTCGCACGGTTCAGCAGCGGTTTATCCCGTTTGTTGCCTTCGAGTTCCAGATAATTCGACAGCGATTGCGCCTCGTTCAGGTCGAACGTTGGGTTCGAAAACATTCCGAGAACGTCGCCGGTTTGCGGATTCAGCACGACGATCGCGCCTTTCTTGCCGTCTAGCTCGCGTGCAAGGTACGCCTGCAGGTCGTGGTCGATCGTCACACGAACGTCTTTTTGTTCGTCTTCGGGCCGCTTTATGCGCGTTAGAACTTCCCATGCCTCGGGCTTCTGCTTGAATTTTGTCGGATAGAGCGTGCGTTCAAGTCCCGGCGTGCCACGTTCGGTGCCGAGCAGATGAGCCATTTCGCGTTCGAGCGAATATGCCCGTTCTATGTCGTTTTCGCTGTCGAGCTTGTAATACGCGAGTGCGTTCGGGAGCTTACCCGTGCGGTCGAGCATCCATCCGCGAAGGCTGGCGGCCGCAGCTCGTCGGTTTCGCAGATCTTTATACGCGAGCGCCTGAAATTGTTCGTTCGCTTCGTCCGCAAAATATGTCCAGTAAACCTGAAAGCCGAACACGGAAGCCGCGATCACAATAAACACGAATTGCCATATTCGCAGGCTTCGGTTGGCGATCGTTGTCGTTAGTTTTTGGCGAACTTCTTTGGGAAGATTCCGTTCGAAAGGGAATTTGGGCCGCGAAAAGTTATCGAAGAAGGTCAGCAGCAGAAAGCCGAGAAGGATGCCAACGGCGATCAGATAAAAGATGGAAAGTCCGGCCGGCGTGCGCTCCAGAACCTGTCCGCCGAAAAGATTTTCGGGCCGGAACTTGTCCCAATCGATCTGCAATAGAAAAAGCAACAGCATTTATTGTGTCGTTTCCGAATTCTCCGGCGGTTCGGCGGGAACACTTTCTGCGAAACTGTCGTCCAAAGTTTCCCGCGTGCTGAACTGCATATCGCCGATCGTCGTCACGTTCGGCATTTCGGGGAGAATTTCTGTATTCGGTTCCGGACGATTCACGACCGGAGCCGCTTTGAGATCAAAATTGACCTCGACGTTGCCGAAACGCACCACATCCGACGACCTTAGCCTCACTGATCTACCATACGACATACGCTCGCCGTTAATGAAAGTTCCGTTCGTGGAGCCCGTATCGGCAATGAAATACCGTGGTCCGGCCTCCAGAACGATGGATGCGTGATACTTCGAAATACTTGCTTCGCCGATGGCAAGGTCGTTTTCTTTTGTGCGTCCGATACTTATTCTTCGGCCGCTGATAAAATGCAGGTTTTTCACGACCGGTTCGCCGTCCAAGGTAAACGCTGCGGTCGTATGAACTTCGATCGAATCCTTTTCTTGCGATTCTTTCGCCTCTGCTTCCGTACCCGGAAGAGCGACCGCAAGCTCGCCGACATCTTCGTCCGACGCGAGGTCAAAACTTACGTTCAACCGAACACCTTCGGTAAAGTAGTCGGCTTTTGCCTGGAGGTCGAGCGGAGCGTAAGTATAATAATGCTTATCGTTTATATGATCTACGGCGGCGGTAAGGAGCTGTGCCTCGAGTTTCTTCATCGGATCCGTTTTATCGTCCGAAAACTTATCCCACTGCATCCGAAGCCTTATGTTATGCGGCACGAATTTGCGGCCGTCGGATTCGATCCGCACTTGAGCGTCCAAAAGCGCTTTGAGCCGTTCGGCAAGTTCGCTTGTCGCCAGGCTGCTCGACGGTTTCCAGCCGCGGCCCGTCAGACGGTCGAACGTGTCACCGATCTTCGTCAGCACGCCCTGAACGAACCAGTCGGCTGAACGGGAACTCTTTTGCGGTGTGCTTTTTTCGGTCATCTGCTTTCGGCAAAATTTCGGTCTAAGAGATTTTAGCCGAAAGGCCGAACCAAAACAACGCGAATAAAATTGTTGCTTTTTACGTTTCAACAATGTAAAATCTTTTTGGAAAACGTTATTGCTTTGACGTTTCTTTCCAGTGGGTAATCTTTTAGGCGACCGCTTCATTTCACCCGAACGGCCGCTTGGCACGAACATTTCAGATCAGCGAACCCCGGTAAAATGCAGGTCATCCGCAAAAATCCGATGAATAATATTGAATACCCGTTCCGTATCAGGCGCGAAGGCGGTTTTTCCGTAACAGAACTTTTGATGGTGGTTGCGGTCCTGATCATTCTGACCGCGATATCTATTCCTTACCTGTACAGCTATACGCAGAAATATCAGTCCGAGGATCAGGCGCTCAAGATGATCGATCTTATGCAGGAGGCGAAACAGATGGCTCTGACGCGTCGGCGGACATTTCGTTTCGAGATCGATCTGACGGACAACGCCATGCTTATCATCGATGAGAATGGCACCGACCCGGACACGCTCGTCAAATCGATACCGCTTTACAATCCGGCCGAGGTCCGTGTAGATACGGCGCCTTCGACCGTTGGCAAGCCGACACCGCCGACACTGAACGATGCGGTCTTTGCGACAGACGGGCTTGGCCACAAACGCGGGTCGGACACGGTCAATGGCCATAATGTATGGGCGGCTCGTTTTCAGAGCAACGGATCTGTTGTAACAGCGGGCAATGCGCCCGTCAGCGCAAATATTTACATATGGCCTCCGAAATCGTCCGGAAGCCCCGATGCACGTACCTTTGGCGAAGTCAGAGCTTTGACGCTTTTCGGCGGAACCGGAGGCCTCAGATATTGGAAATACAACGGGACCAAGTTCGTACCGTTTCAATAGAATGCTTATGTCGGCAAAAAGAAAAATCCGATCGGAAGACGGTTTCTCATACATCGACGTGATGATCGCACTCGTGATCCTCACCGTCGGTATTCTTGCATTGCTCGCCGCGATATCGGGTTCGATCCTGCAGGCTCGCGGCCAGGATCAGCAGCTTCGTGCCCGCCAGATACTCAATTCCACGATGGAATCGATCATGTCGGTGAAGGAAACCGACCAGCAGTGGCTTGGGTGGATCTCCGTAGGCAACATCGGCACGAACCCCGATACGGAAGGCACGTTTCACGGCGTTTTCATAAACGGCCCGCACGAAGTTCATGAAAATGCCGGATTTGATCAGGTGATCGGAACGCCGGATGACGATGGACCGGTCGTTCCGGGATTCGAACGCGAGATCACGATCACCGATCTTTGCGATCCGGACAGGCCGTCGGCAAACTGTGATCCACCGTCGAATTTATATGAGGTCAGAATGCGGCAGGTCGATGTCGTGGTTCGTTATTTCGTCGGCACCGTTCGTCAGGAAGAACGGGTCCGAACGATCCTGACCGATTATTCCCTGAGTCAATAGGCGGAGTGATATGAAAAAGATCCATACACAAAAAATTATGGAATGCGGCGGAACGACGGGCGAACGAGGGTTTTCGCTTATCGAACTTCTGGTTTCGTTGGTTATCTTTCTGGTTGTAACGGGCACGATATTCGGCGTTATGCAGATCGCGCAGAAGAGCCGAACCACAATAAATCAGCAGGTGCCGCTGCACAAATCGCTGCGTTTCGCAATGAATTTGCTTGGCCGCGATACATACAACGCCGGGTTCGCATATCCGCTGCGGAGCACGGTCGTGCTGCCGGATCTTCGCGTTTCGACGCTGCTTGAGACACCGCCGGATTCGAATAGCTCACGTGATACGATGCCGCCGATCATAACTGGAAACCAGCTTCGTCCAAACGATCTAAATCCGACACCTAATGCTAAGACCGATCAGGTCACATTCCTCTATAAGGATTCGTCGTTTAACGATAAGAGCGGATTTTCGAAACCGCTTAACATCAACGCAGCGACCACGACGGACGGCATTGATGAGATCGTACCGGTCACCGGAGAAAACGACGAATGCCGTGTGAACGATGTATTTCTGGTTGTCGGCAATACCGGTTCGACGATCGGCGTCGTTACCGGGTTGAGCGGGATCGATAAGGTTCAGTTCGCGAACGGCGACATTCTTAATCTGAATAAGACCGGCACTTACGGCAACCTTCGAAAGATCACGACGCCGGCAACGATGTTCCGCGTTTTCATGATCACGTTCTTTGTTACCGAAGACGGAACGCTTATCCGAAGGGAATTCGGCAACCGAGCATCGGCGGACCTGACGAACGGTTATGTCGATGAACCGCTGGTTTACGGGGTTTCGGATTTTCAGATCCAGTATGTAATGGACGACGGGACGCTGACCGACAGTCCGACCGAAGACGAGATCAATCTCGCAGCCATTCGTCAGGTCAGGTACACGATCACGGCACGTTCATATGACACGGACGCAACGGGCGAACCGGCAAACGTGACAATGTCAACGACATTCAGCACAAGGAATCTTGGATACGACGCTAATTAGTGTTTATGTATGAGGGAAATATGAGATCAGTAAACTCGCAGAATATTTCAGAGAATGCTGCAAAAAGATCGGGCGAGCAGGGATCGGCCATTGTTATCGCCCTATTCGTATTGGCACTGATAAGTGTTTTTGTCGCTATCGCGCTTCGCCGAACATCGGCCGAAGCCGTTGCGGTCGGCAACGAAGCTGCGGAAAGCCGAACGTTCTATGCCGCGCAGGGCGGCTTGGAATATATGACGAGGAACTTTAACAAGATCTTCGAAACGAAGCTAAATCCGACCGAAGCCGACAAAGATAAAGTTCGCAGCCCTGACGTCCCCGGGCTTTCGACAACGCAAGGCGGTATTTATACATTCGAGCCGGAACTTGATCAAACCTCGGATAGTACACCGGTCGTCCTGACGGACAAAGCTTTTGCCGGATTGTACGCGATCCGCGACAATTGGCGTTTGCGCGAAACAGTGACCGACCCGAACGGCGTCCAGGTTCAGCTAACGCGAAATATTCTTAATAATCGCGTTCCGATCTTTCAGTTCGGTATCTTTTACGATGACGATCTCGAACTTTTTCGTCCGCCCAGATTCAGCTTTGGCGGCCGCGTACATTCCAACCGTCACTTCTTTCTTTCGCCAGGCTCAGAAGGGGTTTATTTCGATTCACGCGTGACTGCGGCAGGTCACATAATCACGGAAAGCTGGCGAAACGGATACGATGACGATTATTACGATAAAACATGGATCAAGGATGCTTCGGGCGACAATCAGCTTTTAAGACGCAACGAAGGCAGTGTTTTGAACGGCACACCGAATGTTTTTGCGAGCGATCCGGATCTTCCTCAAAGCAGGCTTAATCCGAATTGGCTGTCACAAAGTTCGAAATTCGATGGCAACTTGCAGGCGAATGTCGATCCGCTTAATCTGCCGCTCAAGGTCGGTGCGAATACCGATCTGATCGAAATGATCAAACGCGGAAAAGCAGTTGCCGACGGAGATGGCGGTGATCTATGGGCTACGACCACATATCCGAGTTTCAGTCTGCTGCCCGTCACTGCCGCAACCGCGGACAATGACATCATGAAGGCGGAGAGATTCGCCAATAAGACCGGTATTCGGATCAGCCTTGCGGATAGTAAGGCGAAACTTCCGGGATGCGCAAGCGGCACCGGGACGGATCCGATCTCGGGGCCGTGCGGTATCAGGCTTGACGGTAAATTTGACGGTTCGGGTGCGGAGCCAAACCTGACCGCATCAACACTTTCCGAACGCGCCCGCGGCTACCGTCCGAAAACGATGAGGAATGTTGTCGGCGGGGCGCTAAACGCCTACCAGTCAACATGGGTCAACGGCGAACGTTTGTATATGAACGTGAACCAATCCGATGGAAGCAAACAACAGACCTGGATCAAGGTTGAAACGGTACGCACCGACGACACTACCGGAAATATCATCACACAGGATATCACCGCGGATATTCTTGCTCTCGGAATGACGGAACCGGCACCGTCGGCACTTAATGTTGACGCTCCGGCCTGTATAAACGCGGATAACGGATCACCAACATCGCCCAGCAGCAACCAGTTGGATACGTCGCCGCGAACGGCATCGACTTGTCCAGATTCGCGTTCGATCATAAAGATCCAGCGTTTCGCGATTCCCGGAGGCGAGATAGAGGACGACGATGGCGACTCATCGCCGTACCTTTCCTATACTTCCTCTTACGGCGGCTATAACTATGTCCGACGATATACCAGCGCCTCGCAGTCCGAAGTCAATGCGGGCTGCACATCGGGCTGTACGAACGGCGATTGGGATCACACGGGTGGAACAACGAACAACGAACGGTATGCGCATCTGAAACATACCTCTGATAACTACGCGATCGTTCCTTTCCCGATCCAGATCTTCGATACGCGCGAGGGTGAGCACTACGATGCCAGAAGTTCGACATATTATTACGATCAAGACAGACTCACGCGCAACGGCGTAATGAGCATGGTCGATATCGATATGGCAAACCTTCGACGTTTTCTTCGCGGCGATTACGACGGCCTTTTCCCGGTCGACACGCCATTTGCCGTAGAAAACGGCGGAGTTGGATTAACCAGAAATGACATACCGTCGCGCGACGGATGGGTCCTTTATGTTTCGGACCGCCGCGGCGATTATGATTTCGACGGCGAATTCGACATGGAAGACATTTATGGTTCCGGATACGGCAACGACGGAAACCTGCAGAAAGGTGAAGACGTAAACGGCGACGGTGAACTCAATTATCGATACGGCACTGAAGCTGAGCGATATAATTCTAATACTATCTCGCCGGATCTTGCTGCGGTTGTCGATCATCGCTACTATCGCCGCGGTGTTCGCCTGATCAATGGCACGGTCATTCCGGGCATTTACGATTCGACGACACCAAGCAATACGAGAGGGTTGACCGTTTCATCCGAAAACGGCATCTACATTCTGGGGAATTACAACGCGACTCACGTCACCAGTGTTCCTTCGACCGGAAACACGCCTTCCGAAAACTATCGGCCGCAGGGAACCGCGACGCATATCCCCGCATCGATCGTTGCCGATGGCGTGACGATCCTTTCAAATGCGTGGAACGATGCCAAGAGCTTCCGGTCGCCGTATGATGAAGGCGGAAGACTCGCATCGGATACAACGATCCGCTTCGCAATGATATCCGGCGACACGATCGCTTCGAAGGAAGCTTCGCCGAATCAGGGCGGAATTTCGCCGCGATTGAACGGTGGTGTTCATAACTTCAAACGGTTTCTTGAACGTTGGACAGGTGAGTATTTGAACTATTCGGGTTCGCTGATCAACCTTTTCAATTCGCGAAATAACAATGGTTCGTTCAAATGCTGCGACACGGTTTATGATCCGCCTTATCGTAACTGGGTGTTCGACAGCACGTTCTTGGATCCGACGCGTCTTCCTCCGGGAACGCCGTTCTTCCAGTACATTCAGACAACCGGTTTCCTTAGGACGAACGAATAGTTCGACCGGGAAAGCCTCGATAAACTGGCCGCTCGCGAAAACGGGCGGCTTTTTTCTGTTCTCCGTTCATCTTCGTCTTCCGGTTTAATGGTATGTGTTCCGAAAATTCGGGATCTGGAATTTGGAATTCGGAATGTGCTTTCGCGAACTTTGCACTTATAATATCGTATTGAAAGTGAAAGATGCGCGAACTGTCCCTTGAAAATTGCAGGCTGGATCGAAGATACGACGTGAAGCAGCGTTTAAGCCGCGGCAGCTATGCTGAGATCTTTACGGCCGAAGACACCTTCGCGCGACAATCGCCGCACCGCATCGTCGTCATCAAAGCTCTCAATGTCTTTTTGCAGGACGACCTGGACGCCGACCTCGAACGCACACTCGTCGAAAATTTTCAAAACGAAGCCGTCGCGCTCGACCGCGTCCGGCACCCGAATATCATCAGCCGGCTCGGCCACGGCACGGCACGCGACCTGAATGGCATGATGTTCCATTACCTCGTGCTGGAATATATGGCCGGCGGCGACCTTCAACAGGCGACGCGTGCCGGTTGGCTAGACCCGCAGGCTGCGGTCAAATATCTGGAACAGGTTTGCGCCGGGCTCCGCCATGCTCACCGCCACGGCGTCATACATCGCGACATCAAACCGCAGAACCTGCTGCTGACGAAGGACCGCGAAACGGTAAAGATCGCGGATTTCGGCGTCGCCCGCATACACCTATCTGATGCACCGATAACCCGTGTAGGTACAAATATTTACGCACCGCCGGAACATAGTCCGCTTTATGCGGGTTCAGGTAATGCTTTAGCTTCGGAACTTACGCCTGCGGCGGACATTTATTCGCTTGCGAAAACGCTTTATACGCTTATGACGTCCGAAGCTCCACGGGCATACGCGAACAACACGATCAGCGAACTCCCGATAACCGTCCGCGATGAAAATTGGGCGGATGACTTTCTTCGCGTTCTGCGAAAAGCAACCGACGACGACATAAACAAACGCCATCAGACGGTCGATGATCTCTGGGACGACCTCGCGGGTGTCCGCGGCATGGTGTTAACGGGCGAGGCGATAACACAGGTTCGGGCGAAATTCAATCCGCTGCCGCAGCCACATGTGGCGAAAGGCTATTCGCCGCTTACGCCCACAAAACCGCGTTTCGACACCTCGCGTGATCTACGAGCAAAACATCCGTTAATTGCTGAAAAGAAAGCGGTTGATATGCCGCTTGATGTAATACGTGAAGATCCGGTTCGGAACGGCGGCGTGATGATCCCGGAACAGCCCTCGATGCCGCCTGATACGATCGATGGCGATGGTGCGTTCGTCGTTCCGGTCGAAGGAGCGCGGAAAAGTTCGGGCGGAAAACTGCGAAAGCTTTTGCGAACGGCGGCGGCGGCAGTTTTGCTCTTCGGCATTTTTGTAGGATTATTGTACGGGACGCATTATTATTTTACGCATTCGAATATTCTTTCGGACACGTTCCGCTCACTGCGTGCGCAAACCGGACGTGCCAACACGGATATAAATCTGCGTCCGGAACCAAGCGTCAGACAGGACCCGATCGGCGTCGTGACAAAAGATTCGCGCGTTAGGATACTCGGCGAGCAGGACAATTGGTATCGGATAGATATAATAGAACAAGGCCGCGAACGCGACCCGCCGCCCACGTCCGATACGGGCTGGGTCAACGGCCGGTACATAGACATCGACAGCAATTGATGGGGAGACAAGGTATTTAAGTGAGCGTTCTCGATAAAGTCAGAAGATGGATCGACGGTGAAACTGCGGAGCTTGTGCTCGAAGAAGCGGCACGCGACGCGCAGGTAAAACCGCGCAGCCAGGCTGAAGAATTCATCGTAAAGATCGCACGCGCGGTCGAAACCGTGATGCAGCGCGAGATGGTTCCGCTGCCGCAGGGAACGACCATAATCCCAAGCGAATACACGATCTTTCTTTCGGATGAGGACGACAAGGAATGGCAGGGCGTAAAACGCCGCGGGCTTCAGCAGGGGCTTTATCACATACTCGCCGAACGCGCAAAAGAGATCGCCGGACGCAAAAAGTTGGAAACGCGTTCGTTCGTCATCGAACTGCGCGTTGACGGAACGCTCGAGAAAGGTGATATACGCGTTCAGCACAGTTGGGAAGATTCGACGACCAACAAGACCGGCGTTCTTGCCCGGCCGGCTGCTTTGAACCAGCCGCCCACCCCGCAGCGGCCGCAAACCCGGGACAATATTGGCCCGGCGGAACCGACCGTTCGCTACACGCCGCCGAAAAAGACGCAGGAATCAGCGAACATTCCGGGCGAGGCTAACTATCGTCCGCCGGTTTCGGCTCCGGCGACCGTTATTCAGAAAGCGGTGCCGACGCCGCCGCAGGACGGCGAGATACTCACGAACGTCCGCAGCCGGCCGACGGAATTATTCAAACTCGAAATATGGCTGAACAATGTCCGCCAAAACGTCGTGCCGATCTACAAATACGAAACGACCATCGGCCGCGGTTCGCGTTCGAAGCCGGTCGATATCACGCTCGCCGGCGATCCGGAGATCAGCCGACGTCACCTGACGCTTTCGACCGACGGAAAAGGGCAGTATTGGATCGTGAACGAAGGCCGCAACGCGGCTATGATCGGAAACAGGGAAATTCCGTCGAATCAAAAGATCGCGGTCACGCCCGGAATGGCCGTCGCGATCTGTTCTTACGTCATACGGATCCAGCCGTCGCAGCCGCGTTAAAAGGGAATTCGCGGCCCGCGATCATTTGCTTCAGCTCTGCCAAAGCCGCTTCGACCTTTGCCGAAACCTCATCCGGATATCCGTATTTTTCTGCATTCTCTTCGTATTCCTCGCGGTCCAAAATGCGGTACGAAAGATCCGCCGCCACCAGTACATCAATGTCCAGATCAATGTAATCGAGCACCTCGCCGGTCAGTTTCGGCGGCAAATTTATGTTGCAATAATAGTTACGCAGCGTTCCGTCCGGTTCAGTAAAAACGAAAACGCTAAAGCATTTGTCCAGCCAATAATATTCATGCGAATGCGTGCCGGCGGCAATCGTTCCGAGGTCTCCGTGAACGATCGTTTCCGTGAAAACACCGTCGAGCTCAAAAAGTTCGCTCGTTTGCCGGACGAGCGCGGCTTGCCATGAACGGTGAATAGAACCGTCGTATTTGCGGGCGTTCACCGTTATCGTTTGCGGTTCGCTCATGCCTATTCCGCAGCCTTTCGTTTACGTACGACGAGCACCGAGCACGGCGCATGATGCACCACCGAATTCGACACCGACCCGAGCAGCAAACGTTCCCATGCGTTGTAGCCGTGCGAACCCATAACGATCAGATCGGCGCCTGTCTTTTCCGCGACCTCGACGATACGGCTGTCCGGCGAACCGAACAAAAGCTCCGAGGTTATGGAAACATCGCGGCCTTTCAATTGATCGGCGAGTGCTTCGGCACAGCTCTTCAGCGTCTTTTCGGAATGCGTCCGCGCCGCCGTTTCCAGGTCGGTGGTGTCCGGCAGATAGCCTCCGTATATATCGATGGCGAGCGGCAGGGCAAGGTCGATCACGCTGACGATCAATATCGAATCGCCGTCCGCGATGTTCAGCGTTTTCAGCATCTCAAGCGCGGAATCACTTTCTTTGGTTCCGTCGGTTGCAAGAATAATTTTCATCGTCGCCTCCGTTTTCTTTTATTATAATCCTTCTTCGTCGCCCGCGTCCTGATATTCGATAAGTTTCGTCAGAAGTTGTCGAAAAACGAGCTGCTCGGTGTCGGTGAGAGCCGCCATCGTTCGTTCTTCGATGATGTCCCACACTGCCTCGATGTCACGGCGGATCTCTTTTCCTTCGTCGGTCAAAAATATCCGCACGGAGCGGCCATCGTCTTCGTACCGATTTCGTGTAACCAAACCGAGGTCGAGAAGTCCGGTAAGGATCTTGTTCACCGTCGGCGGGGCAAGCCTTACGTTTTCCGAAAGGTCTATCTGCCGCTGACCGTCTTTTTTCCAAAGCTCGAAAAGCACGAACACCTGGCCGCTGTGCAGGCCGACCTCGTGAAGGTGACGTTCGAGCAGATTGCGGTGAGCGATCGTAATTTTTGAGAGAAGATATGCGCCGGAGCCTTCGAAATTCATTTCAATTTTATCCTTAAGCGGACGAAGTTTAAGCGAAATGTTTCGCGGCTGTTAAATGTTTAATAGCCTGCGAATCAATGTTAATTAGCTTGCTAATAAATTATCATTAGCCTGCTAATAAACAAAACCACGCCGGCTATTTTTAATTTAATCGATGGTGTATCATTTCTTTATGAACAAAACCGAAGTGCTTAAAGGCTCGCGTAACCTATTGCTGAAACTGCATAAATCGCTTGTCGATCAGGCCCGCGACGTTCACGAGATCAAGAACGGACCGGTCACGCCGGCATCGTTCTTAACGCTGCTTATTGAGAACAAGGATTTCGATTGGCTGCGGCGATTTTCGGAACTGATCGTAGAGATCGATGAGATGTTCGCTCGTCGCGATGGCTTTTCGGACGACGAAGTGTCAGCCCTTTCCGCTAAAACTGCGGAGATCGTTGATATGAAAAATACGGACGAAAGCTTTAATGAGGCTTTCTCAAAAGCGCTCGAGAACAACTTCGAAGCTCAAGACCTTCGCAAAGACATAATAGAATTGGTCTCGGAGTAGGTTTTGAGTTAATGAGTAATTCCTAATGTTTAATGTCTAATTAGACATTTTACATTGAACATTATTCATTATTAGTTTCAAAGGTATTAAAAAAAACGGCCTTCGTTCGAAAGCCGTTTTCTTATTTTCTATCTTCCGCTTTTTTTCCAATCCGAAAGGAAAGCGTCGAGCCCTTTGTCGGTCAGCGGATGCGACGCGAGCTGTTTAATTACCTTAAAGGGAATGGTGGCGACGTCGGCTCCGGCTAAAGCACAATCGACGACGTGCATCGGGTGGCGGATCGAAGCGGCAAGCACCTCGGTTTCGAAACCGTAGTTGCCGTAGATCTGCAGAATGTCGGTTATCAGCTGCATTCCGTTCATCGAAATGTCATCCAAACGGCCGATGAATGGCGAGATGTAGCTTGCTCCGGCTTTGGCGGCAAGCAGAGCCTGCGAAGCCGAAAAGCAGAGCGTCACGTTGACCTTGGTTCCTTCTTCGCGAAATGCCCGCGTTGCTTTCAGGCCGTCCATCGTCAGCGGACATTTGATCACGACATTCGGTGCGATCTTCGCGAGTTCGCGGCCTTCTTTCAACATTCCTTCGGTGTCCAGAGCCGTAACTTCGGCGGAAACATCGCCCTTCACGATCTCACAGATCTTGGCGATGTGTTCCTTAAAATCGACGTCGCCTTCTTTTGCGACCAGCGAAGGATTCGTCGTTACGCCGTCGATCAGGCCCATTTCATTTGCCTCTTTTATTTCGCTAAGGCTTGCGGTATCAATAAAGAATTTCATAATTTTGTCCGTCCGTTCCGTTTATATTTAAATCTTAAGCCATTGTTCGGCGGATACAAAGCTCCGCAATTTTTTTAGCGTCCGACGACCGGATTCGAAAGCGTACCGATGCCTTCGATCGTTACTTCGCAGACGTCGCCGGCGGAAAGCTTCGACACGCCGGCCGGTGTTCCGGTCGCGATCACGTCCCCGGCCGCCAGCGTCATCTGCCGCGAAATATACCTGATCAAATAGGGAACCGAAAACGCCATTTGCGACGTGCGTCCGTCCTGTTTGATCGTGCCGTTGACCGCGACGGTGACGCTGATGTCGGAAACATCCAATTCGGTTTCCAGAACCGGGCCGATCGGACAGAAGGTGTCGAAGGATTTCCCGCGTGTGAACTGAACATCCGCACGCTGGACGTCACGCGCCGTCACGTCGTTCAAACAGGTGTAGCCGAGCACGTAACGAAGCGGATCGTCGTCGTCGGAGATATCTTTGACGGCGGCGCCGATGACGACGGCGAGTTCGCCTTCGTGTTCCACCTGCTCAGATTGTTCGGGAATACGGATCGGCTGGCCGCTGGCGATGATCGCGGACGGAGCCTTTAAGAAAAGAAGCGGTGCCGCGGGCATCGGATTGCCGAGTTCTTTCGCGTGGTCGGCGTAGTTTCGACCGACACAAACGACCTTTGACGGAGCTGCCGGAGCAAGCATCTGGATCTCATCCTTGTACCAAAGAACATCGGTCTTATTCAGCTCGGTGTCGCATTCCCAGATCTCATCACCCTCGACAATGCCGATGCCGAGCCGCCCGTTCGCACTATATCTGCAAAGTTTCATAATGTTTTTTTTCACCCGATCATCGCGGTGTTTCCGAAACGACCTCCGACGGTTCGCTGACGTTGCCGCGAAGGTCGGTCGCCGTTACATAGTAAAAATACCGCCTGCCGTTTTCGGCGGTCGTGTCCTGGAATGTATTTGTTTTAATAAGTTCCGGGGTCAGCTTCTGCCATTCGCCAAGCGGAAGATCATTGTTTTCGGAACGATACACCGCGTAGCCCGCGATGTCGTTCTCCGTATTTACCGCAAAAAATATCGCGACGCTGTTCGTCGAAGCCGCGACCGTCAGGCCTTCAGGAGCTTTCGGCGCAAAAGTGTCTTTCGGCGTAATTTCGACGATCTCGGTTTCGCCGCTTTCGACCGGTTCCGCGTTCGTACCTATCGAAACGGCGCGGACGAAATAGAAATACGTTTTGTCGAAGTCGAAGAAAATGTCGTCGTAATTCGTCGCCGATATCGGCGTTTCGTTCAAAAGCCGGGCCGGTTTGTTCTTGTCTTCGGACCGGTAAACATTGTAGCCGATCAGGTTCACGGGCGTCGTTCCGTCAACGTTCGCTGCCGGCGCCGTCCAATCAAGTTTGATCGCTTCCTGCGATGGGGCAAGTTTCAGTTCGCTCGGATTATCGGCAATGCCGGCCGCCGGTTCGACGACCAAAAAATTAGAGAACGCGGCACGCTGGCCGGAGCTATTCACGAAACGAACCGCATAACGAAGGCGAACGGGCTGCGTCGCGAATTCAAGCTCATCCGAATACGACATTATCTTGAATGCGAAATCGTCGTCATCGACCGGGATCGATGCGATAACGACCGCGCGCGAAGAGAATTCGGCTTCGGTCAGATTAAGCGGGGAAGTCAGCGGTTCGGCTAGCCGGTAAACGTCGATGCGTTCGATGTGAAGAACGTCGTCGTCGGCCGCATTTCGAGCCGGCATTTTCCACGAAAGCAGAATGCTGCGGCCTCGCTGGAATCCGTTCATTTCCGCGCGCTGCGGAACTCTTTCGATCGGCGGCAGCGGCGGTTTGCGTTTTCCACAGCTTAAACCTGAGGCCACGGCGACAGTTAAAGCGGTTAAGCAGACCAAGCGTTTGATCTGCTTTACGTGCTTAGCCGAAAATTTTAAGCAGTTAAGCGGGTTATGCATGTTACGCATCTTAAGCGTTAAAGACGGTTGCGATATCAAAGTGCTTAAAGTGAATATGTCCTTAAAGTATATACTGTCGAAGGTCCGTATCTTCGATAAGGTCTTCGAGCCGCTTTTCGACATATTCGCTGTCGATGACCTGACGTTTTTCCTCGAGTTCAGCTCCGCGGAAGCTGATCTCTTCGAGAAGTTTTTCAAGCAGCGTATGAAGCCGCCGGGCGCCGATATTTTCGGTCGAACTATTCATACCCGCGGTCATTTCCGCGAGCGTCGTTATCGCATCATCAGTGAAAACAAGCTCGATTCCCTCTGTTCCTAACAAAGCCTGATATTGTTTTATCAGCGAATTCTTCGGCTGCGTCAAGATGCGCTTAAGGTCGTCGATCGTTAAAGATTCGAGTTCAACGCGGATCGGAAAGCGCCCCTGCAGTTCCGGGATCAGGTCGGCGGGCTTTGCGACGTGAAATGCTCCGGCGGCGACGAACAGAATATGTTCCGTGTTGACCATGCCGTGACGGGTGTTCACGTTCGTTCCTTCAACTATCGGTAGAAGGTCACGCTGTACACCTTCACGTGATACATTAGGGTTTCCGCCGGCCTCGCGTCCCGCGATCTTGTCTATCTCATCCAAAAAGATTATGCCCGAATTCTCAGCCTTTTGAATGGCCGAACGCGTGATCTGTTCCATATCGATCAGGCGTTCCTGTTCGTCGCGGAGCAGATATTCGCGTGCATCCTTTACTTTAACTTTTCGCCGGACGGTCTTGGTCGGAAAGAGATTGCCGAACATATCTTTGATGTTCACGCCCATCTCTTCCATTCCCTGTGCTCCGACGAATTCGAGGCCCGTATTCGAACGGTCCTGTGTTTCGACCTCTACCGTTCGGTCGTCCAATTCACCGCGTCGCATTTGTTCACGAAGCTTTTCGCGTGTGCGGTTCTTTGTATCGGCAGTGCTGTCGGCGATCGCCGTTTCGTCGAACGAATAGCTTGACGGCGGAAAAAGAATGTCCAGAAGTTTCTCTTCGACGTTAAATTCCGCCGTGGAACGAACATCGTCGAATGCCGCCTGCTTTGTCATCTCAACAGCAACTTCGACCAATTCGCGAACCATGCTTTCGACGTCGCGGCCGACATAGCCGACCTCTGTGAATTTCGATGCTTCGATCTTGATGAACGGCGAATTTGAGATGCGGGCAAGCCGCCGTGCTATCTCGGTTTTGCCGACGCCGGTCGAACCGATCATCATAATATTTTTCGGCAGTACGTCCGCGGCGATCTCGGGCGGAAGCTTCTGTCGGCGGATACGATTGCGCAATGCTACCGCGACGGCTTTTTTTGCCGCCGTCTGTCCGACAACGTATTTATCCAGAGCTTCGACTATCTGTCGCGGCGTCAGGTCGTCAAGTTCCCGCCGTTCGCCGGCTTCGGCCGTTTCTCCGCCTAGCTGTATCACCATCTCAAACTATAATTCCTCTATCACGATATTCGAATTCGTATAAATGCAGATATCGGCCGCTATTCGCAACGATTCGGCCGCTATCTCGCGGGCTCTCAATTCGGTATGAGCCATCAATGCCCGGGCCGCCGCCATAGCGTACATGCTGCCCGAACCGACCGCCAGCAATCCGTCGTCGGACGAAATGACATCGCCTTTGCCGGAGATAAGGAAAGCGTCTTTTTTATCCGCGACGATCAGTAAAGCTTCCAGATGCCGCAGATATTTGTCGGTGCGCCAATCTTTGCTCAATTCGATCGCCGAACGTTCGAGCTGTCCCTGATATTGTTCCAGCTTTGCTTCGAAACGGGCCAAAAGCGAAAATGCATCCGCGGTCGCTCCGGCAAAGCCCGTGATGACATCGCCGCCGTGCAGCCGCCGAATCTTTCGCGCACTTCCTTTTATTACCGTTTCGCCGAGCGTCACTTGGCCGTCGCCTGCCATCGCAACTTCGTCGTTGCGGCGGACGAGCAGGACGGTCGTCGAACGTATCGGTCTTTCATCTGACGGGTATCGCATAAAATTAAATCATAAGTGTTTAATTTCAAATGCTCAAATTGACAGTGTACTGAAATTGTTTGAACATAAAACGAGACTTATGGCACGTGCACCGATCATCGGTATCACAATGCGTTTGGAGCTTGAAACGCGTCGTTTTTATCTCGGCCGCGATTACAGCGAGGCTGTCGCCGCTTTCGGCGGTATTCCGGTGATGATACCGCTTATCCCGAACGCTGATCATTTGGGAAAACTCGGAGCCACGCTCGACGGCATCTTGTTTCCGGGCAGCGATACGGACGTCGATCCGGCTTTGTTCGGCGAAGATCCGCATCCGAAACTCGGGCGCGTGATACCGGAAAAGGACGCGACCGACCGAATAATGCTTCAAATTGCCGAAGAACGCCGCTTGCCGGTTCTTGCGATATGTTTCGGAATGCAGGCTTTGAACGTTTTTCGCGGCGGTTCGCTCTATCAGGACATCGAATCGCAGGTGCCGAACGCGATAAAGCACGAACAGGGCAAACCGCTTGAACGCCCGTCGCACGAGATAAAATGTGAGGCGTCGGGCATTCTTGAGGACTGTTTGACCGAGATCGAACCTTCGGGCAAGGTTTATGTAAATTCGCACCATCATCAGGCCGTGAAAACGGTCGGTGATGGATTGGTTCCGACGGCATATGCAAACGACGGTATAATAGAATGCATCGAAGGAACGGACGAAACGCGGTTCGTTTTGGGCGTTCAGTGGCATCCTGAACTCGGTTGGCGCGACGACGAATTATCGCGGGGTATTTTCGAACGGTTTATCGCCGCTGCGTCCGATGATAAGTAGTTTGTATTCTGAGCTTAGGTGTATCTAGTGCGAAGACACTTGAAGAAATGTTGCGATGTGGCATTAACTTAATAAATTAGCTCAATGTTTTGTATAAAGATATTAGATACAAGAATTACGGCGAATATGTGAACTACTTTCGGGATGTCGAAAATCGACAATTAATGTATCGGTTGAGATCGAATTTTGAGGAATAATTGATGGAAAATCCTGTAGCGGTCGGCTTTCTTGCATGGGCATTTCCCGGAGCCGGGCATTTAGTACAAAAAAGGACAAAACGCGGGCTGATCTTGGCCATAACCATCTGGGTTATGTTCATTGTCGCGGTCGTGAGCGGCGGAGCGCATTATCCCGGCTTTGCGTTTGCCGACGGCGGATTGCTTTATCTGCTCAATCTTTTTGCAAAGCTGGGAAATGGGCTTGGAGCCGTGGTCGGTTACTTTATAGGCACGATCGATTCACCGGGTGTTGCTGCCCGTGCGACCTTTGAATACGGCGGCAGAATGATGGAGATAGCGGGATTGCTGAATGTTTTGGCGGTTTTGGACGCTCTCGACATCTTTTACGGGAGGAAGAAATGATACATTTTATATACCTTCTTCTTTTTGCATTATTCATTTCCGTGTGTTTCGGCGTATTCGGCGGCGGCACGACAAAAGAACGCCTTTGGTATGCCGGCCGAATGTTCCTTCAGTTCGTGGCTATAAGCCTCGTCCTCGCGTGGGTGCTCTACTTTATTCCGTGGTGAGCTCTTACAAGATCCTGCCCGCCGCTTGTGAAAAATGCCCTTACTCGAAAGCGAAAGCATAATTCTGAAAACTTACGCCCTTGCTGAGGCGGACCGTATCGTTGTTTTCTTTACGCGTCGATACGGCTTGGTTCGCGGCGTCGCAAAAGGAGCCAAACGCCTGAACAGCAAATTCGGCAGCACGCTGGAGCCTTATTCGGTCGTCAACATCGAATTTTTCCAGAAAGAAGAGCACGAGCTAGTGTCCATACAGAACGCTGAATTGCTTCGTTCC
This sequence comes from uncultured bacterium, assembly GCA_965651435.1. Taxonomy (GTDB): domain Bacteria; phylum Acidobacteriota; class Blastocatellia; order Pyrinomonadales; family Pyrinomonadaceae; genus OLB17. The sequence continues at coordinate 4,143 of CBFGSN010000013.1, read as the reverse complement.
GTGTTCGAACAGGCCGGCGACCCCGAATTTCTTAACACTTTTTCATACATTGCCGACCTTCTCACGGCGTTTTCACCGCCGCACGATGCCGATGAAACGCTTTATCGAATGGTGTCGGCGTGTATCGATTCGGCCGCGGCTGACAGCACATCGTTCCTCGCATATCGTGTATATTTCGAGCTTTGGTTGCTGCGGCTCGGCGGTTACCTGCCGGATTGGAGACATTGCAGCGAGTGCCGAAAACCGATCGATGGTTTAACGGCGTTCATCACGAGCGGTATTTTGCTGACGTGCGAAAACTGCATCGGCCGCCAGCCCGCATCGCCGCTCGAAAATTCGGTCAGGGAAGTTTTCGCGATGATCCAACGCCTGTCGCCGACCGATCTCGCCGTTTGGTCAAAAGGCCGCGAATCAGGCCTGAACGAACTTTCGATCCTCTTGCGACGTGTTATTTCACGCGTCATCGGCCGCGAACCGGAACTGGGAGCCGCGGCATATTCCGGGGGCGAGGCAAGATGAAGATCGGTGCCAAAATTTCGCGGTACCTGATCTTTGCGATCCTGCCGTATTTTATCTTCGCGTGGATATTGCTCAGCGTCGTGCTTTTCGTTCAGCAGGCCGGGCGCTTCGCGGACATCTTTTTCAGCGCGAATATTCCCTCAACGCTTGTCTGGCAGCTCACCTTTGCTCTCATCCCGAACGTTATCGCGTTCACCTGCCCGATGGCGGTGCTCGTCGGTGTGATCATCGGCCTGACCAAAATGCAGACCGATAACGAACTGACGGCGATCCGCGCCGCAGGCGTTTCGAATATTCAGATAACGGCGCCGATCTTTGTGCTCGGGATAATGCTGTCTGTGCTTGCGTTCCTGATAAATCTCTACGGGGTACCGTTCGCGGCGAGGCTGGTCCGCGTGGTTGCGCTTCAAACCGCTATTTACAAACTCGAATCGCCGATCGAACCGGGCGTTTTTAATACCGAGGTCAATGGCTACACGATCTATGTAAAAGGCGGCGATCCGCAAACCGGTTCCTGGAAGAACATCTTCGTTTACAGCGAAGTGCCGGATTCGGGAATTGTGCGTCTGATAACGTCAACGAGCGGACGCATCGATTCTACGGACGAGAAATCGGAGCTTGTTCTGAACGACGCGATCGTTTCCACATTCACGAACGAAACCGGCAAAACGCGGTTTTCGTCTGAAAATGTAAGCGAGTTGCGCTTTGCTATACAAACGCGGCGGGGTGAGCTGATCGAAAAGCTCGCGAACTCGCAGCCGTCCGCCGAAGAGCTTGGTTTAAGCGAGCTTGCGGAATTCGCCGGGCAAAGTTCCGGGAAGGAAAGGATCGAAGCCGAGATCCTGTGGCAGCGTCGGCTGCTGCTTTCGGTGACGCCATTGATCTTCTGTCTGCTCGGGACGGCGATGATCCTGCGGTTCAGCTCGCGCGGCCGCGGTTTTGGAATTGTCGTCGGTTTGCTGACGCTGATCGGCTATTATCTTCTGGCATTTCTCGGCGAACAGCTCGCCCGAACAGGGAAGATCGGCATACTAGCCGGCAGCATTATGCCGCTTGGCCTAAGCGCACTCATACTTATTTTCTTTAATTACGGCGGACGTTTTTCGCTTCCCGGAATTTTGACGGAATTGCCCAAAAACATTGCTTCACGGATCGAACGGCGACGCGCGAATTCCGTTCAGCGCCGGAACATTCTGGTCGATCTAACGACCGGACTCCGCGACCTTGATCTGCTTTTCGATCTCGCAAAATATTTCGTCATCACGCTCAGCTTTCTGGTCGCGGTGTTCCTCATCTTCACGGCGTTCGAGCTTTGGAAATTTGCCGGCACGATCGACGGCGGCATCTTTCTGCTGCTTAAGTATCTTTTGTTTCTGCTGCCGTTCATATACATCCAGCTTGCGCCGTCGTCGGCGATGGTCGCCGTGCTAGCGACATATGTCGTGAAATCGAGACAGAACGAGATCGTCACGTGGACGTCTGCCGGGCAGAGCGTTTACCGCTTGCTGATGCCGTGCTTTATCGCGATGCTGCTGCTCGGCGTTTTCAACTGGCAGGTACAGGACAGGCTTTCGCCGTATACGAACCGCGTTCAGGACGAGGTTCGGTCGCAGCTTCGGAACAACGGGATCGTGAAAGACCTGCGGGCGCGGCAGTGGGTTGCGGAAGATCGGAGGATATACTCGTTCGTCTTGGATTCCGCAAATATTATTGCGTCTGATAACGAATCGGCTGCGAACGACCTGGCCTCACGGCCGGAAGGGACATTTCGCTCAGTCGGGTGCAGGGGAATTTGCCGTGTTTTCGATCTGACCGTATTTGAATTCGATGCAGATAACACAAAACTGCAACATACGTTCCACGCTGCGGAAGCGGTCTGGGATAACAACGGGCTGCATTTTCCGGGGCAGTACGAGGTTCGAACGATTTCGGCTGACGGGCAGATAACTTCGGAAACAAAGTGGAACGGGAACCTCGCGGTGGACGCAAATCCTTTTACGGAGGTTCGCAAAAAGCCGAGCCATTTGTCGATAGCGGAAACCCGCGAACAGATAGTGAGCAGCGAATCTTCGGTCGAACGCCGGCTGTTTTCCGTCGCTCTCGAAAAGAAATATTCGACGCCCCTTTTACCGCTGGTTATCGCGTTGTTTACCGCGCCGTTCGCGCTGTCGCTGACACGAAAAGGGAAAGTGATCACGGTCGGTTATGCCGTTGCATTATGGCTCGTATTCATGGGCGTAATGTCCGTGTTTGAACAGTTCGGCATCAATGGGAGCCTCGCTCCCGTCATTGCCGTTTGGGCTCCGCTCCTGATCTTCACGCTTATCGGAGCATTTCTGCTCTCAAAGGTAAGGACATAGTTCGTTCGGAGTTCCGCCTCTAGGCGGTGCAGTGGCGCTCGTCGGCTTCCGGCCATGAAGAAAGATCGTTGCGCCATAGCCGACGACTGTTTTGCGCGTGGTATGATTTTTTTATGCGGGGCTTCGACAAAATCTGCGGCGGTGTGTTTGCGGCGGCGGTGCTGGTGTTTGCGGCGTTGGGCTGTTCGCAGTTCGATAATGTGCCATCCGCTTCGGCGATCGCTGGCATTTACGATGCGGATGTGACGGGCGGCGAAGGCAAAGGCGGGCGTTTCGACATTGCGTTCGACCAAACGGGAAATACGTTCGGCGTGAGCTGGAGCGAAGGCGGAAAGAAGTTCGACGGAACGGCCGTCTACATGGGAAATTATCTCGGCGTTACGTTTGCGGAAGCGGGAAGCGACGCTGTTTGCGGAACGATGTTTTATCGGAATTTCGGGCCGCAAAATGTCGCAGGAAGCTCGGCCGTTTTGCGTAACGAGAACGCGGGCAGCGAAAGCCTTGCGCGAAAAAGCGGCGAAGGCTTCGAGGGCGAATTCGGCGTGTACGGACGCAGCGTCGAGGGCAGCGATTATTCGGGAACGCTTTCGATCAAAAAGAACGGCGAAAAATACGACGCGATGTGGCTGATCGACGGAAAAGAGGCTAAGGGAATCGGTTATGTTTGGGAAAATATGCTGGCCGTCGCCTTTGGTGACGCGTCGTGCCGCTTTGCGGTTTACCGGAACGGCCGCGGATTTTTCCAAGGCAGCGAAGTTGTCCGATTTAGCGGACGCTTTGGCGGAACGGAAGGATTTTATCGCGACTTGAAAATAGAAAAACGTTCGTCCGTTCGTTCGGGCAGCGGCGAATGATCAGCCTTTCACGACGACATCCGCCCGGATCGAGTTTGCGATGTAGCAGTTTTCATGCGCGGAATGATGGAGTTCGGCGAGCTGTCCGGCATCGGGAGCGTCGCCCGCCCACTCGATACGCGGATCGAGCGTGATCTTTGAGATAAATTCTTTGCCGTCCGGATTTTTCGTCATCTCGCCAACGGCTTCGTCGGTGTAGGATGCGACGGTGAAGCCTTTGCGCGACGCGAACCACAGGAACGTCATCATATGACACGACGAAGCCGCCGCCACAAGAGCCTCCTCCGGATCGACGGCGTCCTCTTTTGAGTAAGGCAACCGCACCGAATGCGGCGACGAACTCGCGGCAACCGTGACGCCGCCGTCAAACAACCATTCGTGCCCGCGCGAATACGTTCCTTTCAGGAAAT
>CBFGSN010000012.1:0-28023 GCA_965651435.1 uncultured bacterium | reverse complement strand
CCGCCTGAAAGTGGAACCCCAAACAATCCCACCTGAAGGTGGAACTCCAAACAATGCCGCCTGAAGGTTGGACTCCGAACAGGACTCCAATAAAAGGCCCGGACGATCGAGGTCATCCGGGCCTTGGTCAGAGAAGCAATAACTCTATTCGGCTTTGCCGACAGCTTTCGGTGCGGCTTCAGCTTCCGGACGCGGAGCCGCGAGTCCTTCTTCGCGGGCACGCCACAGAGCCGAAACCAGAAGTTCGCGAACGAACGTCATTTCCTTCGGCAGGCGGTCATAGAGTTTGAAGAAAAGCTCATCGTGCATGGCGATCTCCTTGATCCACATATCGCGGTCCAGGCTCATTGCTTTTTCGAAATCCTCTTTCGAAAAATCCAATCCACGCCAATCGATGTCTTCATATTTCGGCATCCAACCAAGCGGCGTTTCGACGCTGGCGGCTTTGCCGCGCGAACGTTCGATGATCCATTTCAGGATGCGCATGTTCTGGCCGTAACCGGGCCAGATGAAGTTCCCTTCTTCGTCCTTGCGGAACCAGTTGACCGAAAAGATGCGCGGCGGATTCGGAATGTTGCGGCCAAAATCGAGCCAGTGTCCGAAATAATCGCCCATATGATAACCGCAGAAAGGCAGCATCGCGAACGGGTCGCGGCGGACTTCGCCGATATTGCCGAAGGCGGCGGCGGTCATTTCCGAACCCATCGTCGCGGCGGCATATACGCCGAACGTCCAGTTGAATGACTGCATAACCAGCGGCACAACGCTGTTGCGGCGTCCGCCGAACATAAATGCCGAAACCGGAACGCCGTTCGGGTTGTCAAAGTTTTCGTCGGCGACCGGGCATTGTTCGATCGGCGCCGTGAACCGCGAATTCGGATGGGCGGCTTTTTTGTCGCTAGCCGGTGTCCAATCATTTCCCTGCCAATCGATGGCGTGTGCCGGCGGTTCGCCGTCCATGCCTTCCCACCAAACATCGCCGTCGTCGGTGAGCGCAACGTTCGTGAAGATAGTGTTCTCCTTCATCGATTCCATTGCGTTCGGATTCGTTTTGTAGTTGGTGCCCGGTGCTACGCCGAAGAAACCGGCTTCCGGATTGATGGCGTGAAGTTTTCCGTTCTCGTCCGGTTTGATCCAAGCGATGTCGTCGCCGACAGTCGTGATCTCCCAGCCTTCGTCGGTAAATTCCTTGGGCGGAACGAGCATTGCGAAGTTCGTTTTGCCGCATGCCGACGGGAACGCCGCGCAAACATAATCTTTTTGTCCGTCCGGCGATTTAACACCGACGATCAGCATATGTTCGGCAAGCCAGCCCTGTTTGCGGCCGAGGTTCGAAGCGATGCGGAGCGCCAGGCATTTTTTGCCGAGCAAAGCGTTTCCGCCGTAACCGGAACCGTAGCTCCAGATCATATTCTCTTCGGGAAAATGAACGATGTATTTGTTCTTCGGATCGGGTGAGCACGGCCAGGCGACATCGGCTTCGCCTTCGGCCAGCGGCATTCCTACGGAATGAAGGCAGTGCGTGAAAACTCCTTCGCCAAGAGCGTCGATCGCCCTTTTGCCCATACGCGTCATGATCTTCATATTCGTGACGACATACGGCGAATCGGTAAGCTGAACGCCGAACTGCGATATCGGCGAACCGATCGGGCCCATGCAGAACGGGATCACGTACATCGTTCGGCCTTTCATCGAACCTTCGAATTTCGGCCGCAGCGTGGCTTTCATTTCCGACGGTTCCATCCAGTTGTTCGTCGGGCCGGCGTCGCCTTTGCTGCGCGAGCAAATATACGTGCGGTCTTCGACACGTGCAACATCCGACGGATGCGAACGCGCCAAAAAGCTGTTCGGACGCTTTTCGGCATTGAGCCGAATGAAGGTTCCGCTTTCGACCATCTCATTGCAAAGCCTGTCGTATTCTTCCTGAGATCCGTCGCACCAATAAACGCTGTCGGGCTGACAGAGTTCGACCATTTCCGTCACCCAACTAATAAGTTCTTTGTTTTTAATATTTTCCGGTATGTTAGCAGTTGCCATTTCCGTAGTTCTCCGCTTTGTGTTTGTCGGATCGCAAGATCCGCATGTCTATCGATATATTGAAATAAAAAAAGGCCTAATATTCCGGCCGCCTTAGATATAAGCCAACTTTATCACACTATTTCGATTTTGTTAACGATTCGTTACGAGTTTTATGCGGAAAGAACGGGCCGCGTCGCGCGGTATTGCCGGAGCGTGTGAATGCCGACCGTGAAAAGTATTATTACGCCGCCGAGCAAAGCCCATTTGCCCGGAGTTTCGCCGAGTATGACGAAGACCCAAAACGGGTTCAGCATCGGTTCAATGAAACCGATAATGCTCGCGTCCATCGTACGAACGCCGGCGGCCAATCCGTTGGTAAAAAAGATGTACGCGATGCCGATCTGAAAGATGCCGAGATAAAGAATCGCGCCTACATCTGCGAACGAAACATTCGTCGGCGGAGAGCCGATAACGAACGGAAGCATTATCACAACAACGATCAAGTTTCCATAAAAGACCGATATCGCGGGGTTCGGATGCGTCGAACGCCGATGGCGTAAGAAAATAAAATAAAGCCCAAAGAATAACCCCGACGCGAGCGCGGCGATGTTCCCTTCGAAAATATTCGGAGCGGTCGGCTGTGCGGCTCCCGGCCTGAAAAAGAACAGCGACATTCCGATCAAACACGCCGCGACCGTAAATATATCACCAAAGCGAAACTTTTCGCTCAAAAGGAACGGCGCGAGTATCAGAATGTATATCGGTGCCGTGTATTGCAGAAAGATCGCGTTCGCTGCCGTCGTGTTCTTCGTCGCATAGACATAACAGCTGAGCGTCGCCGCATAAAGAAATGAATTAAGCCAGACGATCGCGTCCGGCTTCAATCCTTTTTTATATGTGAACGCAGCAACGACGACCGCCGCAAAGAACGACCTGCCCATGTTCACCGAAAAAGCATCGAACGACGTAGCCTTTATAAAAAGACCGCCGGTGCTCCATAAAGCCGCGGCAATTATCACCAGCAGATACGGATTCAGAAATGTGCGGTTGCTGTCGGACATATCGGCATTCGATGGCACAGTCTAACATTCGGCGAAAGCAAGCGAAAGCGTCAAACATTGTACGGCGGTTAAGCGCCTGAGCGTATAGCTTATGATCCACCGGTTCTGCGAATTTCCGATCATTAACCGGCGAATGAAAAAAGAGCCACTACCGCGAACTCGTCTCAGAGTCCGCAGTAATGGCTGATCGATATCCGGTGCAAATGTCTAATTCGATTTGGTGCCGTCGCCCTGGCCGACGGACGCGAGTGTTTCGCGCAGGCGTTTTGCCGATGTCGTTACCGGATCGAGTTCGATCTCTTCGACATTGCCGTAAACGGTTTTGCCAAAATTCGCGTTCCACGGCGGAATAACGATCGTTGCGTTGCCGAGTGCTTTTGCCTGGCAAGCGAGCCGAAGTATCGGCCGGTCGTCTTCCGGCTGTTCGTAGCCGAAAACTTTCATTGCGCGGCGCTCGCGCCGTGCAACGTCGCTCAGCTTTTCGGCACCGGCGATAACACCGATCCAGCATGTGCCGCATGCGGCGGCTGTGCATTCGACCGGGATCACGCCGTTCCAGCAGCGGCTGTCGCGTTCCTGCCAATTTTGCGAGCGGTCTTCGGCCGATGCACTCGTGATCTCCTGATCGTTCATTACGGGAAATCTGCCCGAACCGGCCGTTTCGTCATAGATGATCGAAAATTTCTTGTTGATCGTTTTCAGGAAACCAAGCATTCCCTGGCTGTCGTCTTTCGCGCGTTCCGAAACGATAGCGGCCGGCGATTTTGCCATCAGGCCGTGCGGTTTTTCGACCTTTCCCGCAGCGGCTTGGAACGCATCGCTGCCCGCTTGGACAAGCGTCATCAGACCGGCGGCCGTTATGCCGATCAGCAGCGATGAATTTACCTTAAGCTTTTCCGATACCGCCTTTGCGATCTCTGTGATCTTATCGACAAGGCTGATGTGCGTTTCGCAGAACGACGCGGCTTCGCTTTCGATGGCGGCTTTTACCTCCGGCCAATAGCGGTGCCCGTAAAGAAAATGGTGCGACGAATCGATCTGATCCGCGAGCCGATAATTTCCCTGCAGCTCGATCTCCGCGATCGCCGCTTCCTTGTCTTCGGCCGATTCCAGATAGCGGAAAAGTTCCAGCGGATAGAACCGAAACCAGATCTGCGTCGCGTTCCGGTCAACCTCGTGAATGCTCGGCAAAAGCGTTTCGACGGCGTCAAGCCATTCGGCCTCTGAAAATTTGTTCAGATACTCGATAAATGCGTTATTCATATGTCCAAAAATTTATCCGTAAAACAAACTTTTATTAAATCAAATTTACCGCCGTGCCTCAACCGTATGCGTTACTCTTCGTCGGTTTCGAGCGTTGCGATGTTCAGGTCGCCGCGGCCGTCTTTTATCAAAACCTCGATGCGGCGTTCGGCCGCCGTCAGCCGTTCCTTGCAAAGCCGTGAAAGTTTTATGCCCTGCTCGAAAAGTTTTAGGCTTTCCTCGAGCGGAAGGTCGCCGTTCTCAAGCTGTTTTACGATGCGTTCGAGTTCGTTAAGTGATTCTTCGAAAGTCTGTTCCATATTAAGGTCGGTCAAAATTCTTCGTTGTTTTCGTTCAATATATCATTTAGCCTTTTCAATATCCCGTCAATACTGCCCGCCGCATCGTTTCCGGCCGCGGCAAGCCGCATCAGTTCCTGGCCGATCCGCTGTGCGATGCTCTGTGCCAATTGCTCGTCCGTCAGCCCGACGATAACCCATCGTTCGCCGTCACGCCGCATTTTTAATGTGAACGAATCTTCGGGCCGCACGCTTTTTACGGTCGCCAGTCCGCCGTCGGTCTGTATATCCAAATAGCGGTCGGCGCCGAAAACAAGCGCGGCGAACGGAACGTTCTCAAGCTGTTTGGTCTTCGCCTTTATCACTTTCGGCAGTTCGGCACGCGCCTTTTCCTTTATCGCCGGAATGAACGGAGCCGCCGCGAGTTCGGCCTTCGACAGAACCTCCGGCGGAAGCCCGCGGCCGTAAAGCTCGACGGCTTTGGCCGTGATCTGCGGAACGAAATTATCCACGACCGAATCTATATCGACTAGCTCGTTAAAACGTTCATCATCGCCGCTGCGGGCGGCATCAACGACCATGGCGATCGAATACTGCGGTGTGTGCTGCACATTTCGCCAATAAAAATATGCGGCCGCTGCTGCTGCAAAAAGCACAAGCAGGATCGCGACGCTAAGGTACTTCAAAAATTTTCGCCCCGAACGCTTACTCATCCAAAACCTTTGCTTTTATCGTTCCTTTTTCGACGCGGATATTCAACCGCTCACCTGCGTGCACCGCCGCCCGATCGCGAACGATCGTTCCGTCCTCAAGCTGCGTTATCGAATAACCCCGCTGAAGTACCGACAGCGGCGAAAGCGCGCCGAGTTCGGCCATTTTAACGTTCAACTGCCGATCGAAAGCCTTGATCGACGACGACGCGGCCGCATCGCATCTGCCGTCCAAAACCGCGAGCCGTGTTTTATGTGAACCGACCTTTTCCGCAAGACCGACCGGCGAAAATTTCCGAAGCACCGTTTCCAGCACGGCAGAACGCCGTCCGATGCTTTCGCGCGAAACGGTTTCGAGCCGCGTTCCGAATTCCGACGCTCTGTGCGAAAGCCGTGTTACACGATGCGGAATATCGGCGAAAACCGGCGATGCGGCAAGCGATTGCAGATCCGCACGCGCGGTCAGAAAACGGCGTTCGACCGCCTTTGCTATCGAACCAATGTGATGTTCGATCTGCGTGCAGATCTCGGCTTCGGCTTTTGCGACAAGCTCCGCGGCGGCCGACGGCGTCGGTGCGCGAAGATCAGCGACGAGATCCGATATCGAATGATCGATCTCGTGCCCAACCGCCGAAATTACCGGAATGCTCGAACCGCGGATCGCACGCGCGACGACCTCTTCATTAAACGCCCAGAGGTCTTCGGCCGAACCGCCGCCGCGGCCGACGATCAGCACGTCGATGGATCGCTCGGGCGGAACCGAGGCGTTGAAATCGCACGCCGTTTCGATCGCATCGGCGATCTGACGCGCGGCAAATTCGCCCTGAACCCGCGTCGGTATCAGAATGATGTTCACCGAACTCGCGCGCCGCGACAGTACATTTCGAATGTCGTGAAACGCAGCTCCGTCAGGAGATGTGACGATGCCGACCGTTCGCGGGAACAGCGGCAGCGGACGTTTCCGTTCCATGTCGAAGAGCCCTTCTTTTGCGAGCTTCGCCTTTATCTGTTCGAACGCGACGGTCAACGCGCCTTCGCCGACCGGTTCTAGCGATTCGACCAGAAGCTGTATCTCTCCGCGTGGTTCGTAAAGCGAAAGCCGGCCGCGAACGCGAACGCTTAATCCGTCAAAAGGCTGAAATCTGATGCGGTAATTCTGGCCTTTATAACACGCCGCTTTCATTATCGAACCGCCGTCCGTCAGCGTAAAATACCAGTGTCCCGATGCCGCCGAAAAGAAATTCGTGATCTCGCCTTCGACCCAAACACTCGAAAACCGGCGTTCGACATCGCCTTTTATCTGCGCGGTCAGTTCCGAGACGGTCATCGGTTCCGGCTCGTTCATATCGAAAAGCGTGCTTAAAATGGAAGGCTCTGACATCTTTCTATTTTTCGGCTGTTTCTATCGAATTTATGATGACGCGTGTTCCCGGCCGTTTTGTACCGATGTGCAGCCGCGGCGACACGCCGCTTCCAGTATCGGCAAGCTTCGAACGGAACGTCACCGCATACGACGTCCGAAGCTGTTTCACGATATCGTCGTACGCCGCCTGTATCTGAGTAAGCCGCATGATCGGATAATAAATGCCGCCCGAAATTTCCGCAAGTTTTGCGCCTTCGCCTTCGGACCGCGAGGTAAGCGTCATAAATCGGGTTCGCATCGGGTCGATCTCAGCATCGATATCGCCGTCCGAGGCAGCGATCAGCGACGACGGAACATACAGCGGATAAATGAGCGCGCCGCTTTCCTGTATCGCTCCGGTCAGAACGTTGAACGAAAGAAATGAACGGTTGTCGTCGCCGTCGGTCAGTACAACGATCGCCGTTCGTTCGCCTTTCAGCGGCCGCAGTGTTTCCGTGATCGTGTATCCGAGCGCGTCATAAAGCGCCGTCGCACCGCCCGCATCAAAGGTATCGAGGCTTTCGGACAAGGCGTTCTTGTCTGTCGAAAAAGTCGAAAGCACCTGAACATCTTCGTTGAATGTAATGATCGCAACGCGGTCGCGCGGCCCGACCGTATCAACGAAATTTCGCGCCGCTTTGCGGATAAAATTAACGTAATTTTCGATGCTGCCGGACACGTCCAACAAAAGCACCAAATTGAACGGAGCATCGACCGTTTTCACGCTCATTATTTCGCGCGGGTCGCCGTTTTCCGCGACCGTAAAATCGTCCGCGTTCAATCCGCTGACGGCTTGCCGTTCGGGGTCGGTCACACGCACTATTGCAGTCTTTATGAATTTGCCGGCTTCGGTTGGTTGTGCGGGCTTTTCACGAAGGCTCGGTTCACGTTTTATCGGACGAAGCGTTCCGGTGTATTCGCCGAATTGTTTTGGGCTCACACGTTTGACGGCTTCGATCAGCATCGAATCGCCGCTTCGCACCAGAGCTTTTGCCGCCTCCGTCAGTTTGCGTTCACGCAGATCGTCCGCGACCTCGCCGGGCGGAACGTTCAGCAGAACGATCCCGCGCGCGGTCGTAAATTCAAGCCGTGTCTCAAGCGTATCTTCGTCCGCGTCTTCTTCGATCTGTTCGCCTTTTATGCGATGACGGCCGCGCGAAAGCTCCTTCGGCTCCGGGAGATCGAAATCCGCGACGATACGCGGTTTTGACAGCGTCCAGATAAGTTCGTACCGAAGGCGTTCATCAAGAACGTTCGCGGCGATCGTGCCCGTGTCGGTAGTTACCTGAGCTTTTGCCGGTTCGCCCGAAACACGAACCTCGCCCGCCGTTGTGCGTATCTTGAATTCGACACCCTTGGCCGCCTTTACAACCACGTCGATGCGCCTGCTGCCGCCGGGTTTTACTTCGATGCGTTTATCGCGGCCGTTCAGTTCCAGAACAAAGTCGCGTTCCGAAACCGCCGCATCGCTGAGCGCTGTGATCGAACCTTTCGCATCGGCCTCGTCCCCATCGATATCGGCGGCGGCTTCGACGCGTCCGTATTCGTTGACGATCTCGATCACGGAACCGGCAGACGCCGTAAATTCGCGCGAAAAGCTCTGAGCCGCGGCGGCTGCGGGAAAGCACGCCAACGCTGCTGCGAATACGGTCAGAAACGTGAATTTACTAAGCATTCGACCTTTCGGAGATGCGGCCGGATTGGCCAAGACGGCGTTTGATGCGTTCCTGCCAACGTTTGCGCGGCCTTCCGGATTCTTCGAAATGATACAGCAGGCTTTGCAAAGATTCGCCGCCGACCTGCCGGGTTTTCAGATAAAGCAAGGCAATGATGATCGCCGTGAACGATGTAATTATTATCTGCACCGGCAGAATAAGTATCTGCATCATTGTATCCATCAGTGTGTGTTTAAGCCGTTTCCGCACATCCGGATCGGGATCCGTGATCTTGATACCCGCTCCGCTGCCGCTGGCGATCCCTATCTGAAGGCTGCCGTTTCCATCACCGCCCGGAGCTTTTGCTTCGGCGTCATCGCCGACGTCCACCTTAAGGCCCGACGACTCTTTCTGAACGATCGTCGGGTCGATGCGGCCTGCCGCCAGATTTACGATGCCGGTCATGATCGAAGCCGTTATCAGCGGCACGAGGAATAAAATAATAAAGGTATTCATCGCCGTGACCCAGGCCCGTCTAACGAGTTCGATCGAACGCCGAACCGCCTTCAAACCGCGGCTGTCCTCCATCATTATGCTCGGCCCGAGAAGCATCAGCCCGACGCTCAAGACAACAAAGGCGATCAGGCCGACGACCCCGCCGATGGCTACTGCAACGATGGGCATTGCACCTTCAAACCCGCCGAACGGCATCGACCCGAGCATTAGGAGAATGAACACGGCAAAGCCCGCCGCGAAAGAACCGACCAAAGCCATCAGCGTGGAAAGCATTCCCGTAAACGCGAAAGTTCGCCACTTTGAACGAAGAGCGCGAAGCGCGGCCCGCAAACTCAGCGGACGAAGCGGCACCGCCATATTCTGCGTGACGATCCACGTTATCGTGCCGACGATCATGAACGACGTGAATGCTCCGGCCGCCGCTATCAATATCGACAAAACCGCTCCGGTAAGCTGCGCGATCGTTTCGGGAATAACGCCGCTGACGCCCAGAAAATTCACGCCCACCAGAACCGCCGTGAATACCAGCATCGGTATCCAGAAAAAGGTCGAAAGCAGTATGAATTTCGGCAGATGTTCGGTGTAGATCATCGCCGCGTTCCGTAAAAGTCCCAAAATGCCTTCGGAACGCGAACGCAGCCCGATCGCAAAGGCTTCCGCGGACTGCGGCCTGTCGGCGGGATCTTTGGAAAGAGCGCCAACGATGACCTTACGCATCTTGCGCCGGACCTTTTTGGCGGTGAGCGGCGGAGGCTCCATAGTTTTATGAGCCTCCATTACTTCACGGAAATTTCCTTCGAAAGGCGTTTTGCCCGAAAGCATTTGATAGGTTATGACGCCCAAACTGTAAACATCCGAACGCGCATCCAGCCTTTCGCCGCGGCATTGTTCCGGCGACATATAAAGCGGCGTGCCGAGAACGGCTCCGACGCGCGTTAGGTTCGTGTCCGACGTAAAGGTCCGCAGCGACGTCGCCGAACCGCCCGATGCCTCGGCAGAAATTTCGCCGTCGCTATCGGCATCAAGTATACGCGTGCCGACCGAATCCGCATCGCCGGTTTCATGACCGTCCTTCAGCGAAGCGATCGGTTGGATCATCGTCTCGCCTTCAAGAACGGCTGTGGAATTCACGTCCGGTGATGCCGATAATGTTCCGCCCGCTCCCGCCTGCGTGTGGCCTGAGCCGTCGTGCATCGTATCCGAATGCGGTGAAAGCGCGACCGTTTCCGTGGCCTTTGCGGCACGGGCAGCAGTTTCGGCGATCTCCAGATCCAATTCGCGGTCGAGTTCACGGGCTTCTTCAGGATCGTAATGGCCATCGACCTTCGCAATGCCGAAATCCAGAACTTTTACGGTATAGCCGCCGCGCTGATTCGGTTCGAGCCAGATGTTATCCGGTTTCAGATCGCGGTGAATGATTCCCTGTTGATGGGCTTCGTGCACCGCGGACGAGATCTGCTCGATTATGTCCAGCGTCCAGCTCACCGGCAGCCGTTTTTCCTCGTCCAAAATTTCGCCAAGCGTGCAGCCGTCCAGATACTCCATCACGAGATACGCGACCTCGCCATCGTCCGTGTGCGCAAACCCGAAATCCGTAACGTCAACGACGTTCGGATGCCGCAGCCGTCCGGCGGCACGCGCCTCGCGGCGAAAACGTTCGACGAATTCGGCGCGTTTCATGAACTGCGGTGCGATTATCTTTACGGCGACGGGACGTTCGGTGCCGAGGTGCGTGGCAAGATACACGGCACCCATTCCGCCGCGGCCAAGCTCTTTTTCTATCCTGTATTTGCCATCGAGGTCCTTGCCGACGATGTTCGATATCTGCATTTTCGCGTCTGTTGCCGTTCGTTTATCTAGTAGGAAGAAATACGCTTTAAAAAGGAAATATGTTCAGGCCGGTTAAGACATCCGCGTCTTCATCCACGCCTTTGCCATCCGCCATTCGCGCTTGACCGTCGATTCGGAAACGTCCATCGCCGCGGCCGTTTCCTCTATCGTAAGGCCGCCGAAAAACCGCAGTTCGACGATGCGGGATTGAACCGGATCAAGCTTTGCCAGGTCGTTCAGCGTTTCGTCCAGCGATACAATGTCGATGCCGCGTTCGTCGGTGTAACCGAGAGCTTCGTCAAGTTCGAGCTTTGCCGCTCCGTCGCCGCGTTTCTTTGCGTTCCGCTGAACGGCGTAATTTACCAAAATTCGCCGCATCATTTCGGCCGCAATGCTGAAAAAATGCACGCGGTTGTGCCAATCGACCTCGCGCTGTTCCAAAAGCCGGACATACGCTTCGTGTACAAGCGCCGTCGCCTGCAGCGTATGATCGCCGCGTTCGTTCCGCAGTTGGTTGCCCGCCACACGCTTCAGTTCGTCATAAACAAGCGGCAGCATCGCATCGAGAGCCTCTTTGTTCCCTTTGCGAGCTTCGTTCAGCAAAGAAGTTACGTCGTTTTTGGCTGCCATTGAACCTAATTATAATTCATACCCGCAAAACGGCAACAAATAAATACCAAAAGCCATGACCCATTTTTTGTCGGAACGGTGCGATTACAAATGAACGCGTAATTTACGCGGCTAAAACCTCAGGAGAAATAAAGATGCAGCACGCAATTCGACTCGCAACCTTCCGAAAAAATATGACACGCCTGATGGCATGCCTTGTTTTCGCCGCCGTTATAATTTTGGCGGCAGAGATCTCCAGTGCATTTGCCGACACGCCTTTGTGGACTTACAAAGGCGCCAAATGGTATTCGATGACGGATACGGGCAATGCGGTTGTCGGCCTTTCGAACGGTATTTCAATGCTTGACGGCGCTACGGGACGCGAGCTTTGGAAACGCAGCGACCTCGGCGAAATAAAAGAAACGGAATTCACCGAACTCGAAGGCACACCGCTTTTGCTGATCACCGATAATTCCGGCTGGGCACAGCGAAAAACGAAAATGACAGCCGTCGATTCGCTCACAGGCGAAACGGTATGGCAGACCGACAAAATGCTCGGCTTTACGGTCAGCGTATCGCCTGTTTACAGCCGCGATATGATCATTTTTCTTACGATCAAGGATAACCGAATAAAAAAGGACAAACCCGATATTTTCGCGCTTAGAATGTCCACCGGCGAACTGCTTTGGGAAAACGAATACACCGACAAGGTCGATCTTTACGGTGTCGAAAAGAAAAAACGTGGTGGGGCGAGCGCAATGTTCCTGGGCAGCGGCGGCGGAGCCAGCGACCGTTTTGACCTAAGCGGCGAAAATCCGCCTTTGTTTGACGGCGATTCGATGTATCTGACATATGCCGGGCTTCACAGATACAACCTCGGCGACGGAAAGCTCGTCTGGAAAACGTCATACGACGTTACCGACGGTTCGCTCAAAAATACGAACGGCCAGGCGATAGTTGACGGCGACACGATCTTTACATCGGCTCAGGGAATTATCCGCGCGATCGACAAGAACAATGGCAGCGTCAAATGGACGACAAAGGATTTTGGTAAAGGCGGCATCGCCGAAATGCAGCTTTTTGGCGATGTTATTTACGGCCGAATGGGCGGACAGTTCTTCTCAGCCAAAAAAGGCGAATGGGAAAAGAAAAAACCGATCGGCGTGGTCGCTTTGAATAAGGCGAACGGCGACACGAACTGGATCTACACGGGAGCGAAAAATTCCATCACAAATATGGTCGTGCTTGAACGCGACAATGTTCTGCTGATCGGCGACGAAAAGAACCTCATCGGGCTCGATCTTTCCAGCCGCGGCAAGGTCAAGGAAGCATATAAGATCCCGCTCAAATTCAAATTCAAGGTCGGCGCGGCGGCAACCGCCGGAAAGGTCGCAGCGGTCGCGCTCGGCGGTGTCGGAGGCTTTTTCAAGAAAGGGCCGGACAAAACCGACGAACCGATCTCGCTCATTCGGCAGGAGAACGGCACCGTCGTCGCACGCGGCCGCCAGCACCTGCTCGCGTTCGACCCGACAAGCCGCGAAATCGTCTGGTCAACCAAATTCGACGCACCGGGCATAAGCGGTTGGCAATCTATAGTAATGACGGCGCTTACGATCACGGCAGCCGCAATGTCCCAGGCGGTCGAAGCCGGCTATTCGCAGCAGGGACGCTACAATTCCGCATTTGACGAAAATTCCCGTTTCCTGAACCTGATGAGTTCATATCAGCAATTTATGTCAAGGAAACATTCGGCAACGAAACAGAGCGGGAACATCCAGTATATGCTGACGACAATTAAAAGCGACGGCGATAAAGGTTCCGGGATCGTTGGTGTAGATCTGATGACCGGCAAAGCCGTCAACCAGATAATGTTCCGCGACAAATCGCCCGATTATGAGGTCGATGAAGCGGCCGGACGGATCATCAACATGAACAAGGGCCAACTTTCCGCCTTTGCGATCGTCGATAAACCCGAAATGGCCGAAACAACCGCCGAGGACAATGCCGACAGCAGCGACGACGAAGACAAAACCAATTAACACCGCATCGGGCCGATCCCGAATCATGCCCCCGGCTCCCACAAAAAGAAAGAGACTGTCCGCAAAGACAGTCTCTTTTTTCATACACTATCTATCTTGTACGACATTTTATCTTGTCTTACCTCATGTAATGTCTTACACTTGTACTGAGGTAATCCAATGGAAACTACAACTACAACAAAAGGCCAGGTCGTGATACCATCTGCCGTCCGCAAAAAACTCGGCATAAAAAGCGGTACGCGGCTTCGCGTCGAAGTTGACGAAACAAACGCCCGCATTATTATGAAACCGATAACGCGTGATTATGTCGAAAGTTGGCGTGGAAAATTCAAAGGTGCCGGACTTACAAAAGAATTGGCGGCCGAAAAGAAGCGCGAGAAAAAACTTGAGGAGCGAAAGTCTAGATAATTATGGCGAAGACGAAAGCAATCGTGCTCGATTCATGGGCGATCATGTGCTATCTGGAGGACGAACCTGCGGCAGAAAAGGTCGGTAAAGTTCTGGGCAATTCGCTTTCAAACAGAATACCGTTGCTGATGAGCGTGATAAATGCCGGTGAGATCTGGTATATCGTCGGACGCCGAAGATCGGAAAAAGATGCAGATGCGACGATCGTATGGCTTCGTGAGATCGGTGTCAAATTTATCGATGCGGATTGGCAACTTACGAAAACGGCGGCCACCTTCAAAGTAAAGGGCAATATTTCCTACGCCGACTGTCACGCAGCGGCGGTCGCAAAGCATTACAAAGCCACTCTTTTCACCGGCGACCTCGAATTCGTTGGGCTTGAGAATGCAGTCGATATCGAATGGCTCTGACCGCGGCCTAGACTCGTCTCGAGGACGGTAACACTTACAATTCCGAACGTATATTTTTGATGAGAGAGGCGACCTCAGCCGAGTGTTTTTCGGCGAGCTTCAGTTCATCGCCGGTGAGTTTGTCGGCAAAAAGCTCCGCTGCGACAAGCAGTTCGCGGACGCCGGACACGAGCCTGTTCGCGTCTTTCTTGGTCTTATCGGCGTCTTTGCCGCCATTCTTAGCGTTCTTCTTCGCTTCGCTGACGCCCCAATGCGTTATGCGGACGACGTAACGCCGGGATGTTTCCGTAACCCAACCGTCCTGCATCATCTGCGCGGCGATCTGGTCGCGGCTCGGGAAATACCCAAGCTGCTTCGTAATATCCGAAAGGTCGAGATCGACAGTTTCCCTGCCTTCGGACAACTCGTATAGCTTTGCCAAAACTTTGTGATAAACGTCCATGAATCTACGAAACCAAATTTTAGTGTTTTTCCGCGGCGTCGAACAAGATCTTTGCCGCGCCAAGTATTCCTGCGTCGGAACCGAGCGTTGCCGGCTTGATTTTAACACGTTCTGCCGGCCTTCGAAACGCTTTTTTATCAATATGTTCGCGGACGCGTACTCCGAACATCGGCCACGCCTTCGATAATCCGCCGGCAAGGACGATAATGTCGGGATTGAAAACGTTGACAAGCCCGACGAGCCCATCGCCCAAATAGGCTCCCATCTTTTCAAAAACCCGCACCGCCAACGCATCGCCGGCAACGGCCGCATCGAAAACATCCGTCGATGTAAACTCGGAAATGTCGTTCAGTTTCGAATCCGGAAAGTCGGCGATGTCTTCTTTCGCCATCCGCACGACGGCGGTCGCCGATGTGTATTGTTCGAAACAGCCGAGCTGTCCGCAGCCGCAGATCCGGCCGCCGTGTTCGACGACCGAATGGCCGATCTCGCCCGCGGTTCCGTCCGGGCCGCGAAGGACTTTGCCGTCAATGATTATACCGCCGCCGACGCCTGTGCCAAGCGTGAGCGTGATCGAATTCGCAAAACCTTTTGCCGCACCGACCCAACTTTCGCCGATCGCCGCGGCGGTCGCATCATTTTCGAGGACGACGGGAGCATCGATCATTTCCGAAAGCTTTCGCGGCAGATGCGAATCATTCAACGCCGGAATATTCGGCGAATGCGTCATAATGCCGTTTTCCGGATCGATAATCGAAGCAGCCGCGACTGCTATTCCTCTGTGCGTCGGGCCGGCCGCCTGCAACAATTCGCCATACATCGCGGCCAGCGTGTCAACGATCGCATCGTCCGTTTCGCTTTGCGGCGTCGGGCGTTCGATCCGGCTCGCCATTTCGCCGTCGCTGCCAACGGCGGCCATCTTTATCAGAGTTCCGCCGAGGTCCGCGGCAATGACCATTTGTTTATGTTCCGGCGTCATATTACGGACGCTTCGGTCGGTCGGCTTCGGCGACGTTCTTATAAACGTCATCGTAGTTTGCGTAGCCGTCCTTAATGACCGTGTCCATTAGATTATTTTTATCGACGACCGTTACTTCCAGCAGGATCGCCGGCACCTCTTTCTGGATCGCGTCGTTCATAAAAGGAGCCGCGTTTTCGAGCTTTTCTTTTTTAGCAAGCTTTATTGCCGCATCGACCGCCGCGTTCGCCAGCGGAATTATCGGCTTGTAAACGGTCATCGACTGTGTGCCTTCGGCGATGTGCTGCAGAGCGTTGAGCTGAGCGTCCTGTCCGGTCACGATCACCTTTCCGGCAAGCCCTTTATTTTTGAGCGCCGAAACGACGCCGCCCGCCATGCCGTCGTTCGATACGACAAACGCGTCGATCTTGTCGTTATTCTGCGTAAGGGCGTTTTCCGCGGCCTTGAGAGCTTCGTCAGGGTTCCATTCCGGGATGAACTGGTCCGCTACTATCTTTATGTCGCCGCTTTTGATCGCGGGATCCAAAACCTCAAGCTGCTCTTTTTTCATTATAAGAGCGTTGTTGTCCGTCGATGCTCCGTAGATCATCGCATAATTTCCTTTAGGAGCGTGCTCAAGCGCGTATTCCGCGATCTTGCGGCCGATGACCGGCACCTGATGCGAAATATAAACGTCGATCTGATCGGAATTTATCAGACGGTCGTAGCTGATCACCGGAACGCCTTGAGCCTTTGCCTTCTGCACCATCGAAGCCGCCTGCGTCGCGTTCGTCGGGGCAATTACCAGAACATCGACACCCTGCGTCAGAAGGTTGTCGACGTCATTCGCCTGGCGGTCGGCGATGTTGTTCGCAACCGTTACGACACATTCGACCTTCATTTCGGCACAGCGTGCTTCGAAGGCTTCTTTATCGCGAACCCACCGTTCTTCCTTAAGCGTGTCCATTGCAAAGCCGATCTTTATCTGGTTTCCCGCCGCGTCGCCCGAATTCGATGTGCCGTTCCCGCTGCAGCCGAATGCGGTCACGGCCAGCAGGAACAGACAAAATGCTTTTAACTTCATGTAATTGTGCGTCTCCTATGAATGCCTGAAAGGTATTAACCGAAATTAAATCAAAACTTGGGCAATTCGGCAACAACGGCATATCGGTTTTGTGGGGACAGCGACCAGTCACCTCCTGCCGCGGCAGAAAAACCTTCGCATTCGGTAAATATTTTCGGCGTACGCTTTTGCTGTTTTGGGATCTGTGATATAAATTATTACGAAATCAAAGCTTAAGAAGTTTTATACCGATCTGTTTTGGTTCTGCTTTTGTTTTTGTTTTTTTGCGATTTGGTGTTTCTTTTCATTGACATAGGCCGTTGATTCGTGTAAAAGTTTCAATGGTTTGATTTTTGAAATCATTTGCATTAAAAGGAACGAACATTTTGAAAGGTTTGATGCAACATCCTTTGAATGTTGGATTTAACGGGATCTGACAAATAATTACTTCCCGTCGACGCTATTTTTTTGGTATACTTGCCGGGGACACTCTGTGTTCGGCAGCGTTGCCTAATATTAAAGTTTCCGGCCGCATTGACACACGCGGCCAATGCGATAAAGTATTTTCAAACCTTTCGCAATTGCAATGAAAAAAACTTGCCTTTCCAATGAAAGGATTTATACCAGGATTGTTATCAGGAGGAGATAAATTAAATGCTCGGCAAAAATTCCATACGTAAAATTACCACCGCGCTGACGACCCTCGCCGTACTGTGTGTTTATTCGACCGCAGCACTCGCACTTCCCACGAACGTTACGGGTGAAATAACGGTGCAAGGCAACGTTACAGTCAACGGCCAGACAGCCGTCTCAAATTCAACGGTTATGTCAGGCAGCACGATCGTAACGGCTGCCGATTCGAGCGCGACGATCAGTCTCGGAAAGACCGGTCGCATCGAGCTCTCGGCTGATACAAGTATTACGCTCAATTTCTCGGACAACAGCATTGTCGGTGTCCTTTCATCGGGCAAAGCCCGCGTTTCGAATGCGGCCGGCGTTGCCACAACGGTTACCACAAAAGACACGACCGTTATCGCCGATGCAGGACAGGACGACAGCTTTGCGGTTGAAGTCGAATGTTCGCACACGCACGTTGACACCATCGGCGGTCTCGTAACCATGCGCGAAGGCACCTCGGACAAACAGGTCGCCGCAGGTACGACCGCTACTGCCGGTAACCTTTCGCAGACCGGTTGCCAGCCGTGTCTCCGTCCTGACTCAGCTCCTCCGGT
This sequence comes from uncultured bacterium, assembly GCA_965651435.1. Taxonomy (GTDB): domain Bacteria; phylum Acidobacteriota; class Blastocatellia; order Pyrinomonadales; family Pyrinomonadaceae; genus OLB17. Next base: position 10,128 of record CBFGSN010000012.1, on the reverse strand, counting down.
TCGCGTAGCCGGTTGGCCCTGGTTGGTTCTTCTCGCTGCCGGCGCTGCCGGAACGGCGATCATCCTCGGTGGCAACTCTGAGCCGGAAACCGGCGGCGGGCCGATCATCGTCAGCCCTATTCGCTAAATATCCGCTGAACTTAACAGTTCTGATAATTAAAGACGAGTCATGTTGAAAAATATGACTCGTCTCGTTTTATTTTGGAGCCGAAATTTGTAAGAATATTTGTTTGACCCGAAGACAACTTTATATCAAATAAATACTTCATTATGCATATAGCAGTTATCGGCACCGGTTACGTTGGTTTGGTTACCGGTGCATGTTTCGCGGAATTTGGGGTCGAGGTCACCTGCGTTGATGTCGATTCGTCAAAGATAGAAAAACTCAACAACGGCGTTATCCCGATCTATGAACCGGGACTCGATACGATAGTCGAAAAGAACATAGCAGCCGGCAGACTTCATTTCACAACCGACATAGCTGACGCAGTTTCAAACGCGCGCGTCGTATTCCTCGCTGTCGGCACACCGCCGAAAGAAGACGGCTCGCCCGACATGAGCTATTACCGGCAGGCAGCGAAAGATGTCGCCGGAGCGATGAACGATTATAAAGTGCTTGTCACAAAATCGACCGTTCCCGTCGGTACCGGCAAATGGCTTCGCCAGTTCGTTTCCGAAAACCTTGCCGAGCAAACCGATTTCGGTGTCGCGTCCAATCCGGAATTCCTTCGCGAAGGAGCCGCGATCGAAGATTTCATGCGGCCGGACCGCGTCGTTATTGGCACCGATGATGCGAAGGCGACCGAGATAATGAAGGAGCTTTACAGGCCGCTTTATTTGATCGAAACACCGATCGTTATCACGTCCATCGAAGCCGCCGAGCTTATCAAATATGCGGCGAACGCTTTTCTCGCGACCAAGATCACATTCATAAACGAGATCGCAAATCTCTGCGATGCCATCGGCTGCGACGTTCATGACGTAGCCAGAGGCATGGGCATGGATAACCGCATCGGGCGCAAGTTCCTGCATCCGGGGCCGGGTTACGGCGGATCGTGCTTTCCGAAGGATACGCGAGCACTGACGACCGTAGGCGACACGTTCGGTGTTGAAACGCGGATAGTCGATGCCGTTATCGACGCCAACGAACGCCAACGCGACGCGATGATCCCAAAGATCGAAAAACTCGTCGGCGGCGATCTGAAAGGCATTAAAGCCGCGGTGCTCGGGCTTTCGTTCAAACCCGAAACAGATGATATGCGCGAATCGCCCGCGACAGACATCATCAACAAACTGATCGAACGTGGTGCCTCAGTAAAAGCATTCGACCCTGTCGCAATGGAGGAAGCATCGCACATTCTTAAGGACATCGAATATGCGAAGGACGAATACGATGCGATCAAAGGAGCCGATGTCCTGATCATCCTTACGGAATGGAATCAGTTCCGCGCACTCGATATGGAAAAGGTAAGATCGCTGCTCGGTTCACCGCGTATCGCCGATCTACGCAACGTCTATGAACCTGACGACATGCGCGAACTCGGCTTTGAATACGTCGGTGTCGGCCGATAGCCGCGGCATTAACCGAAGAGCCGGCGCGGTGCTTCCCTTTTTCGCCGGCTTCGCGAATTGTTGATCTATGTCAATGTCATCAAAATTTCTCGTCACCGGCGGTGCCGGTTTTATCGGATCGAATCTCGCCGACGAACTTATCGCCCGCGGAGGAAAGGTGACGATCATCGATAATTTCGTCACGGGCTTTCGCGAAAATTTGGATGAGATAAAAGGCGGTTTCGATTTCGTCGAAGGTGATATAAACGACGCCGAACTTCTGGGAAAAATACTTCCGGGCGTTGATTGCATCTTTCATCAGGCGGCATTGCCCAGCGTTCCGCGTTCGGTCGAAAACCCCGTGGAAACTCATCAGGCGTGTGCGAACGGCACTTTCAACCTGCTGAACGCCGCACGCAATTCCGGGGTCCGCCGCCTTCTTTATGCAGCATCGAGTTCCGCCTACGGCGATCAGCCGACGCTGCCGAAAGTAGAAACGATGCGTCCCGAACCGCTTTCGCCGTATGCGGCCGCAAAGCTCGTCGGCGAATATTACTGCGGCGTTTTTAATAACGTTTACGGCTTGGAAACGCTCGCACTTCGTTATTTTAACGTCTTCGGGCCGCGGCAAAATCCGTCGTCGGCATATTCGGGCGTGATCTCACGATTCATCGACGCTTTGATGAGCGGCGGGCGTCCAACGATCTTCGGTGACGGCGAACAGTCGCGCGATTTTACTTTCGTCGCGAATGTAGTTGCCGCGAATATCGCCGCCGCTACGACGGACAAAGGCATCGGCCGCGTGATGAACGTCGCGAACGGCGAACGCGTCTCGCTGAACGAGCTTCTCGATTCGCTGAAAACCATCACAGGCCGCACGGATGTCGAAGCCGAATATATGCCCGCACGAAAAGGCGACGTGATGCATTCGCAGGCGGACAACACGCTCGCCGTCGAATGTCTCGACTATAAAAAGCTTGTCGGCTTGGAAGAGGGCCTGCAGCGAACGATCGACTGGTGGAAAACCAGTCGTTTCGCCGAACTTTAAGGCTGATCGCGTATCTATTTACGCGTCTGTTTCATCGCGTAGTTTGCCATGGCGTCCTCACGCGTCGCGCCGAAGGCAAAATGGTCGGAGCTTTCCTCGATGCTTACAAATTCCGGCCCGACAACGCAGTATTGATCGCCGTCGACAAAGATAAGCGTGCCGCCCGGACCGCGTTCGGCGTCCAGATCCGGATCGTTCAAAAGCCGTTCAAATTCTTCGGTCATACATCGCAATATTAATGCCGACTTCACCTAAAAGCGAGTAAAAAGCGTAGAAACCAACTGTCGGGCTTGAAATTTTTATTGCGACGCGCGTAGAATAAACAGTTCACGGAGAGGTGCGAGAGTGGTTGAATCGGGCAGTCTCGAAAATTGTTGAGCCTTAACGGGTTCCGTGGGTTCGAATCCCACCCTCTCCGCCAGCTTTTTGAACTCAACTCTTCAATGTCTGACCAACGGAGATATTCTGTGAAAGAACGAAAAACGCTCGTCGCCGGTCTTCTCTCTCTTTCTTTGCTAATATTTTTCTCGCTCGGCTGCTCTTCGATATCACGCATCGTCAAGGAGGCCCGGCAGGAGCGTCCCGGAGAATACTACAGCCCCGATGGCGGCGATACCGGATCGGCGAGTTCGATGGGATCTTCACAGGCCCTCGTAAAAAAATCGAACCTCTTCATTTCTAAATGTTTTAATAACTATTCGATCAGGGTTCCTGACAGCCATTCGCGCTACGTTTCGTGGATCAAAGATCCGAAAGCAGGGCCGACCGGCAGCGAGAGGATCGTTTACGGCCTTTATCAAATAAATGGTGACGGTTCGGACTGCGAATCGGCGGTCGCGGAAGCAAAGGCGAGCGATCCGGCGATGCCCGAACTCGAAGCCGCGGCCGACAAGTTCGTCACGGCGCTCAAAGGTATTCTGCCGCTCATCGCCGATGCCTACAAATATTACGATCAGGAAAATTATAAAGACGACGGCTTTGCCAAAGGCAAAGAGATGCACGCAACGCTGATGGCCGCGTTCGGCACGTTCGATTCGGTGAACAAGGAATTCGCCGCGGAGATCGACAAGGTCGAGGACAACGTTGCCCAAGTCCAACTTCAGGAATATAAGGACGATCCGTCAAAGATATACGAATACAACGCAGTTGACCTGAGCATTAAATCTAAAAAGATCATCAAATATCTCCGCGACAAGAAATACGAGGATCTGAAGGCCGAAGATCTGATGCCGCTGATCGATGAAACAGAAGCGGCCCTCACCGCCGCAAAAGATTCGAAAAGCGGACGTCCGACCGCGGGCGTCTATCTCAGCCAGGCCGAAGAATTCGTAAAAGCTTCGAAAGATCTGATGCGCCGCATTCGTGATAAAGAACCGTTCAGCGATTTCGACCGCAGACAGCTCGGCACAAGCGGCGGGTGGATGGTCGACGGTTCGCCGGACAAGGTCATAAATACTTACAACAGAATGGTCAGCATGCGTTCACTCGGATAAACGAAAAACATTGATCGGAGGAGGAAAAATATGCCATTGGCAAAAAAACTGACTGCAGAATTTTTGGGCACATTGTGGCTCGTTCTCGGCGGCTGCGGAAGCGCGGTACTCGCGACGAACTATCCCGACAAAGGCATCGGCTACGCCGGTGTCGCTCTTGCTTTCGGACTTACGGTATTGACCGGTGTTTTCGCGTTGGGACATATTTCGGGCGGGCATTTCAACCCGGCGGTATCCGTTGGGCTTTGGGCAGGCAAACGCTTTCCCGGACGCGAACTCGTTCCGTACATCGTCGTTCAGGTTATCGGAGCCATCGCCGCATGCGGTATTCTTTACGCGATCGCAAGCGGCCAGGCGGGCTTTGATCTAAAGTCGGGTTTTGCCGCGAACGGATTTGGCGAAACGCCCGGTTCACCCGGACATTATACGGCTTATGCTGCGTTCGTTTCCGAAACCGTACTGACATTTTTCTTCCTCGTTGTCATTCTTGGTGCTACGCATAAGCGCGCCCCGATCGGTTTTGCGGGTATCGCCATCGGCCTTTGTCTAACGCTGATCCACCTGATCTCGATACCGGTAACGAACACGTCGGTCAACCCCGCGCGAAGCACCGGCCCGGCTATCTTCGTCGGCGGCTGGGCGATACAGCAGCTGTGGCTTTTCTGGCTCGCGCCGATACTCGGAGCACTGCTTGCCGGATTCCTGTTCACGTGGCTTGCACCAAATGACGAACCGGCCATCGTTGGCGACGGAGGCGAATCGAAACCGAAGGAAATCGTTGATGTCGAAGTGTAACTTTCCGCGGTTTCTGCTATTCTAATTAATTCGGAAAGGTGCAAGAGTGGTTGAATTGGCAGCATTGGAAATGCTGTGAACCTCAAAAGGGTTCCGTGGGTTCGAATCCCACCCTTTCCGCCAGATTTTCTGGCTTCAGGCTCCGCACAAGGCTAGTGTTGTGAACTCCGCTAGGCGAGGAATCGAGCAACGGTAGCAATTTCTGCCTGTGTTGCGGTTAAGTCTGAAGCCGCCAGTTCAGAAGCCGCGCTTTCGAGCGCGGTTTCCCTTGCTTCGGCTGCGAATGTCATTTATTCTTTTTCCACCAACTGTAAAATGTCGTATCAAGTGATCGCCAGAAAATGGCGGCCGCAGCTTTTCGAAGATGTGACCGGCCAGGAACACGTGACGCAGACGCTGCGCAATGCAATAGAGCACGGCCGGCTGCATCACGCGTATTTGTTTTCTGGAGCGCGCGGCGTCGGCAAAACAACGACCGCCCGGCTTTTGGCAAAGGCTCTGAACTGCAAAAAGACCGACGGTCCGAACATCCGCCCGTGTGCATTCGACGATCCGGACGCCTGCGTCTCATGCAAAGAGATCGCCGAAAGCCGTTCGATCGACGTAATGGAATTTGACGCCGCCTCGCACACCGGCGTGGACGACATCCGCGACCTTATTCTGCAGAGCATAAATGTTTCGACCGCCCGCGACCGCTACAAGATCTTCATCATTGACGAAGTTCACATGCTGTCGAAATCGTCGTTCAACGCACTGCTGAAAACGCTCGAGGAACCGCCGCCGTTCGTCGTTTTCATAATGGCAACGACCGAACCGCATAAACTTCCCGACACGATACTTTCACGTTGCCAGGAATTTGAATTCCGAACGATACCGACGGCAAAGATCGCCGAGCGGCTCGCCCTGATCGCAAAGGCCGAAAATATCGACATCAGCGAGGACGCACTTCGGTCCGTCGCGCGTTCGGGCGAAGGTTCGATGCGCGATGCACAGTCAAATTTCGATCAGGTAATAAGTTTTTCGACCGGTGCGATCGCCGCCGGCGACGTCATTTCGGCTCTCGGCATCGCTTCGACCGAAATGCTGACGAACGTCCTGAACGCAATAGAAACGAACGACCCGAAACTGATGTTCGCCGTTGTTGACGGACTCGTTTCACGCGGCCACGACCTGCGTAATTTCTGCCTGGATCTGCTATCGCTTTTCCGCGACCTGCTTGTGTATAAGATCGCGGGAACAGCGGAAAATCTTCTGGAAAATTCTATACTCACGCCCGAAGAGATCGAAAAATATGCCGCGCCGTTCTCGGAATCGGACCTGTTGCGGTTCTTTAATTCTGTCAGCGAAACTGAAGCCGCGCTCAAGGAAGCCGCCCGTTCGCAGCATATGCTTGAGATCGGGCTCGTGAAACTCGTCGAAATGCGGCGGCTTGCGTCTATCGAAAGCATTCTCGAAAAACTGAAGAACGTCACGCCCGAAGATCTTTCTAATGCCGCGGCCGCGAACGGCGCCGGCACCGAGGAAAAAAAAACTCTAAAATCCGAACCGCCGACGCCGAAAGCTAAAATTTCACCGGAAGTATCCTTGCCCGAGCCGTCACCGCAGTTCGAAGGCGTTCCGGAGGAAGCCCCATTTAATGTCGAAGAACCGCCGGGTTCCGAAGTGATATTTCCGGTGAAAGAAACGTCTCTACCACAGCCGGAACCACGCTCGTCGATCGATCTCAGCTTTGTAGAATCGATCCCCGTCAGGCTTCCCGACATCGACGCGGAATATCTTCAGCATGTGGACGATGCCTGGCTTGATAATGCATACGAGGAAAGGCTCGAAAGGACCGGCGATGACCTTTCACCGATCGCCTCCGCTAAAAAGCTAACCGAAATGCTTTTCGGCAAACGCGAAGCATCAGCTCCGTCCGTAAACGGAATCCCGACGGCCGTCGCAGCCGTTCGGGCACGAACCGTCGAAGACATTGCCCCGGCTTTCGAAGAGGAACCGGATACGCCGCTGCCGGTGCTGTCGAAAGATCCGACGAACGAAGAATTATTGAAATACGCCCATGCTCATCCCACGGTCAAAGCCGCCCTCAGGATATTTCGCGCGGAGATAGTCGATGTTCGCAAACGCTGATGATACGTCCGGCGCATTTACGGAACCGGCTTTCATTATTTTCGTATTTTCTCTATAGTGAAATGAACGCTAGCGTCTCAATTATGCTGAAGGTATCGAAAACAATATGCCTTGCCGTTGCCATACTGCTCGTTTTCGGAGTGTTTTTCGGTGCTTTCGCACAGGGCACGGATACATCGCCGTTTTCGATAAATGTATCGCCGCTGCCGAAACCCGTCATCGGGCCGGTGAATGATTACGTCGGCGTTATGCAGCCGGCGGACATTGCGGCGCTCAACCGCGAACTCATCGATTTCAAGAAAAAATACAACGTCGAATTTGCCGTCGCGGTAGTTGATACGACCGGCGGACGCGATATTTCAGAATATTCCATAGCCGTCGCACGAGGTTGGGGAATCGGTTCGACCGATCAGGACAATCCGGGAGCCCTTCTTTTGGTCGCGGTTAGCGACAGAAAATATTTTACGCAGATCAGCCGCGACCTTGAGGACGAACTGACCGACGGTCTGGCCGGAAGCATTCAGCGGCAATACCTGGTCCCGGAATTCAAAAAAGGCAACTACGGCAAAGGCATCGCCGACACGATGCACGCCTATATGGCGCGTGTCGAATCCGTCCGCGACGGCACCGCCACGCCGGTCCCGGAAACCGACCGCTCCGGCGAAACATCCGGAGCCGACCTTATAGACGCGGTTTTGTGCCTTATAATAGTTGGTTTTATAATCTTCGTGATATTCGTCAGCCGAAATGACCGCGGCGGCCGCGGAGGTTTTGGCGGCGGAGGCGGCGGCGGTATGCTTCCGTGGATAATCGGTTCCGCGATCGCCAACAGCGGTTCCGGATCGAGTTCCGGCTGGAGCAGCGGCGGCAGCGATTGGGGCGGCGGCGGAGGCTGGGGCGGCTTCGGCGGCGGAGGCGATTTTGGCGGCGGAGGAGCCGGCGGCGGCTGGTAAACGAACGGGCGTTTAAAACTATGAACCATCACATCGAAGCTTTCATCGACGACCTGCGTTCGACGCACGGGAAAAATCTGGCGGCCGTGATCCTGTACGGCTCGGCGGCGGCCGGTGATTTTATTCAGCACCGTTCGGATTTCAATCTGCTGGTCGCGCTCGAGAAAATAACGCCCAAAGATCTGCAGAACGCGCACGCCTGCGTCCGCGAATGGGTGAAAGCGGGTCATCCGATACCGGTTTATTTCACGGTGTCCGAACTGGAGAATGCAGCGGACGTTTTTCCAATCGAATTCCATCAGATGGAAGACGCACGAAGGGTTCTCTACGGCAGGGACGTGCTCGAAGGCGTCGTGATATCCGACAGTTTTTTGCGTCATCAGGCCGAATTTGAACTCCGCAGCAAACTGCTGCTGCTTCGCCGAAGCTACATCGCCGTATCGGAATCGGCCGAAGGCCTCGCCCATTTGATGAGCGAAAGCCTCGCGAGTTTTTCGTCGATCTTTCGCGCCGTGCTGATGCTTCAGGGCGTTGCGGCATCGCCGAAAAAGCACGAAATAACAAAAACTTTGGTAAAAACACTTGGACTGGACGGAGCGGTTTTCGACCGTGTATTCGCGTTTCGCGAACATAAACCGGGGCCGGAATTTGACGTGGCTGCCGCCAACCAACTTTTTGCCGAATACCTGGAACAGATCGAAAAGGTTATCGGCGCGGTCGATGCGGCCGGAAAAAATTAATTCTGTAAATGAACAAAGACCAATTTTTGGGGGAGAATAAAATGAAACGAAATATCTTATTAGTTGTCGCAATGCTCGCAGCATTTGGTTTGAGCGGGTGCAGCTATAACGACCTGACCGCAAAACAGCAAACCGTTAAAAGCCAGTGGGCGAACGTCGAAAGCGCGATGCAGCGGCGTGCGGACCTCGTACCTAATTTGGTTGAAACCGCGAAGATGGCCGGCGTTCAGGAACAGGAAGTTTTCGGGCAGATCGCCGCCGCCCGTTCGCGGCTGCTCGAAGCCTCAAACGCAACCGGCCAAGCATCCGACGGCGACAAAACGCCCGAACAAAAGCAGGCCGTCATCGACGCCAACAACAGCTTTGGCGGAACTATCGGCCGTTTGCTTTCGCTGCAGGAAGCGTATCCGGTGCTGAGATCGACGGATGCGTTCATGAAAGTTCAGGACGAACTGGTCGGAACAGAGAACAGAATAAATACCGCACGGACCGATTTCAATAACGCCGTGAATGCATACAACACGACGCGTAACTCGTTCCCGGCGGTTCTGACGGCAGGACTTCTTGGGTTTGACGTGGAACCGTATTTCGAGGCAGAAGAAGGTTCGCGAACCGCACCGAGCGTAGGCGATGCAAATAGCCTTCGGCGGAACGCGGCACCTGCCGCACCCGCGGCTCCGGCAAACACGACGGCTCCGTCAAACTCGCCGAATTAAAATCCGCGAGCGGTGCACATCGAACAATGATCGCACGGCCTGTCGTTCGGTTCGAACGCACAGGCCTTTTCATTTTCGTCATTGCCGTCTATCGTGAATGTTTTAATGCTTGGATGAGCTGACGACTTTCTTTCGAGCAGGTCAAGCCGCGCGCTGATCGCCGCAAGCGCCGCTCGGATCGAATCGATCTCAATATTTTCACTGCTCATATTTTGTTGTCTTTGAGATCGACGCTGTAAGTTTTATAAGCTCTGTACAATCGTCGTTGATCGATCTATATTTGGCCTCATCGAGAAAATCACCGTAATGCAATAGCATCAGCCAAAGTTCCGTGTCCGAAGCGCAATTCAAACCAGAAAACATCTCGGCATTAAATCCCTGACGCGACGATGCATTCAGTGCGCTCTTTACATGTTTTGCGATATGCGTTCCCGACAGCAGAACGAGTTTGCTCAAAACATATTCTTTCTTTTCTTCTGTCAAATATTTATATAATTTGACGATCCGAAGCGCGAATTTAATTGCCTTTTCCAAAACGATGCTTTCGCTCATAACAGTTACCAGTTCCAAGCTACCAGTTGAAAGTTAACTGAAAACTCTCAACTAAAAACTATCAACTGTTTATATTAAAAACAGCTGTTTCTGTATTTATATAAGGTCTATCCGGTCAACTACGCCGACAATAGCCGAATCTATTGCCGC
>CBFGSN010000011.1:0-28515 GCA_965651435.1 uncultured bacterium | reverse complement strand
GCGGCAGCGTATCAACCGCCGTGCGGATCGGCTTTGTGCCTACGTTCGGCTTGAAGTTGCCGTTCTCGTCATAGAGCCGGCGGTACTGCGCCGTGTTACGCGTGACGCCCTGAACATAGCCGCGTGTTTCGCGGAACGGGATCGCCTCGACGAACTCATCCATCTCGACCGGCAAGGACGCGCGCCATCCGGGAATGCGGCCCGGCCCGGCGTTATACGCCGCCGCCATATATTCGACGCGGCCGAATTTATCAAGCTGGTCGCGCATATAACCGGTGCCGAGTTCGATGTTTATCGCGGGCTGATACAAATTTGACGGCGAGGAAAGGTCCGCGGTCGAACCGTATTTCCGGGCGACAAGTTTTGCCGTTCCGGGCAAAAGCTGCATCAGGCCGTAGGCATTCGCACGCGAACGCACACCGGGGTCAAATATCGATTCCTGTCTTATCAGACCGCAGACGAGATACGGGTCCAGGTTCCGTTTTCCTGCCCAAAGTTTTATTGATTGCCAATTATTCAGCGGATAAAAGATATCCCATTCTTCGCGTCCCATTTCTTCGGGAAACATCTGTGCATAATCCGGATAACTTTTCGCGAGCGACAAAAGCGCATTCACGTTGTCGCCTTTCATTCTGTAATGTTTTGCCAGCGCCAGATTTATCGACGGCGAATTTTCGGCCGTTTTCTTCGCCTCGTTCAATTCGTCGATAGACCAATCAAAAAGTCCGATCGTCGAAAGGTCTTCGGCTTTTGCGGCGCGTTTTCGTTCATACTCACCGGCGGTTTCGGCGGCAACGGTCACGATCTTCAGATTTGCCGCGGCTTGGGCGACGGTCGCATCGCCGGATGAATTTCCGCTGCCCTTGCATGCGTTCTTTTTCAGCAGCGACCCCAGCCTTTCCAGCGCCAGATGGCCGTACCAATTCGCGCCGTAACGATACGCGGTCGCTTCGTAAAGTTCGCACGCCGCTGCCGTTTTTCCGGCGAGCTCAGAATCGCGTGCGGCCCAATATCCCGCTTTGCCGCGGTTTGTCGTGTCTTTGTCCGTATAGCGCGCGACGTGTTCCGTCAGCATTCGCGAAGATATCTCGTAATTTTTCGATTCGTGCTGCATCCAGGCAAGTTCGAATTGAGCTCCGGCGACCTCGATCGCGGTCGGCCAAGCAGCCAAAGCGTTGCTCAAAAAGTAACGGCTATATTCACCGTTCTTTTGCGCCTGGGCGGTTTCGCCGGCATCGACCCAGGCACCGGCGAGCAACTCGCTGTTCGGAAATTTTTCACGCATCTCGAGCGCCGTCGCTTTTGCCTCCGGCCAAACACGATTTGCGGCGTAACCTTTTATCAGAGCTGCATAAGCGTCGTCTTTGTTCTCAGAATTTGCCGGAATGGCGTCGAATGCGAGTTTCGCATCGGACATTCTCTTTGCGGCGATCGCCGCATTCAATCGAGAGAGGTTAAGCTCATTGTCCTTCGCAAATTCCGGAAATCTTATGATCAGATCGGTGTATTTTGTGTAAGCTTCGGCCGCATTGCCGCGTTTCAGAAGCCTGTCGGCAAAGGCACGGATATCTTCCGGTTCGCTGAATTCAACCGACGCCCCCAGCCCGGCAAGCTTCGCGGCCGCCTCTTTTCCCGCCGCCGAATCGCCGCCGAAAAGATAAGCCTTACGATAGTTTTTGATCGCCTTCGCGTTGTCGTTCAGCGACTGATAAGCGTTCGCCGTAGCCAGATATCCTTGCGCCGAATTTTCCTTTCGCAGATCCGCGAGCATTGCCGCAACATCAGCCGCGCGATCCGTTCGCAATGCCGACGCGGCCCATAATATTTTCGAATCCGCGGCACGCAGCGATCGCGGGAATTCGCGAAACAGCGTTTCAAAAACGGTCATTGCACCTTTGTCGTCGCCCGCATTTTGAAGCGCGCTGCCGCGAAGCCAGAGCGCGTAATCGCCAAGCTCCGTCAGTTCCTTGAAATCTTCGGTGTCGAGCAACGCCGCGGTGCCCGCGTAATCTTTGTTTTGAAATTTGATACGCGCGCGAAGCAGTCGAGCCAAAAGGCCCGTTCGCGTGCGGCCAAAACGTTCCTCGAACGATCTAACAGCAGATTCCGACGGCATCTTCCCGCCCGCCGTCATATCGCGCAACTGTTGCAGCGCGGCTTGCTCCGAAACTTGCGCAGAACAACCAACTGTAAAAACCGCGAACGTAAGAACAAGAAATGGTATGGATATTTTTGTCAGCATTTTTTAGAGAATATGATGCAGCCGATAAATAAAGTTCTGTCCCGGAAATTGGCTCCGAAAGTATAATGATAGCAAATGAACATATTATCCTTTAATTTTTAACGATGAGGAACACGCCGCGATACCTCCGGCTTTTTGCATTTCGCGGGCTTCGGACTTAACCTTTTATTTCGATGGAGTTTGCCTTATGAAGATCGCGAAGATCGAATTATTCGAAATAACATTGCCGCTCGTACATTTTTTTGAGACGAGCTTTGGCCGGACGTACGAACGCCGAATAATTTTGGTTCGTGTTGAGGACGCCGACGGAGCCGAAGGCTGGGGCGAGATAACGTGCGGTGAACAGCCGCGTTATTCCGAAGAATGGACAGATTCGGCGTGGGTGACGGCGGAAAAGATACTCGCCCCGATGGTCATCGGAAAAGAGGTCGATGCGGCGGCGAACATCTGGGACCTGATGAAGCCGGCACGCGGTCATCGCATGGCCAAATCGGGCATCGAAACGGCGTGTTGGGACCTGGAGGCAAAACGGCTCGGCGTACCGCTTTGGCGGCACCTCGGCGGTGTGAATCAAACGATCGAATGCGGTGTTTCGATCGGCATTCAGGACAATGTTCCGCAGCTTTTGGATAAGATCCGCGTCGAACTCGAAGCCGGCTACAAACGCATAAAGATAAAGATCAGTCCGAGTTGGGACTACGACGTCATCAAAGCGGTGCGGGCGGAATTCGGCGACATTTTGCTGATGGGCGACGCGAATTCGGCATACACGCTCGACGACACCGAAAAGCTCGAGAGCCTGGACGAATTCGGGTTGATGATGTTGGAACAGCCGCTGCCGTTCGATGACATCGTCGATCATGCAAAGCTTCAGGCTCAGCTCAAAACGCCGATATGCCTTGACGAACCGATCAGATCGGCCGACGATGCGCGTAAGGCGATCGAACTTCGGTCCGGCCGGATAATCAATCTGAAGAACGGCCGCGTCGGCGGACACACGCAGTCTAAACTTGTCGAAAAGGTCTGCCGCGAAAACGGTATGCCGGTCTGGTGCGGCGGAATGCTCGAAACAGGCATCGGCCGGGCGCATAACATCGCCATATCCACGCTCGCCGGATATACGATGCCGGGCGATGTTTCGGCGTCAAAACGATACTGGCACGAAGACATCATCGAACCCGCCGTCGAAGTTTCGGCCGAAGGTACGATAACCGCGCCGGACGCGCCGGGAATCGGTTTCGAGGTAAAGCGTGAACGGATAGAAAAGGCGTTGATCCGAAAAACGCAGATATAAGAATTGGCATCGGATCACGTGTATGGCACGGATGGCGAAGATCTAGATCCGCGTCATCCGCGTTCATCTTTGGACAATCTAACGCCGCGGCGAAACTCAACTATTACAAGCTCCAGAATAATGGAAGGAAGATCATCACGACGAAGAACAGCAATATCGTCAGCGGCAGGCCCATTTTCATATAGTCCCAAAAACCGTAGCCGCCGGGACCCATTACAAGAATATTTACCGGATGGCCGAGCGGCGTGATAAATGCCATTGATGTAGCCATCGCGACGCACATCACCATCGCCCGCGGATTGACGCCGGCCTGCTGCGCGATCTGAATGGCGATCGGCCCGATGATCGCGGCGGCGACCGCGCCGTTTATCATTTGCGACAGCAGAACCGTCACGATAAAAAGTCCGGCAAGCAGCGGCAAAGCGCCGTGTCCGCCGAAAACGTCCAGGATCTTTACGGCGGCAAGTCCTGCGGCGTTCGTTTTTGTCAAAGCCACACCCATCGGCAGCATTCCGGCGACGAGGAAAACGCTTTTCCAACCGATCGACGAATATGCCTGTTCGGTCGTGATTATTTTCGTCAGCATCATCGCAAGCGCACCGCCGAGCATTATCGCGCCCGTCAGGTCCGGAAACATTACGGCGAGGATGAGCGTCGCCGCAAAGATCATAAGAGCGGCTCGGCCTTTGCTTGGAACACGTATCTCGGTTTCTTCGTCCGAGACGAGCAGGATCAGATCGACGTCGTCTTTTACCACGGCGAGCCGCGAACGCGACCCCTGAAGCAAAAGTGCGTCCCCGAATTGCAGCGGAATATCGGCTAGTTCCGTAAAAATTTCCTGGTCGCCGCGCCAGATCGCCAGCGCCGACAGGCCGTATTTCTCGCGAAAATGAGATTCGCGAAGCGTTTTTCCGATAAGTCGCGAACGCGGTGCAAGCATCGCTTCGACAACCTCGATGTCGCGTTCCTCCAGATCGCTTTCGCGCCATTTCGATTCCGGCAGGAACTCCATATACGGTTCGACATCGCGTTGCCGAAAATCCTTTTCGTCGCCTTCGAGTACAAGCACATCGCCTTCTTCAAGCACCGTTTCAGACGATGGATGAAGGATGCGCTGTTCGTTGCGTTCGATGGTGACGATGTTAACGTCGAAATCTTCGCGGAGCGTGCATTCGCTCAATGTCTTTCCGGCGAGGAAAGAATTTTCCGGCACACGTGCGCGAAAGAACTTTGAAACGAGGTTATAGGCCTCGATCAGATCGTTCTTTGCCGATGCGTCCGGCGCCATCGTGCGTTCGATGGGTGAATCGCCGGGAAGCTGCTTTCGCCCGATAAGAGCGATATAAAGAATTCCGAAGACGATGATCAGAATTCCGACCGGCAGAAAATCGGCAATGCTGAAACCTTCGATATTATTGTCATGCAGCAGCGAATTCAGAACGATATTCGATGTCGTAAAAAGCGTTGCCGTTCCGCCTAAGATCGTGGCAAAACCAAGCGGCATCAATATTCGCGATGTGTTCACACCGGTGCGTTTCGCCGCGCCCGAAACCGCCGGCAACAGAACCGCGGCGGCGGCGATGTTGTTCATAAAAAGCGATAGGAATGCGCCGGCGATCATCACGGTCACGACAAGACTGAACTCGCTTCTGCCGCCGAATTTAAGCAGGATGTTGCCGACCTGATCAGTAACGCTTGTTCGGTGAAGCGCGTCGCTTAAAACATAGATCGCAATTATCGTAATGACGGCCGAACGGCTAAAACCCGAAAAAGCCTCCTGCGGCGTAAGAACTCCCGTTAGTCCGAGAGCGACGACAACCAAAAGGGCGACAAGATCGGCCGGCAGACGGTCCGTGACGAACAGCACAAGCGCCGCAAAAAGTATTATCCCCGTGATGATCAGTTGGTTGTCCATCTGAAAGATAACAGAGAGTGTAGTTCGTTACCGCGGGCTTTTCAAATATGGCGGCGGCGTATCTAACGCTTTGTTTCGTTTCGGTGTCGATCTATGCAAAAATACGTGTAAATACTGTGAATTCGACGCATGCACAAAACGATCTTTCGCCCGATCCGCTTTGGCGCGGAAAGGTTCTGCTCTGGGACGAGCAGGCGCTCTTTTTGGGTAAGGCGGCGAACACGAACCTCCACGAATCTCCGGCAATAAAGATCTGCATCGCTCTTGGCGAAAAGTTTTATCTGAAGTTCGGCGACGGTGAGGTTTGGCGTGAATTTTCCGCGGCCGTCATCGCGCCCGGGCAGCTTCACGCCATAGACGGCCGACAGAACGAAATGGCGATGCTTGTGCTGGTACCCGAAGCCGAACTTGCCGAACCGCTAAATTCCCTTTTTATGAGCGAGGGTTTGATCGTGCTGTCACGCGCGGCTCACGAAAAACTTTGTGCCCTGTTCGCATCACTCGAATTTAGCGAAGGTGATGCCGATTCGGCTCAGAATGTCTGTTTTCGGATGATGGAAATAATTTCCGATTCGCTCGGTGTTTCTGCCGAGAGTTCGATCGATCCGCGTGTCGCGAAAAGCATCGAATTTATCCGCAGCGGCCGCGAAGGCGGTGTTTCAGTAAAGGAGATCGCGGCCGGAGCCGACCTTTCCGAAAGTCGTTTTTCGCATCTTTTTACGGAAAATGTACGCGTTCCGGTGCGGCGTTATCTACTTTGGCTTCGGCTTCGCGAAGCGATACATCTGCTCGCCCGCGGCGTTTCGCTTACCGACAGCGCGTACGAAGCAGGCTTTGCCGATTCGGCCCATCTGACGCGGACATTTCGTGGAATGCTCGGTATTACGCCGTCAGCTTTGATAAAGGAAAGCTCGCTGACCACATTTTTGCCATAGCAGAATCGTTCAAGATTTTGCAAAAAAGACGTAACATAATGGTAAATCGCATTATTTGCGCGGGATCGTTGCCGTGCGGCAAACCTCCGGTCCGCGATTATCGTATAAAAAGATGAGTAAAAAGCGATTGATCCATCCCGAACCGCCCGTAATTACCGAAGCGGAAACCGAAAGCAGCGAGAATTGGGGTTTTCGCGATACGCGGTTCGCCTTCGGCGATGACGGTGTCATTACCGTACTTGGTGACCGCTACGAACTGAGCGGACAGAAACTTGTGCGGCTTCTGCCGTGGATCCGCGAGGTGCTGGAGGTCAATGTCGATCCGGAGGAGATTCATCAAAGTCAATATCCGACCGTCATTCCGGAACCCAAAACGAACGCTCCGTTCGAAACGGCGATCGCCGATATCCTTTCGGCAGGACAGATCGACCGTGACGGCGAAAACCGCCTGCGCCATGGCCACGGCCACACGCAGGAGGAAATGTATGCGATCAAACACGAAAAGCTCGGCCGCATTCCGGACGTCGTGCTTTATCCCGAAAGTGACGAACAGGTCGCCGCATTGGTTGATGCCGCAAAACAAAACGATGCCGTTTTGATACCGTTCGGCGGCGGCACGAATGTTACCGACGCGCTTCGCTGTCGCGAGGACGAACAGCGCTTCATCGCCTCCGTCGATATGCGCCGAATGAACCGCGTCCGGTGGATCGATATGGAAAATATGATGGCCTGTATCGAAGCCGGAGCCGTCGGCCGTCATATTATGGAAACGCTTGCGAAATACGGCGTTTCGATGGGACATGAACCGGACAGCGTTGAATTTTCCACGCTTGGCGGATGGGTTGCCACCAACGCCAGCGGAATGAAAAAGAACAAATACGGCAATATCGAAGACATCGTCGTCGATGTGACGGTCGCCACGGCCGACGGCAAGCTCGAACGCCTGAATACGGCTCCGCGCGAATCGGTCGGGTCCGATCTGCGGCGCATCATTTTCGGTTCGGAAGGCACGCTCGGCATAATCACCTCAGCGGTCGTAAAACTATTTCCGCTGCCGGAAGTTCAGGAATACGGTTCTGTGCTGTTTCCGACCTTTGAGGACGGATTCAATTTTATGCACGAACTGACCATGACCGCGACGCCGCCGGCGAGTTGCCGGCTCGTCGATAATCTGCAGTTCCAGTTCGGCCTGGCGCTCAAACCCGCGTCCGAAGGTTTTGCCGCGATCAAAAGCAAGATCGAAAAGGCATTTGTTACGAAAATAAAAGGCTTCGACCCGAACAAGATGGTCGCGCTTACGCTTGTATTCGAAGGCACGCGCAGCGAAACGGCGCGCGAACAGGCAGATGTTTACCGCATTGCCGCAAAACACGGCGGAATGAAAGCCGGCAGCGGCAACGGCCGACGCGGATATCAACTGACGTACAGCATCGCCTATATCCGCGATTTTCTGATGAATCATTACATCATCGCAGAAAGCTTCGAAACGTCGTGTTCGTGGAGCAATGCACTTGCCGTTTGCGACAACGTAAAGCGGGTTCTGCGCGAAGAATATGCGCGCCGCGGACTTCCCGGCAAACCTTTCGTGACGGCCCGCATCACGCAGCTTTACCGAACCGGTGTCGCGATCTATTTCTATTTTGGCTTCTATTATAAGGGCGTTGAAAATC
This sequence comes from uncultured bacterium, assembly GCA_965651435.1. Taxonomy (GTDB): domain Bacteria; phylum Acidobacteriota; class Blastocatellia; order Pyrinomonadales; family Pyrinomonadaceae; genus OLB17. The sequence goes on along the minus strand of CBFGSN010000011.1, from coordinate 20,459 downwards.
CGTCGAAGGTCTATTTGGATATGGAAAATATCGCTCGCGCTGAGATATTGCGCTCCGGCGGATCGCTTTCGCATCACCACGGCGTCGGAAAAATTCGCGAAGGATACCTTCCGGAGATAATGTCGCCCACAGCTTTGAAATGGAAACAGGACATCAAGAAAAGCCTTGATCCGCAGAACGTTTTCGGCGCGGGCAATCAGAATTTGAGGTAGTTTTATGCTTAGGGCGGAGAAATTGATCAAGATCATAAAAACGGCGAAGTTTTCGAACGACGTTAACGAACCGCCCGTTTGGCAGATCGAAAAACTCCGTTTACAGGCGCTGATATGCCGTATTGTGCTGCTGCCGGTTTGCGGAACCATAGCGGGGTTATTTCGCTTTATGCAGAGTTACCGCATCGAGAACGTTGCCGAAATACGCCGCGAATTCAAGAAGATCTGGGCCGAAAAAGAGCGCACCGGCAAACCGCTGGTCATCTGCGCAAACCATCTGACGTTCGTTGATTCGGCCTTGATGATATGGGCTCTTGCATCGAATTTTTGGTATCTGTTCAACTACCGCGCATTTATGTGGAATATTCCCGCCGGCGATTTTTTCAAAAAGAAACTTCATTATCACCTGACGCTTTACCTTTCGAAATGTATTTTCATCGACCGCGAAGGTTCACCGGCGCATAAGAACGCGATACTCAATCTTTGCCGTTATCTGCTTGCAAAGGGAAACGTAGTTCTTGTTTTTCCCGAAGGGCAGCGCAGCCGCGAAGGAATTTTCGACGTCGATCGGCTTCGCTTCGGCGTTGGCAAGATCCTGACATCATTTGACGAAGCGCAGGTGCTCTGCATCTATCTGCGCAGCGATAAGCAAAAACGCTATTCGAATTATCCGCCGCGCGGTTCGCGATTTACGATGAAAATGAAAGTCATCGAACCGGCTCTCGATAAAGGCGTCAAGAAACAGGCGAGCATCGCCGTCGTAAAAGAGATCGGCAAGACCATCAAAGCGATGGAAAACGAATTTTTTGCCGAGAAGCACAAGAAAGACGGCCTGCTGCCCGATTTTTAATAGACACGGTCCGCATAATATCACCGCTGCGAATGAACAGAACGGCACTAATTACGGGCGCATCGTCAGGCATTGGACGAGCACTTGCGTTGGAATACGCCGCAAACGGTTTCGACCTGATACTTAACGGCCGTGACACATCGACTCTCGAAAACGTTGCCGATGAATGCAGAAGTTTACATTCGGTGAACGTCGAGATATTTCCCGCCGATCTTTCCGATGCTGCGGCCACCGACAAGCTTGCAGCGTTCGCCGCCGGCCGCGAAATTTACACGCTTGTGAACAACGCGGGATTTGCGGTAAAAGGTGATTTTGCCGATACTGACATCGCGTCTGAGATCGCGATGCTCGACGTTCAGCTCGCCGCAATGCTGAAATTGACGAAAGCCGTTCTGCCAAAAATGACCGCCGCGGGCGAAGGCCGCATCGTAAACGTCGCGTCGGTGTATTCGTTCTCGTCGGTCCCGAAACAGTCGGTTTACGGAGCATGCAAATCCTTCATAATGTCGTTTTCGGCGGCGCTTGCGAATGAGGTCAGCGACAAAGGAATTGCTGTCACAGCGGTTTGTCCCGGAACGACGCGGACGAATTTCAGGACACGCATCGGGATAACCGACAGCGACGGAAAAGCAATGCCGGCGGAGGTTGTGGCAAAAGCTGCGTTCGAGGCAAGCCGTGACGGACGTTCTTTTGTCGTTCCCGGATTTTGGAATAGGGCATTCGCGACGGTTTCTCGGCATTTGTCGCCGTCCTCAGCCGCAAAACTTGTAAGTTATATCAACAACCGCCGCGGAGTAAATAAATAAACGATGTCACTTTTGGGAACGATACTATTGCTCACGTGCCTGCCGGGTTTGCTGATCGATTTTGCGTCCGCGCAATGGAAGAACGATGCGAATATGGAGATCCGCGATGCTTATAAATGGCTTTATCAGGCAACGAATGGCGGGGAGCATGCGGCACCGAGCAGAGCGGCTGCGAAACAGTGGCTCGACGGCGAATGGGCGTCGCTTGGCAGTGCGGAGGCGGATGAACTGCTGTGGGAACCACTCTGCTCCGACGAAAGCATCGGGCGTTTGAACCTTCGCGCTTTCAAAAGCCGCGACGGCAAAAGCGAAGATATATTAAATGCTTTTCTGAACAGCGCGACCGAATATAAAGGTGACGGCAAAACCTTTGCCGCCGCGTGGACCGAACTTGGAATTCGTTTGAAGGAGCGTCCGATCGGTGTTCTGAAATATGACGATTGGCGGGCTTTTGACAGCGAAATGAAAGCGAAAGACTACCCCGCGGTTCACCACAGCAAAAAATACGATAACGCACACCATCCGGCCTATCGCATCATTACAAAACCCGAGATGGAAAAATTGCTCAAAACGCTCCCCGAACCTGCTTCATGAACGCTTGTTAGATTGCCATTACTCTTCCGCTTACTTACTATTTAAATTAAAGATGAAAATATTTCATGGAACGGATAACGCGAATATCCTGCGGCCGACCGTGACGACGCTCGGCGTTTTCGACGGGCTGCATATCGGCCATCAGCGGATAATGTCAAAAGTTGTCGAACGCGCGAAAAAACTCGGCGTTGTGCCGACGGCGATCACGTTCGACCCGCATCCGCGCGCGGTCCTGCATCCGGAATCCGCCCCGCCGCTTTTGCAGACACTTGATCAACGGCTCGCGAATTTTGAGGTCCTTGGCATTGAACAGGCGATAATAATTCCATTTGACAAGGACTTCGCCGCTATCGAAGCCGAGCAATTTCTCAATGACACCGTTCGCGAAAGGCTTCAGGCAAAAGAAGTTTACCTCGGGAAAGGCTTCGCGTTCGGCAAGGGCCGTACGGGCAATATCGACCTTCTGCGGCAGATGAGCGATGAGAATGGATTCTTTGCCGACGAGGTCGAAGAGGTTACGCTTCGCGGCGGGCGGGTGAGCTCTTCGGCGATCCGAAAACTTTTGGGCGAAGGCCGCGTAAATTTAGCCAGACGTATGCTGGGACGTCCGTACGGGGTCGAAGGCGTGATAGAACACGGAGCGATGCGCGGACGCACGCTCGGATTTCCTACAGCTAACCTGAAACCGCACAACCGCGTGATCCCGAAATTCGGCGTTTACGCGACGGCCGCGCTTGTTGACGGAACCTGGCGGCGGAGCATAACGAATATTGGAATCCGGCCTACCTTCGAAAACGACAGCCAACCGTCGATCGAAACGTTCATTTTCGATTTTAACGGAGACCTTTACGGCGATTCGATCCGCGTTCGTTTTCTCCACCGAATACGCGACGAACGCAAATTCGCCGGCATCGAGGAGCTGAAGACACAGATCGAAAAAGACACGGCCCGAGCCGCGAACTATTTCCGTCACAAGGGCGTAAAGAATATGTTAGATTTGTTGTAAGAGGCGAGGCTCTCTTGCAACATTATGGGCTGCGAAGAGCCGTAGAAGAGCTATGGAAGTCACTGTATCAAAAAGCACGCAATCAAAGATCAGACTAATGGCAAAGCAGAGGGGCCGGTCAGTCGAAGATATGGCCGGAGAGCTGCTCGATGAAAAGATCACTGAGATAGAAGTTGAAAAGCCGAAGCGAAAGACTTTGGCCGATCTGAAGGGCATGTTTCACGGCGGCCCGGGCGATACCGCAGCTAGAGCCTCAGAAATACTTCGCGCCGAAATGGGCCTGAACAGTCTGGGCGACGAAGACTAATATGGCCTATTTACTTGATTCAGGTTTCCTATACGCACAGATCAACAGCAAAGAATCTCTTCACGGAGAAGTAAGCAAGGTCGAAACCGAAAGGTTTGCCGGCATCATCATGCCTGTTCCTGCTGTAACCGAAGTGGCATATCTATTGAGACGGGACTTGGGGGCCAAAGCGGTTGCCGAATTTGTTCATGAACTTTCGGAGACGGATATTATTCTGGAATCTCCTTTAGAAGCAGATTACCTAAGATCGGCAGAGATCCTGCGCAAATACGATGACGTCAATATCGATTTCGTTGACGCGTGTATAGTGGCGATGGCGGAACGGTTGAATATTACAAAGATCCTGACGGTCGATCATCGTCATTTCAGGATGTTCCGGCCCGCACACTGCCCATCTTTCGAACTTATCCCGGGGGAATTATGATCACGGAATTACGGCCGATGCTTTGGACCGACGACCTCGAAGGCACGGTTGATTTTTATGTGAACGTTCTGGGTTTCGAATGCGCTGAGCTTAATCGCGACTGGGGCTGGGCTTCGCTGAATATCGACCGTGTCGGTTTGATGATCGCAAAGCCGAACGCACACGAGCCGTTCGAAAAAGCAGTGTTTACCGGTTCGTTTTACTTCAATACCGATGGCGTAGATTCCATTTGGGAAAAATTAAAGGACAAAGTGAAGGTCGGTTACGGCATCGAAGACTTCGAATACGGTATGCGCGAATTTGCTGTCTATGACAACAACGGATATCTGCTGCAATTCGGGCAAGAGATCTTGAAATAGATGACGAATAAAGCAACGAATACGAACGGCATCGCCGTATTGGAACGAGCTCCGGTCATTGACGATATCGGTCAACGCGCCGATGTACCCGCAAAGCGCGGCCGCAATTTTGCCGATGAGCATTACGCGGAACTTGCCGAAGCCGAAAAGCAGGTTAGCCGTAAATATTCGGGTATTCGAAATTATCTGCGCATATTCGAAGTTTCGCGTGTCCTGGCGACACTTTCGCTTTATCTTTATCTCGATCAATACGATCTGCATCACGAACGGATCCGCCGTCTGGCGCGTTCCCGAATGCAGGCCGCGGCCCGGCTTACGCGTGCGGCCGTTTACGGCGAAAAACTATACGGAATAAGGCTTTGGGCATTCGATAAATTTATGCGCGGGGTTCGGCGTTTCGTGTTAGGCAGCGAAACCGACAAGACGCGGCATCAGGAAAAACAGGCGCTTTGGCTTAAGAATAAACTCATCGAACTCGGCCCGACGTTCATAAAGATCGGTCAATCGATGGGCACGCGCGCGGACCTTTTGCCGCTGCCGTTCGTCGTTGCTTTGGGCGAGCTTCAGGACAAAGTGCCGCCCTTTCCAAATGAGATCGCATTCGCACGCATCGAACACGAACTTGGCCGAAACATAAACGACGTTTACAAGGAATTTGAGCTCGAACCGGTTGCAGCGGCGTCGCTCGGACAGGTTTATCGCGCACGGCTTCACAGCGGCGAAGAAGTGGCCGTAAAAGTTCAGCGCCCAAATCTGGAAACGACGGTCAAAGGCGATCTGGAAATACTTAAAAAGGTCGCAAATTTTGCCGAACGTTTTCCGCAGTTGAATGAGAATGCCGATTGGTCGGGAATGCTTCGCGAATTTAGCGATACTATCACGGAAGAGATGGATTACGTTGCTGAAGGCCACAATGCCGACCGATTTCGTGAAAATTTCAAGAACTGGGAAAACGTCCACGTGCCGACGATCTATTGGGAATCGACGACCAAAAAGGTCATGACGATGGATTTTATCAACGGGACAAAGGTCACCGACCTGGAAGAACAGGCACGGCGACAGATCGACCCGGCTAAGGTAAATCGCCTTTTGATAAAAACATATCTGAAACAGCTTTTGGAAGATGGGTTTTTTCACGCCGATCCGCATCCCGGAAACTTGCTGGTGATGGACGACGGCCGCCTCGCGTTTTTCGATTTCGGAATGGTCGGCCGCATTACGCCGGAACTGCAGGCAAAGATGATCGACGCATTCTTTCACGTGGTCGGTAAAGATCCTGCGGGCATCGCACAGGACCTGATCGACCTCGATTTCTTAAAGCCGGGAACAGATCCGAACGTCGTTCGGCCGGTTGTCGAAAAGATGTTCGAATTTCACCTGAACCTGAAATTAAAGGATGTGAATTTTAAGGAACTGACGTACGACCTTGCCGACATTATGTACGATTATCCGTTCCGTCTGCCGTCGAATTTTACGTACATAATGCGTGCGCTGATGACGCTCGAAGGCATCGGCATCATAACCGATCCGGAGTTCAATTTCTTTGAAACGGCAAAGCCTTATGCGAAAGAATTCATGCTTCGCCGCGAAGGCAATGATTTTCGTAAGATGTTCGTGAATAAACTGCTCGGCCGCGACGAAGGCGGCAAGATCGATTGGAACCGCACGTGGAAACTCGCGAAAATGGCGGTCAAAACCGTGCTCAACACCGGAAAATGAACCGGCCTACGAGGCGGCTTCCAGATCCGCTTTACGCGGAAAGTGCATCAAAATTCCCGCCAATCCGAAAACGAACCACGCGTAAAAATACGGGTAATCAAAACCGATCGCCATCACGCAGCCGAGGATCGAGATAAATTCGCAGAACATTGAACCAAGAACCACCGCGAACTGAACGTAGCGGATCTGCTTTTCGGCAATGGCATGTTCGATCGCACGTTTTTTAACGAACATCGAAACGATGAAATTGGTTGCCGCTAGCATTGCGAACCCGAGCACAACAGGGGCTTTGTCACCGAGAATTTCCGGCCCGCCGGAAGCGAGCAAACCCGGCTTTGCGGCCATCACCAAAATGAAGAACATCACCTGCGACACGACCATCACGAACCAGATGATGACGGAGATCCGAAAGGCGTGGTCGATCTCTGATCTGTTAACTGCCATTGCCGTTACCAATTCCTGATTTGTAGGTGGCCGCCAGCACTTCGCTAAACTTTGGAAAGTGAAGAACCGATGCAACGACGCCGAAAAAGATCCAAAAATAGAAATACGAATAGCTAAAGGCGAACGCCGTGACCAAGCCGAAAAGCGACGCAGCTTCGCACAACGCAAGAGACGAGATCAGCCCGGTTTGAAGGATCACGGGACTTTGCTTGATCTCCGACATTTTGCTCGATCTGCTTCGGATGACGAACGAAATGCCGACGGCCACTATCGCAGCCACAGCGAATATGGCGATCACCGGCAGCAATGGCGTTTCGGTCGGCCCGTGTTCCAGGGTAAAAAGCTCAGGCTTTGAAAAATAAATAACCAGCAGAAAAAGCAAATGCGAAATGGTAAGCGATGCCCATAGAATGATCAGTGTCTGATGGATGCCGGCCGCTCGGGTGTTCTGTTGTTCTTTCATCAATCTGTTGCCTCCAATTCTTCTTCTAAAAGCTGCCGCCGGTAAAGCTCGGCATATTCCCCACCCAGTTCGATAAGTTCGGCATGCGTGCCGCGTTCGGCGATGCGTCCGTCGTGCATTACGCAGATAAGGTCAGCATCGCGGATCGTTGAAATTCTGTGCGAAACAATAAGCGTCGTTCTGCCCTCGCGCACATCGCGAAGATTTTTCAGGATCGTTTCTTCGGTATAAGTATCGACCGCCGAAAGCGAATCGTCCAGGATCAAGATCCGCGGGTCGCGCATAACCGCGCGGGCAATGGACGTCCTTTGCTTTTGACCGCCGGAAAGCGTGATGCCGCGTTCGCCGACAAGCTGTTCGTATTTGCCCGGAAATTCCTGAATATCATCGGCCAAACCGGCGATAGCGGCGGCTTTTTCGACCGATATCGTTTCGCGGCCGTTTTCGCGGTCAACGCCGAAGGCAATATTTTCGGCCAGCGTATCACTGAAAAGGAATGTTTCCTGAGGAACAAAGCCGATACTTTTACGAAGCTGCTCGAGCGGAAATTCGCGGATCGGAATCCCGTCGATAAAGATCGTATCCGCCGGCGCGTCCAAGAGCCGCGGGACCAGATTCACCAAGGTCGATTTTCCGCTGCCGGTTTTGCCGACAAAAGCGACAGTTTCGCCCGGTGATATTTTCAGGTCGATGTCGGAAAGAACAGGTTTGCCGTTATAGGCGAACGTCAGGTCGCGAAATTCGATCGAACCTTTGATCGGCGGCTGAGGCGCGGCGTCGGGCGAGTCTTTGATCGCAGGAATGGCTTCGAGGATCGTGTCGAACCGCTTTAGCGATGCGGTGCCGCGTTGGTACAGATTGACGACATAACCGAGGGCGATCAGATACCAGATCATTCGCTGCAGATACAAAATGAATGCCGTAAAATCACCGGCAGTTATCTCGCCGCGAACCGCCATCGGAACACCGACCGCGACGATTATCACAAAACCCAAACCTATGAAAAAGAACAGCAGCGGACGCATTGCCGCGGCATAACGGACAAGCTGCAGGTTGCGTTCGGCGTATTCGTAATTGAGTTTTTCAAATTCGGCGATCTCGTTCTCTTCTTGTGCGTAGGCACGAACCACGCGGACACCGGTCATATTTTCCTGAGCCCGAGCCGTTATGTCCGAAAAATATTCCTGGATCTTTTCAAATCGCCTGTGTATCTGGTCGCCGAGATATTTGACCGTAAGCGAAACCAGCGGCATCGGGATCAGTATCAATAAGGTCAGCTTTGTCGAAAGTCCGAAAAGGATGGGCAGGACGATGGCGAGTGCAAATATCGCCTGAAAACTGTAAAGGATCATTGGCCCGACGATCTGCCGTATTGCCGCAAGATCGTTGGTCGCACGCGCCATCAGGTCGCCGACGCGATTGTCCTGAAAATATTCCAGCGGCTGATCAACAAGGCTTGCGTAAAAATCGGACCGCATATCAAATTCGATATGACGCGAAGCATTGATCAAAAATCGGCGCTGAAGGAACAGAAAAATTCCGCTCATCAAACTGATGCCGAGTATCGCAAGCGGATAATAAATGATCTTTTCGCGTGTGATCGAAACGGCAAGATCATCGACCGCCTTTCCGACAAAATATGGAATGAACAGGCCGAAAGCCATCGAAACCGCGATGAATGATATACCCGAACCGATCTGCCATTTATACGGCTTCAGATATTTTAAGAATTTTCGGAGCTGTTCCATTAAAGTTTTGTATAAGTCGAAACGGCAGTTGCGATCAGTTTTCCGCTTTCGTTATGAACATCAGCGGTAAGTGTGATGATCCGTTTACCGGCCCGGACGACCTTTGCCGTACAGGTAAACGCGCCTTCGGTATGCGGCCGCAGATAATGAACGGTTAGGTCAACGGTCGAAGCTTTTTCATTTTCATCCAATTTCGTGATGACGGCAAACGCCATTGCCGTATCGATCAACGTCGCGGTAACGCCGCCGTGCAAAAGTCCGTGCGGCTGGCGAAGTTCGTCGCGCATATCGATGCCGATAACTGCTTCGCCCGGCCGCATTCCGATCAGGCGCATACCTATCATCCGCGAAAACGGATTCGAATGCAGCACCTCAGCGGCGCGGCGTTTTTTCTCTTCGGAAAGTGTTTCTTCCATCTTTAGCGGCGACGAAAAAGCTCCGGCAGCGAATAAAACCGGCTGGGTTCGCCGAAGCCTGTAATCTGATATTCTATGGACGTCGCCAAAAAAATATTTTACGCGCTGGAACGTGCAAAATGAAATGCCGTGTTTTTACGGCGGCGGCCCGGAGCAATGAAACTCATCATTTGGCAAACACTTTATCTGACGGGTGCGGCGGCGCTATTGCCGGTTTCCCCGTTCCTTTTTTGGCAGGGAAAAAGAACGCGGCGGCGTGTTGGTGTTCTTCCCGGAGCGGCCGGGCCGACGTTCGGAACCGCCGTGCCCGAAAAAGGCGGCAGCGTTCGCGAACCGGCAAAACTTTTCGTAATGGGCGAATCGACCGTAGCCGGTTTGGGAGCGCGGACGCATGAATTCGCGTTCGCGGGGCAATTCGCCCGGCGTTTGAGTTCGCATATCGGCAGAAATGTGGAATGGGACGTCGTTGGAAAGAACGGCGTAACGGCCGAGCAGACGATCCGCGAACTTTTGCCGCAGATGCCGGATAAACGCTACGATTTTATTCTGCTCGGGCTTGGCGGCAATGATGTTCTAAAGCTCAGCAGCCCCGTTAAATGGCGCCGCGATATGCTCGATCTGCTCGGCCGGCTGCGTACGGCCCAGCCGGATGCCGCGATCTTTCTTTCGAACTGCCCGATGATAAAGCTTTCGCCCGCACTGCCGAATCCGATACGGTTCTTTCTGTGGCAGCTTTCAAAAATGCACGACGCGAACATCCGCGAATTTTCGCGCGAACTCGACCGCGTTGTATATTATCCGCAGCCGCGAAAGCTCGATGTCGAAGGCTTTTTTGCCGATGGAATTCACCCGTCCGAAAAAGGATATTCAGATTGGACCGAGGCGATGATGGAGCATTTCGCCGCTCACCACAAATGGTAGAACAACCCGACGAAAGCGTGAAAACCAGACTCGCCGCGACGTTCGAATGGCTATTGATAAACGGCGCGGGCCGAACCTTTCCGCTCGTAAATTCTGAGATGGAATTCATCCGCCGGGGCAGCGGGCTTTTTTTCGAATATACCGACGACAAGGGCTTTCATTCGCGGCGTGTTCGATCGGCGACCGAAACCGAGGGCGAAATAGAGATCGAAGTAACGCGGCTTCGCGGCGACGATGAAAAGCTGCGGCTTTTACCGCGCACTCCGGCGGCGGAACTCAGTCTCGCGATCGAGATCGCCAGGCTCAAACGTGCGAACGAAATTGCCGCGGCCATTGCCGAAATAATGCCGGGCACGGAACTCTTTCGGGTTTCGCTGGATAAGAAGCGCGGCCGGCTTGCGAAGATCGTGTTCCGTTCGCGCGGCGGACGGTTGAGCCTTTTTGTCGCAGATGTGACGGACACGATGACTCACGAAGCATTGACCGCATCGGCGATGCTTTTACTGGAAAAACTACGTAGCCGTAAAAAAGACCCGATCGAGCATATTACGATAGCGGCATTCGGGCGTATCGCGCGAAATCTAACGCGGCTGCACACACTGTTGAAAGCAACTGACCGCGATCTTTCGGTCATCGAGCTGAAGGAAAAGAACGGCGGCGTCATCGGAAAAATGCTGCCGCATCTGCACCTGTCCGATCTTTGGCGCGGCCGCGTTCCTAAGCTCAATATTCCGTCGGAGCTTATCCATAGCCGAACGGCGGCCGAGCTGATCGAACTTGCCCCGGACAAGATAGACGTTGTCTTTTCGCGTCACGGCGAAACGATAAGGTTTCTGGGCCTGCCGTTCGCACGCGTGCGCAAAGTATTCAATAAAGAGCGGGCGTGGTTCGGTGTCGGCCGCGAGCAGACGATGTTGACTCCCGAAAATTTCGACCGCGTCGCTGAGCTCGTGGCCGAGCTCGAAAAACAACGCTCGCCGTCGCCCGGTTCGAAAAAGCACGTATTCTACCGGTCGTTTTCGGAAGCATGGCTCGGGTCGATGCTTCGACGTGATATCTCAAAGCTTGATGCAAATCTGATACTTTCGCCGCTTTATAATCAGTTCCGAACTTCGCACGACAAGATCGATCTTCTTGCGATCCGAAAGGACGGACGGCTGGTGATCATAGAATTAAAAACAACCCCCGACCGCGAACTGATCCTTCAGGCTGCCGATTATTGGCGAAAGATCGAACTTCAGCGCCGCCGCGGCGAACTTGCGCGGTCACGGCTTTTCGGCGATATCGAGATCATTGATAAACCCGCCCTTGTTTATGCGGTCGCACCGGCGCTTTGCTTTCACCGAAATGACGAATTTTTCTCGCGCAGGTTGATCCCTGAGATCGAGATGTGGCGTTTCGACCTGCACGAAGATTGGCGAAGCGGTATCAGAGTTATCCAGCGGAACGAACTTGGTTAATTATCGCCCGGATCGGGCAAGACGAAGCGGTAACCGACGCCGCGGACGGTTTGGACGATCTTCGGATGATTTGGCTCTGCTTCGATATAACGCCGCAGCCGAACGATAAAATTATCTATCGCGCGCGTGTCGGTGTCTTCCTGCAGGCCCCAGACATCTTCGAGGATCGTGTTGCGCGAAACCGCGCGTCCGGCGTTGTCGATCAGGAATTTGAGCAACTTTATCTCCATCAGCGTAAGTTTTATCACTTCATCGCCGCTTCGCAGTTCCAGATTTTCAAAATCGATCGTCTTTCCGTTTATCTCAAAAACGTCGCCGGTGCGTTTCGGCCGCGGGTCGATCCGCGACCAATCGCGGCGGCGTATCAGGCCATTGACGCGCGCCGTAAATATTTCCAGATCAAATGGTTTCGGCAAGTAATCGTCCGTGCCCGAAGCGAATCCTTTCAGAACGTCTTCGGGCCGGTCACGCGCCGTCAGCATCAAAACCGGTGTGTAATTGCCGTCGGCGCGCATTCGCGATGCGACCTCGAATCCGTCGATGCCCGGCAGCATTATGTCGAGTATGACGGCATCAAAATCGCTGTCATCTAAGGCGGCCAAACCTTTCTCGCCGGTTTCGGCAATGAGTGTTTCGTAGCCTTCGGCTTCGAGATTGAACGCCAGACCTTCGGCGATGTGTTCTTCGTCTTCAACTATCAGTATCTTCATTTGCGCTTTTTGCCGTCGGTGCCGCGAGCCGCGGAAGCCTTACATAAAATGTGCTGCCGGTATCTTCGCCGCGGCTTTCTGCCCAGATCTTTCCGCCGTGCTTTTCAATGATCGAACGAACGATCGACAGCCCAAGTCCCGTTCCCTTTCGTTCGTTTACACGTGCTCCGGCAACCCGGTAAAACCTTTTAAAGATCCGCGAAAGTTCTGATCGCGGAATGCCGATACCGTTGTCGCGGATAACGACGTCAAATTTATTTCCGCGTGTGTGCGTTCGGATCCGAACGGAAATTTTCGGCTCGCCGTCGGAATATTTCATCGCGTTGCCGAGCAGATTGTTAAAAACTGTCAGCAGTTCGTTGCGGTCGCCGAGGACGTGAAATTCGTCAGTAGGTTCGGTGAACCTGATAACGTTGTCGGAGAAGTTATGCCGAGCTCTAAGCGATGCCGTCACCTCACGGATCAACGCCGTGATGTCGATATCCGAAACATTGAACTGGCGTTTCTTGTCTTTTGTCCTGCTTTCCTGCAGAACCTGTTCGACCGTGTGCAGCAGGCGGTCGCTGTCGCCGAGCATTTTGTCGTAAAACTCGAGCCGCTTTTCGCGGCTTACCTCACGCGACCGAAGCGTTTCCAGATAAAGCTTGATCGACGCGATCGGCGTTTTCAGTTCGTGCGTAACGGAATTGAGGAATGCGTTCTGTTGTTCGCTGCGGCGAATTTCGCGGACGAGAAATGTCGTGTTAAGGACAAGGCCGGTTATTATCACCGCAAAAAATATGACGCCGAAAACGAGCAGGGCGACTTCGCGAACGTTAAGCAGGATCCAACTGACATTCAGCACGACCGCGACCGCGATCAGGCAAATGCCCAGTATCAGAAAAAATATCGCTGTTCGGCGGCGTCTCATCTATTCTAAAAATAAAGCGAAAAGGGCAAAAGTAAAAGCGTTTGCTTTACCTTTGCCCCAAAAAGCGTGCGTTGCGCCAAATAAATTTAGGCAGCTTCGCTTGCCGGCTGAAGTTCCGTCACATCGGGTTCGGCCGGCTTTTTCGATCTGATGTCATAGGAATAAACGTTTGACAGCAGACGCGCCTTTTCCAGGATGCGGATGACGATCCAGTTGATGTCAAATTCGTACCAGGCCAGGCCGTGACGCGCCGAACGCGGATGAGCGTGATGATTATTATGCCAGCCTTCGCCCCACGTGATCGCGGCGATAAAGCCGTTATTGCGGGATGTGTCGCGCGTTTCGAACCGCCGTTTGCCCCACAGATGCGTCGCCGAATTAACCAGCCATGTCGAATGCCAGCCGATAACCACGCGGAGAAATATCGCCCACAAGATCATCGAGAAACCACCGATAGCGAAAAGAATGATACCGGCGATGACGGATGTTATCCAATAATTTTTATCGAACCAAACCTGGAACGGATCTTTTACGAGGTCCGGCGAGTAGCGTTTCTTTACGGCAAAGCTGTGGTTCTGGGCGGTGCCGCGAAAAATCCAGCCCATGTGCGACCAGTATGTTCCGTGAAGCGGACTATGCGGATCTTTGTCCGTTTCCGTAAATGCGTGATGAAGCCTGTGCGTCGTTACCCAAGTAAGCGGGCCGGATTGTATCGCAAGACTTCCGCAAATGCTGAGAAAGCGTTCGAACCAGCGCGGCGTTTTAAATCCGCGGTGCGTAAGCAGGCGGTGATAACCCACGCCGATGCCGAGACTTCCCGATATGAACCAAAGTACGGCCGCCGCGGCAAGGTTCGCCCAGCTAAATGTAAAAAGCGCGGCCAGCGCAAGTATGTGAAATACCGCGACGCCGATAATCGTTGACCAATTCAATTTGTCAGAATTTTTCTGTATTTCTACAACGTTTTCCATCAATTTCCCCGTAATGATCGCTAAAAATTAAGATGCCGCAGATGTGAAAGAACGGCTCTATTAAAAGCCTAACACGTTCTGATTCAATGAATTGTAAGAGTTTTGTAATTAAAAAAAAGAGGCCGCGAACGGTCCGCGGCCCAAGCTCGGTAAGGAGAAAGTGTATCAGGATCGCGGGTCAATGCGTGGTGCAGCATGTACCCGCCTTGGGGGCATCGGCAACCTGGTCATTTGCGGGATCTTCCATTTCGATCGCGCGCGGGAACAAAATATTGTTCTCCAGGTGAATGTGAAAACGCAGGTCTTCGTCGAGTTCTTTTAATCCGTTGTAGAGCGCTATGTAACTAGGGCAGGCACTTGCCGGCGGTTCGTATTCGCCCGATAGACCGCGGATGCCTTTGACCATATCGGACGCGGCGTCGTGTTCGGACATCATCACGCGAACCGGGTTCAGGACGCTGCCGAATGGCTGCATCGGAGCGGATGAACGCATTCTTTCAAGCTGTTTGATAAAGGGAAACAGCATCGTTTCCTCCTTTTTCATATGAAAGATCATATCTTCGGCAAGTTTTTCGAAAAGTTCTTTGATCTCGTTCAATTCCGGATTGTCCGGACCGTGTTTTTCAAGGACCTTTTCCATCAGCGGCGTCAGACGCTTTATCGCGTCGCGGGTGTAATCGTGATGTTCATCGATGATGTGATCGACCAGCGCGGCCTGCGTCCATTTCGTGAAATCGGTCGCCGTGTCTTTATTCGTATTCAGCGATTCTTCGATCTCTTTCCAAACATCATCGGCGGCAAGTCCCGCCTGTTCGCACGCTTCGTCAAATGCGACGTATCCGCCGCAGCAGTAATCTATCTTGTGGCCTTCGAGAACGGGCATCGCCGCGGGCATGGCAAGTGCGATATCTCTGACCGTTTTTCCTGTGAATTCGTACATTATGAACAAACCTCCTATCTCGTTTGCTGAGATAAGTCTAGAACCTGCGAAATTTGGGCGAAGTGACTTTCATCACATATCAGAAAAATTTTTTCGGTAAGATATATCTGATGGAAAAAATGATCTACGCGTTCGAAACCGATGACGAAGGCCACTGGCGCGCGAAACTCGTCTGCGGACATTATCAGCACGTGCGGCACGAACCGCCGCTTATTTCCCGGGAATGGGTTCTGTCTCCCGAAGGCCGTTCGACACGCATCGGCAAAGGTTTGGAATGTAAAAAATGCGCTAATGACGACCCGGCGGATTTCGATGTCGCCAACCTGCTCGAATCCGATCACGAATACATCGATGAAATTCTGAACGGAGCTTTTGAGGCGATCGAAGCCGGCGATGACGAAAGACTTTTTGCGTGCGCCGATATGTTCTGGGCACGGCTCGGTATGCACATACGTGCCGAACATTTGTATCTTTTTCCGGCTCTGGAGCATGCATCCGCGACGCCGAAAAATGTGTCGGGCAAAGAAGAGATCACGGATGTTCTGACCGGGCTTCGCGAAGATCATAATTTCTTTATGCGCGGAATGATACAGGTGATGAAAGCCTTGCGAAAAAATTCTTCGCGACACGACGACGTTCACCAAATTTTGCGCGATGTTGCCGAACGTCTTTCGGCGCATAACCGCATCGAAGAAACACGCGTTTACGGCTGGGCCGACGAAGTGCTGAACAAAAAAGACCGTGCCGCGCTTGAAGAAAGAATGCTTCGCGAGATCACGAATCTGCCGCCGCGTTTTTCCTAGACGTAAGCGGCGAAAGCACGCTCGTATGTTTGGTGACCGATCGGCGGAGCAACGGCCGCGGCGGTGCCGATGTGCGGCTTGAAAATGTAAATATACCATCGGCCGGGACGGCGTTCTTCGGCCCAGCTTGCAAAACCTTTCCTTGCATAAAGTTCACGAAGGGGTATCGGATCAAAAGGATGCAGCAGCAGAACAACGTCGTTCGAATCCCGCATCTTTGCGATGGCATCCGTTATTGCCGGCATCGGGTCGAGCCGTGCTTCGTGAAAAGGAAGCAGATCGACAAAGATGACGTTCGCGTCATCGTCGCCGAGATCTTTGATCTGATCGGGTTTTGGCGGCGCATCTTCGGTGAATTCAAAAGTAGAACGCGGCTCGTTCTTCAATTCGCGGGCGATGTCGGCTTCGGAAACGCCCAATGCTAGGTTGAGCACAAACAGCACTTCGCTGAGCGGAACGCGCCCGATCCGTGCCGCCTGTTCGACGGTCACGCGTTTTTCCATTGCCCGTCGAAGCGTTTTGTACCGCAGCCGCGCGAAATTTCCGGAGATCATCTCCAGTGTATTCAGCATCTTTTCTTCGTCCAAAGCAAGAACTTCTTTGATCGTCATATCGCGTGTAACTTTCATTGCGGCCTCCTGTTTATAGATACAGTTTATCGGTCTGCCCTCACGATCGCTGTGACGAAAGTCACGATTGCCGATATGCCCAAGTTTTGCGTTATTATCGAACGCAGATAAACTTTGAATGTGACCGAAGAAAAGATAGCCATACTCCGCAAAACCGAACTGTTTCGCGAACTCGACCGCGAGGTGCTTTCGGTGTTGGCGGCATCGGCGGTCGAGAAAAAGCTTGAGCGCGATCAGATCCTGTTCCTTGCCGGTGACAGAGCGGACGGAATGTATGTTGTTTGCGATGGATCGCTTCGTGCGTACAGAACAGCACCGGACGGCCGCGAACAGATCATTCACGTTGAAAAAGCCGTAACGACGATCGCGGAGGTCGCCGTTTTCGATGGCGGAAATTATCCATCGACCGTCGCGGCTGAGGAACCGTCCGTCGTGTTCTTTCTGGAACGTGAAAAGGTGATCGAAACGTGCTTCCGGTTTCCGGAGGTCGCGCTCGCGTCGGCCCGGCTGCTGGCGCAGAGGCTGCGGAAATGTGCGGAACTTGTCGAATCTCTCTCGCTTCACGAAGTTATCCAGCGGCTTGCTCTGCTGCTTTTGACCGAAGCTGCCGCCGCCGGTGCGGGCGAAACGGGTTCGGCGAAATTCAAGCTTTCGATGACGCATAACCAATTGGCGGCGCGTATCGGCACAGTTCGCGAGGTCGTAACCCGTTCGCTGTTCCGGCTTCAATCCAAGGGCCTGATAAGCAGCAGCCGAAAGGACATAGAGATACCGGATATGGCCGCTTTGCGAAAGTTTATTTCTATTACCGGATAGAGGTTCATTATGGAATTCGTATGGCAGGACATAACGCGCGGCATCGATGACCCGCGTGCGCTCAGCATCTGCGTCCGAATGATCGCGGCGATCGTTTTCGGTGCATTGATCGGTTATGAACGCGAAGACGCCGGAAAATCCGCGGGCATCCGCACACACATTCTGGTGACGCTCGGTTCGGCAACGTTCGTCATTGCCGGAACGCTTTACGGTATGTCGTCGGACGGGCTTTCCCGGATCATTCAGGGTATAGTCACGGGTATAGGTTTCATCGGCGCGGGCAGCATTCTTAAACTTACAAAAGAAAGCCACGTCCGCGGACTCACGACATCGGCCGGCATTTGGATGGCGGCGGCGATCGGCGTTACGGTCGGGCTCGGTGCGCTTGGCATCGCGTTCGTTGCGACGTTGGTCACGTTCTTCGTGCTCAGGATACTGGCGCCGCTCAAACACGTCGTTGACGGCGAGCACCGGTCGGAAAAGCATTCGGGCGATAACAAACCTCATATTTCTTAAAATCGGAGTTTCAGTTAAAATAAGCTTTCGAATATCTTTCGACCATTTCGCAGGAGAAGAATAAATGGCAGATGAAACAGTGGCCGAACGCGTAATTCGCGTTTTTGCGAATTTCAAAAAAGTAAGCCCCGACGAGATAAAACCCGAAACTACGTTCGAAGAACTCGGCTTCGATTCGCTCGACGGACTGAACCTGATCTTCGAACTCGAAGAAGAATTCGACATCACGGTTCCGGATGACAAAGTGGAATCGATGCGTTCGGTTGAACAGGTGATCAAAGGCATAGAATCTCTTGTATGAGACGAGTTGTAATTACAGGCATCGGCGTTGTTTCCGCGCTCGGAAATAACACGGCCGAGTTTTGGGAAAGCCTTAAAAGCGGCACGAACGGCATTCGCCCCATGACGCGGGTCGATACCGAAAACACGCGGATCAAGGTCGCCGCCGAAGTGTGCGGGTTTGATGCCGCGGAACATTTCGACGACAAAAAGCTGATGTTCCTGGATCCGTTCTCGCAATACGGACTCGTCGCCGCCCGCGAAGCCGTTTCCGATTCGGGCATCGAATTCGACAGGGAACTCGGCGACAGGTCGGGCGTTATCACGGGTTCGTGCCTGGGCGGAAAAGAAACCGAAGACAGCCTTTTTGCCGAGCTTTACCGCGACGGCAGAACGCGTTTTCCTCCGACCGTAATTCCGGCGGCGATGGCAAATTCGGTTGCGAGCCAGGCGGCGATGGAATACGGCCTGACCGGTGCGACCTTTACGCTTTCGACCGCCTGTTCGTCGTCGAATCATGCGATCGGCCACGCATTTTGGCTTGTCCGCCAGGGAACGCTCGACGCCGCGGTGACCGGCGGAAGCGAAGCTCCGCTTACGCTCGGAAATATGAAAGCATGGGAAGCGATGCGTGTCGTATCGCCCGATGCGTGCCGGCCTTTTTCGAAGGACCGCAACGGCATGGTGCTCGGCGAAGGCGGCGCGATGTTCGTTATCGAAGAGTTCGAACGCGCACTCGAACGCGGCGCAACGATCTATGCCGAGATCGTCGGATTTGGAATGTCCGCGGACGCGCATCACCTGACGATGCCGCTTGCCGAAGGTGCCGCAAAAGCGATAAAAATGGCGCTCGATGACGGCAGCGTCGAACCGAATTCCATTGGTTACATCAATGCTCACGGCACCGGAACGCAGGCGAACGACGTGATGGAAGCAGAAGCGATAAACGAAGTGTTCGGTGAGCATGCAAAGAACATAGCCGTTAGTTCGACCAAATCCATGCACGGCCACGCGCTGGGTGCGGCCGGTGCGATCGAAGCAGCGGCGACGGTGCTCGGCCTGCACAAAGGCCTTTTGCCGCCGACCATAAATTTTACCGAACTCGACCCGGAATGCGAGATAAACATCATCGCGAATGAACCGCTCGCCGCCGAACCCGAAGCCGCACTTTCGAATTCGTTCGCATTTGGCGGATTGAACGCCGTGCTCGCCTTTAGACGCTTTTCCGCATAGCCGATGGCAAAAAAGAACAAGCTGACCGCATGGCTCGAATATATCCCGCTTCGCGGCGCCGTTATGCTGATGGGCGCGATGCCGCGTTCGGCGGCGGTTCGCGTCGGCCGCGGGATCGTCGCGCTTCTGCTGAGTGTTGTTCCGAAGCTGAGAAAAACGGCATTTCGAAATCTGGAGATCGCGTATCCCGAAATGGATACGGACGAAAAGAAACGCATCGTCAGCGGAATGGAAGAAAGCCTCGGCCGCGTCCTCGGCGAAATGAGCCGTTTCGGAAAGCTCACGAAAGATGACATCGCCGAAATGATCGAATTTCGCTTCGATCCGGAAACGCAAAGGCAATACGATAAATTTCGTGCGGAAGGCCGCGGAACTATCATCATAAGCCCGCATATGGGTAACTGGGAACTCCTGGTTTTCGCGTGGTCGGCTCTTCGCGAACCGATCAGCTATCTGGCGCGGCCGCTTGATAATCCGCTGATCGAACGCTTGACCGTTTCGCTTCGGACACGGTTCGGAAATCGTCCGATCAACAAAACGAACGCCGTTTCGGCGGCGGTGAAAATTTTGCGCGAAGGCGGAACGCTCGGCATACTCGCCGACGTGAATACGCACCCGAAAGAAGGCGTTTTCGTGCCGTTCTTTGGTGTCGATGCCTGTACCACAAGCGGTCCGGCGATGCTTGCGATGCGTGCCGGAGCCGTTATCATCCCCGTAGCCGGAGTTTGGGACAACGACGCCGGAAAATACATCGCCGTTCACGGAAAGATCATCGAACCCGCCGACACCGGCAACCGCAAAGCCGACATCGTCACAACGACCGCCGAATTTACGGCCGAGGTCGAACGGCTCGTCCGCGCCTACCCGGAACAATGGATGTGGATCCACAAACGCTGGAAAACACGCCCGCCCGGCGAACCGGG
>CBFGSN010000010.1:0-29287 GCA_965651435.1 uncultured bacterium | reverse complement strand
CGCGTGGCGTTCGTTTTGCCGAACGGATCGAATTGGGAAACGCATCGGCCGCACCCACAGAAAGAAGCGCGGAAGTACCAAGTAGAATCGTTAAGAGAACTGCTGGAAAAAATAGGTATCAGAAATGAATGATCTAATGGAATACAAAGGATTTAAGGCGCGGGTCGAGTTTTCCGCCGATGACGACGTTTTTTTCGGACGCCTGATCGGCATAGACGACGTCGTGACGTTCGAAGGAAAAACCGTTCGCGAACTCAAGAAAGCGATGAAAGAAGCAGTTGATTTTCATATTGAAATTTGTGAACGCTCCGGCCGAAAATTAAAGAAAGCATACTCCGGCAAAGTTCTTTTCCGACTGCCCTCAGACCTTCACGCAAAGATCGCCGAAACCGCTGCCAAGAAAGGCAAAAGTATCAACGAGTGGGGAAAAGAGATCTTGGAGTCGGCCGTTAAAGTGTGAGCACCGAAAGTCAAAACTCAATATGGCTGTTTTCGAGGAATGTCGATCTTTCGGTATTTCTCGGAAGCGCGGTCGTGTCGCTGCTGCTGCTGGCGGTCGGGTGGCGGCTCGGAATTTTGAACAGCGATTCGCCCGAATGGACGTGGGTTTCCGCAGTTTTGCTGATAGATGTCGCGCACGTTTGGTCAACCAGCTTTCGCGTTTATTTTGACAAAGAAGAATTGAAACGCCGCATGGCGTTGTACGTGATGGTGCCGGTCGCGGGTTACGCGGTCGGCGTTGCGCTTTATTCCGAAGGTGCGCTTACATTCTGGCGCGTACTCGCGCTTATCGCGGTTTTTCATTTCGTTCGGCAGCAGTACGGCTGGGTGGCTCTTTATCGCCGAAAGCTCGGCGAAACCGACCGTCTTTCGTGGTGGATAGATGCAGCGGCCGTTTACCTTGCGACAATTTATCCGCTCGCGTTTTGGATGACATCGCTGCCGCGAAATTTCGCTTGGTTCATCGAAAACGATTTTCCCGCCTTGCCCACGCTGGTCGCCACGATTCTGTTCCCTGTTTATGTTCTCGCTCTTGCGGTGTATTTCGGACGGTCGGCATATCTCTATTTCACAAAAGGCTTCACGAACATCGGCAAGGACATCGTCGTTGCTACGACGGCCGTCTGCTGGTACGTCGGCATCGTCGTTTTCAATTCTGATTATGCATTTACGGTGACGAACGTGATCATTCATGGCGTTCCGTATTTTGCGCTGATATATTTTTATACAAAGATGCGCCGCGAAAATACCGGCCCCGTTTATCGGACGCTTTCGCATAATTGGCTGATATTTTTTGCGACGTTGTGGGCTCTTGCGTATGTCGAGGAATTATTCTGGCACCGCGGCGTTTGGCATGAGAAGCAGTGGCTTTTCGGCGCCGATTGGGACATCGAAACGTGGAAGCAATATTACGTTCCGCTATTGGCGGTTCCGCAATTGACGCATTATATTTTAGACGGATTTATCTGGCGGCGGCGCGGAAACGCCGATCTGCGTTTTATGAAATAAGATGACGATGCTTTCCGACAAAACACGAATGAATGCGGCGGCGGCAATACTTATTTTGCTCGCCGTTCTTCTCGCGTGCAAAAGCGCATCGGATTATTCGCCCTTCGGCCCGCCGGACGAAACGCAAAAAGCCGGCGAAGTCATCGCCTCAGCGAACGAAGATCTGCAAAAGATCAAGCTTCTTTACGAAGAGAACGAGAGCATGCGGCGGGAATTGAAACAGGCGCTCGAAACGAACAATGCCGAACAGGTTCGCGATATTGCGGAACGCGTCGTCAAGCTCATCGCCGATGGAACCGTCATCGCAAATAAGGCGCTCAGTAAGATCGACGATGCGCTCGATATGAACATCAACGACACTTACAGAGAGTACCTGAAATTGAAGAAAGACAGCTTACAGCGCCAGCGCGAGGCGTTCGAAAATTACCGTGTTGCCGCCGAATCCTTAAAGACCAATTACGACCCGCGAAACGAGGAAAAACGCAATACCGTAAAAAATGAATTTAAGGAACGCACCGAAAGATACACAGCCGATATGGAACGAGCCCGCAGCCTAAGCTATCAAGCGAACGAAATTTGGCAGCAGAATGTCCCGTCCGAATGATCTAACCGAACCTTATCCGCGGCTTAGTTTCGCAAGCCGTTCAACGGCCGCTTCGAGCGTTTCGTCCTTTTTGCAAAAGCAAAACCTTACGAGCGATGCTCCGAGCGCGCGGTCGTGATAGAACGACGATCCCGGAACGGCGGCCACACCGATCTCGCGGATCAGATGTCGCGTAAATTCGACATCGTTCTCAAACCCGAATCCGGAAATATCTGCCATCACGTAATATGCGCCCTCGGGCATTCCGCACATGAAGCCGGCGTCGCGAAGCGCCGGCACGATCATATCGCGTTTTCGCTGATAGTCACGGCGAAGTTCGTCGTAATATTCGCGCGGCATCGACAGAGCGAATGCACCGGCATGCTGAAGCGGATTTGCCGCGCCGACGGTCAGAAAATCATGAACCTTTCGGATGGCGGAAGTTATATCCGGCGGAGCAATGCAATAACCGACGCGCCATCCCGTAACGGAATAGGTTTTCGAAAGCGAGTTCACGACGACCGTGCGTTCGCGCATTCCCGGGATCGTCGCCATCGAAATATGTTCGCTGCCGCTTTCCGGATCGAAAACGATGTGTTCATAGATCTCATCAGTAAAGGCAAGCGCGTCAAATTCGATACATAGATCGGCGATGAACTCCAATTCTTCGCGTGTGAATACTTTGCCGGTAGGATTGTTCGGGTTGCAGATTATGATCGCTTTTGTTCGTTCGTTAAATGCCGCGCGAAGTTCGTCGCGGTCAAAAATAAAACCGTTTCCGCTGCCATAAAGCGGAACGTGCCGCGGAACCGCATCGGAAAGTATCGCGTCCGGCGAATAGTTCTCATAGAACGGTTCGAACACGATCACCTCGTCGCCCGGATCGACGGTCGCGAGCATCGCCGCGATCATTCCTTCGGTCGAACCGCACGTGACCGTTATCTCTGCTTCGGGATCGACCTCGAGCCCCAGGAACCAGTTCGCCTTCTCGGCGATGGCATCGCGAAATTCCTTCACGCCCCAGGTTATCGCATATTGATTATGATCTGCCGCGATCGCCTGCATCGCCTTTTGCTTGATCTCTTCAGAAGCGGCAAAATCCGGAAAGCCTTGGCCAAGATTAACGGCTCCGAACTTGTTCGCTTCGCGCGTCATTTCGCGTATCACCGATTCGGTGAACGACGCAGCTTTTTTCGATATGCGGTCTTTGAAAATTTTTTCTGACATATAGGTCAACCGGCGGTGTGTTGTTCTGCTTTATCATCGCGCGGCGCGGCCGCGGTTTCCATTATAATTGTCGCTTCGGGCAGCACGGCGTTGAACGTTCGCCTGATCTCCCGTTCGTTATTTCCGCCCACCGCGGAGCGAAGATCGTTGAGCATTTTTTCGACCGCTTCTTTTTCGTGCGGAGCGATCTTTCCGATAAAAATTTTCGGATGGTGCGTTTTTACAAGATGCTCGCCCGTTATCTCCAGCTCCTCAAAAAGCTTTTCGCCACCGCGCACGCCGGTGAAAACGATGTCGATATCTTCGTAAGGTGTTAATCCCGAGAGGCGTATCATGTCTTCAGCAAGGTCAAGTATCCGCACGGGTTCGCCCATGTCCAGAATGAAGATCTCGCCACCGCTGCCCAATGCTCCCGCCTGCAAAACAAGCTGTGAGGCTTCGGGAATGGTCATGAAATAACGCGTCATTTTCGGATCGGTAACGGTAACGGGTTCGCCCTTTTTGATCTGTTCGCGAAAGATCGGAACAACGGAACCGGCCGAACCCAGCACGTTTCCGAAACGCACCGCCATAAAATTCGTGTCGTAGGTTCGATTCAGATCTTGGATAACGATCTCGGCAATGCGTTTCGATGCGCCCATGACGGAGGAAGGATTCACGGCCTTGTCCGTTGATATCAGTACGAAATGTTTTGCTCCGAATTCGCCCGCTAACCGTCCAAGCCCACGCGTTGCAAAGATATTATTTTTGACCGCTTCGGCCGGGTTCTGTTCCATCAGGGTCACGTGTTTGTGCGCCGCCGCGTGAAATATAACGTCGGGTCGAAAACGTTCAAATATCTCGCGCATGCGAGGTTCGTCCGCCACGTCCGCGATCAAAGGAACGAGCGAAATATCCTTAAAGGTTTGGGCGGTCTCACGTTCTATCCGAAAAAGAAAAAATTCGGTGCGTTCGACCAGCAGAAGTTTTCCCGGGCGAAAGTTCAGTATCTGGCGGACAAGTTCCGAACCGATCGAACCGCCGGCGCCGGTGACCATTACGGTTTTGCCGCCGAGAAATTCGGTCAGATTTTCATTGTCGAGCTGAACGGGTTCGCGCCCCAAAAGATCCTCGATCTCGACGTCGCGAATGCGGCTGACGGAAACGCGGCCGTGTGCGATCTCATTCAAGTTCGGCACGATCTGTGCCCGAACCGGAACGGAGCTGCAGATGTCGAGCACATTGCGTATCTCCATGCCCGACGCTTTATCAAGCGCGATCACGACCTGTTTTATGCCGAGATCCTGCACAAGCCGCGGAAGTTCATCAAGCCCGCCGAGAATTTTTACGCCGCTTACGCTGCCGCCTTTCTTACGCGGGTCGTCATCGACGATCGCGCGGATGTCGAGTTCGGCATCGGCGCGTCCGGACATTTCCTTTATCAGCGTGGCGCCGAGCCGGCCGCCGCCGACCAACAGCGCCGGTTTGCGTTTCAGCCGTTTGCCGCCGGGCGAAATGACCTTCTTTTCACGAAATTCGTATATCGAACGCCGCAGAACACGCAAAGCCAGCATTCCGCCAAAACCCAGAACCGTATCGATCAAAATTACGGATATCGGGACTTGCCACAAATTGAAATGCGATGCCGTCAGGACAAATCGAAGCAGGATCAGCAAAAGGCACGAAAATATGCCGGCCTTGGCGAAAACCTTTAGATCTTCGATGCTGACGTAACGCCAAAGGATCGAATAGGCACCAAAAAGGAATAGGCTCGAAAACTGGATCAGAACAACGAACGGAAGCTGATTGATCGCGCGGTCAAAATAAAAATCGCCAAGCTGTACGTTGATCGCAGGAAGGTATGAGACGAAAAATGCGGCGCACAGAACCGAAACGTCAGCCAGAAACTGGACAGGACGCCGCAGATACCACATCTTTTCGACAAAATTCTCTTGCTGTTTCACACCGGAGCAAACTGGAACGGACAAGCCAAATATAGTGGAAATTTACTTTATGTCAATGCACGTTCCCGAAAAACCTTTCTATTGTTTCTTTATATTCTATCAGACAACGCCGTAAAGAAAGTGTTGAATCAAACATAAGAGTGCGTTATTCTTTGCATTGCTTTCGAAAGAGGTTCATTTATCGATGCGTTATAAAATATTATTCATATCGGCCTTAGTTATTCTTTCGGCGGGGCTCGCCGCGGCGCAGACGCCGAACGGCCCTTCGATCCCGTCCGAAGAAAAGGGTTACCTGCTCGGGCCCGGCGATGAGATCACAGGAAAGGTCCTCGGCGAACCGCAGTTCGATTTCGTCGCGAATGTTGACGAAGACGGAAAGATCGCCGTGCCGTTCTTTGACAAAGGCGTTCAGGCTCAATGCCTGACCGAACGTCAGGTCCGCGACGATATAGAAAAAATTCTCGCAAAATATCTGAAAAACCCACAACTCAGCCTTCGCGTAACCGACAGAAAAAGCCGTCCGCCGGCAACCATTTACGGCGAGGTCCGAACACCGCAACAGGTCATTCTGACGCGGCGAACTACGCTGCTCGAACTTCTCTCATTTGCCGGAGGCGTTAACGAAGAAGCCGGAGGAATGATCCAGATCTTTCGTACGCGAAAACCCGTTTGCGAAGAAAACAAGCCGGAAAGCACATGGACGGGCGACGACGCGCTTGATGTGCCGTCGCGCATGTACAGCCTTTCGGCGCTTCGTTTGGGCAAAGAAGAAGCGAACCCGGAGGTTTTCCCGGGCGATGTCATCGTCGTCCAAAAAGCTTCGCCGGTCTATATTACCGGTGAGGTCGTTCAGCCGCAGGGAATTTATCTGAAAGAAGGCGGCCTGTCGCTTTCCGAAGCGATAGCGAAGATCGGCGGCGTTCGGCGTGAGGCAAAGACAAAGGACATAAAGATATATCGGCTGAAAAGCAATTCGAAAGACCGCGAGATAATTTCGGCAAATTATGACCTGATCCGCGAAGGCAAGCAGAAAGACATAATGCTTGAACCATATGACATTGTCGAAGTCGATAAATCAAAAAAGAGCGTTGGCCAGATCATACTTGATGTCGTGGCCGGCGCGGGCCAAAGAGCCATCGGCGGTTTTGGGAACGCTTTGCCGACACGTGTACTCTATTAACTAAAACAGCAAATTCTAAATACCTGCCGCGTTGTTTATCGACAGCGCGGTTTTTTTTTCGATATCTTGTCCTACTTTCTGTCGAATTTACGCATTGACAATCAGCCGAAAATTTTCACCAGAGAGAATCGAAAAAATGGGTATTTATAAAGTGACCGACCGCACGGGAAAGAAATTCCTGTATAACGACGACAACGTATTCCAGGTTTGCTGGGCATGGGAAAATAACGCAAACCTCGCGAACTATTCCGTAAAAACAGAGCGAACTTCCCTTGGTAATATTTGCAGCCTGGATGCGAACACCACATGGATCCTTGACCATTTCGGAAAGAAATTCGTTTCGCGCAATAAGGAAGTCGAAAGCATCTTCCAAAACGAAGGCGGAGAAGCCGCGATCCGTAAACTCGTCGAAACGCGGATGCAGGCCAAACGATACCTTAATGTCTATTTTGACAAAGTCAGCACGGTCCAGGCCCAGAATGTCGCTGTGATGAAACAAATGGACAGATGGATCTTCGGCGCAAAAGCCGTGCGCGACATGGGAGCATCGATAGTCGTAGTCGGTTCATCCGTGGTAACAATGCCTGCGGCCGCGGCCGCGGCTTTCTTGACAGCAGGCTCCGGTATCAAAGCTTACGGAAAATATCAGGATACGGGGAACGTCGGAGCGGCTGCTGTCGAATTCGTGTGCGAGATGGGCGTCGGAATGTTGGCGGTCGGCGCGAAAGCGGCCGGTACGCTTTCAAAAGCCGAAAGTTTCTGCGTGACGGTTTTTGCCAAGCTTCCGGCCGAAGCCGTAAAATCTGCGGTCGGCGGCGATTCGCTCGCTCAAACAGTAGCAACGACGCTAACCGCCGGAGCTTTCCCGTATGTCAGCGGTTTTGTCAAAGGGATCGTTCAAAAAGTGCCCGTTCCGGCTATCTTCAAGGAAGTTTATAAGGGCAGCAAAGGGCTGCAGGAATTTGCGGAATCTGCGATAGGAGTGGTCGAAGGCAAGATCGAAGATATCGTAAAGGACGGCGTAAAGAACACGATCGCAGGAACCGGTAAAAACCCTGCCGTAAAATTTAACGTACTGAAAGGATCGCACATTGCTTCGTCAAGCGCGGACGAAGAATTCGTTAGAAAATATTGTATTACGCGGGTCTGAAGATTTGGCGGAGAGGACAGGACTCGAACCTGCAAGCGATTTCTCGCGGTAGTTTTCAAGACTACTGCCTTACCAATTAGGCTACCTCTCCGTGCAAGGTAGGCGAAGAAAGAATATACCGCAATGCGCGGTTTTTAACAATAGTCGGCACCGCCAACTCCCCTCCTGCCAGAGGAGGGGTGGCCGAAGGCCGGGGTGACGGGAGTAGCGGACGGCCAAATCCCTGAAAGTCAGTACCACCTGCGTTAGCGGGAGGCCAAAAAAATTGCCGACCGCATCGAAACGCGGCCGGCCTTGTCGATCTTGCGTCGGGTTTTTATTCTGACAAAAGCTTTGTTATCTGCGCGTCGATGATCTCTGCTTTATCCCAACCTTTTGACCGAAGTTCGATCTGACCGGTTTTTCCAATCAGAAAATACGACGGAAAACCCATGTCGATATTCCCTGCGGCATCCATATTCGC
This sequence comes from uncultured bacterium, assembly GCA_965651435.1. Classification (GTDB taxonomy): domain Bacteria; phylum Acidobacteriota; class Blastocatellia; order Pyrinomonadales; family Pyrinomonadaceae; genus OLB17. The sequence continues at coordinate 21,232 of CBFGSN010000010.1, read as the reverse complement.
GTATTTCAAAACTATTCCAAAGCTGTTCGGAACGATGTCGAAATTGAACGGATTTTTCTTCAGGTAAGGAAGAATTTTCGTTTCATTCTCCATTGTAAGCGCCAGAAAAACGACGTTGTCGCTGCGATGGCGGTCGGCAACCTTGTTCAGTTTTGGGATCTCTTCGTGACAGATCTGACAGCGTGTGGACCAAAAGGTCAGCATAACGACCTTTCCGCGATATTGGCTAAGATCAACGGTAGTTCCGCCCAACGATCGGGCCGAAAACGCAGGCGCAGGCGTTCCTGTTTTCAGGTTCTGCTGGCCCGCTGCGGCGCACACCGATACTAAAATAATTAAAAAAATGGTAAATGATCGCATATTGTAAATCGGCGGGAGATGGTTTTAGTGTTAAAGAGCGTTTAACACACCATTTAAAGAAAACGATCAAACGCCGATCAATTTCAGAAATTTATCCGGGGATGTGAGATTTTTTCGTTGTCGAAAATTGGGCTAAAACAAAGAAATGCCGTGGAACATTTCACTGCTAAGATTATAGCGCAGGTTTACACGTTGCATAAAATATTTTTCGCGGCCGGCGTGATAAAATTCTATCAATGCTGCTCGAAACGCTCGAAGCCGACGGTTTTCGCAATCTGCTGGGAAAGATACACCTTTCGCCGGGGCTGAATATTTTAACCGGAGCCAACGGCCAGGGAAAGACAAATTGGCTGGAAGCGATACATATTCTGGCGACAACGCGTTCCTTCAAAACCGCGAAACTTCAGGAAACTATCGCATTCGGTCGCGACGAAGCATTCGTTACCGGCCAGGTCCGCGCGTCCGCCGACATCACACGGCGATTGCAGGCCGCGCTTCGCGGCAACACAAAAAGCTTTTACATAAACGCGAAGCGCGAATCGATCGCGCGGTATCTCGGCCAGCTTCATTCGGTCATTTTCAACGCGGATGAAATAGATGTCGTCCGCGGAACACCCGATCCGCGCCGCAAATTTCTGGATGCCGCGATAACCGCCATCCATCCGCCGTATGTTCAGGTTTTGGCCGATTACAACCGCGTCATAAAGCAAAAGAACGCCTTGTTCCAGACCGCGCGTGAACGGGAGATGCCGCTTGATCGGGTCGCGGCAGATCTCGAACCTTGGAACGAACAGCTTGCGGTGCTTGCCGCACGCATTCACAGGTCGCGTACGCGGATCGTTGAACGACTGAACGAAGCGCTCGAAGAACGGCTTTTCGAAAGTGAGGTCGTTACCATTCGTTACGCGTCGTCGCTCGAAGAACACGGCGACCTGACACATTATGACCGGCTCATCCGTGAACGGCTTCAGCTTCGTGTCCAGGCCGAACTCGCCGCCGGATACTCCCTTATCGGCCCGCACCGCGACGAGTTCGAAATACTTTTCGACGGCCGCGATCTGCGTAAATACGGCTCCGCCGGCCAACAGCGGAGCGCGTTCCTGTTGCTTCAGCTTGCTAACATTTCGGTCTTTCACGCCCAACGCGGCGAATATCCGCTTTTTTTGCTCGATGATATTGACGCCGAACTCGATTATGAACGCATCGGCAATCTGCTCGAATTTTTGAAGGGAAAAACGCAGTGCGTCGTAACGACGTCGAAGGAAAGTTTTGTCGAAAAATTCGGTGCGGATGCTGCGGTTTTTGACATATCGAACGGTTCCGTTTCCGTCCGCTGAAAGGGCCGGAAAGATCGGATTCGCGACTGTCGAAAACCTTCCGAAAATGTTACAATATAGATTGATAAATAGCAGGAAATACCACGTTATACAGCATCACCGAAAAGGCGTCAAAACGCCCTATAAAATGGATTTTTATTAAAGAATATCGCGAACGCGTACAGATGCATCCGACAGGTTTTGCAAAACGTCGGCCATCGGCCGTGCCGCCTGTGAAATGCGTATTTTCGTGAAAAGGAATTTTACAGAACAGAGGTTATAAATTGGCAAAAGCAAAGACAGAATACGGAGCCGAACAGATACAGGTCTTGGAGGGCCGCGACGCGGTCCGCAAACGCCCGGCCATGTACATTGGTTCGACAGGCGATCTCGGGCTTCATCATTTGGTTTACGAGGTGGTTGATAATTCGGTTGACGAAGCACTCGCCGGTTTCTGTGACAAGATCGAGGTAACGATCCATATGGATAATTCGATCACCGTCATCGATAATGGCCGCGGCATTCCCACCGATATGCACAAAAAGGAAGGACGTTCGGCCGCAGAGGTCGTAATGACGGTTCTGCACGCCGGCGGTAAATTCGATTCGAATTCGTATAAGGTTTCCGGCGGCCTGCACGGCGTCGGCGTTTCGTGCGTAAATTTTCTGTCCGAATGGCTGCAGCTGGAAATTTGGCGTGACGGCAAAACACACGAGATGGAGTTCAAGGTCGGCATTCCGGTCGCTCCGCTCGAAGAAACCGGCACGACGACAAAACGGGGGACCAAGATCACGTTCAAACCGGACGCCGAGATATTCGAAAAAACCGTTTACAGCTTTGAAAAGCTGTCCGAACGCCTGCGAGAAAAGGCCTTTCTGAACAAAGGCATCCGCATCGTCATCAAAGATGAACGCGAAGAAGAAGATAAAATAAACGAATTCTACTACAAAGGCGGCATTGCCGAATTCGTCAAGCATCTGAACAAGAACAAATCGGTGATGCACGACGAACCGTTGTATTTTGAACACGTCAGCGACGATCTGTCCATCGAAATATCGATGCAGTACAACGACAGCTATGACGAAAAAATATTTTCGTTCGCCAATAACATCAATACCGTTGACGGCGGAACGCATTTGTCCGGCTTTCGTGGTGCGATCACGCGAACTATCAACAGCTACGCCGAATCTTCCGGAATGCTGAAAAATTCGAAAACATCGCTTTCCGGCGATGACGTTCGCGAAGGCCTCGTTGCCGTCATCAGCGTAAAGATCCCGCAGCCGCAATTCGAAGGACAGACAAAAGGCAAGCTCAATTCGCCGGTAAAAGGCCCGGTCGAATCTTTCCTGAACGAAAAGCTCGGCGAATATTTCGAACAGCATCCGAACGTCGCGAAAAAGATCGTCGGTAAGGCGGTCGATGCCGCACGCGCACGCGAAGCCGCGCGAAAGGCGCGCGAGATCGTCCGCAAAAGCGCTCTCGGAACATCGACGCTGCCCGGAAAATTGGCCGATTGTCAGGAAAAAGATCCGGCGCTGTCGGAAATTTATATCGTCGAGGGCGATTCCGCCGGCGGTTCGGCAAAACAGGGACGCGACCGAAAGAATCAGGCCGTTCTGCCGCTTAAGGGAAAGATCCTGAACGTGGAAAAGGCGCGGTTCGATAAAATGCTTGGCCACGGCGAGATCAAGGCTCTGATCACGGCGCTCGGAACCGGAATCGGCAAGGACGATTTCGACCTGTCGAAACTTCGCTATCACAAGATCTGTTTGATGACGGACGCCGACGTTGACGGAAGCCACATCCGAACGCTGCTTTTGACGTTCTTTTACCGTCAGATGCCGGAGCTTCTCGAAAACGGCTATGTTTACATCGCACAACCGCCGCTTTACAAAGTAAAACGCGGTAAGAAAGAAGAATACATAAAGGACGAAAAAGCAATGTTCCGCTACCTGATGCGTCAGGCAAGCGGCGAGATCGAAGTCAGTTCTCAGGGCAAGCCGATCGAAGGCCGCGAGCTTTCAAAGGGCCTGGAACAAACGACCGAATTCGTGCTTTATTTCGACCGGCTCGTGCGCCGGCTCGGACACGACGCGAAACTTACGCGCATCATCATTGATGCTTTCGCCGGCGAAGACGGACTTCTCGTCAAAAACAACGTGCGTCTGCGAAAGATCTTTGACGAACAGGAAATGATGGCCGAGCTCGAGGGAAAGATCGCGGCCGCAGGTTATGAGACCGAACTAAGGACGGACGAGGAACACGGCCTTTGGGAGATCGAAATAACGCCGCCGAATTTCCAGAGCATCGTTTTTGATTGGGACATCGCCAGCTACGTCGAATTTCAGCGCGCGCTCGAACTTACGCGAAAACTCGAGGCGGATTTCAAGGCGCCGTTCACGATCGGCCAGAACGGAACGAGCGAAGCTATCAACTCGCGCGAAGACCTGCTCGAACGTGTTACATCGGCGGCGAAAAAAGATCTTTCGATACAGCGTTACAAAGGTTTGGGTGAAATGAACCCGGAACAGCTTTGGGAAACGACGATGGATCCGGAAAAACGGACGATGCTTCAGGTGCGCATTGAGGACGGCATCGAAACGGACGATCTGTTCACGGTTCTGATGGGCGACCAGGTCGAACCGCGTCGGCGCTTTATCGAAAACAATGCGCTCGACGTAAAAAATCTGGATATCTGATCGGGATAAAGATCGGGTCAGCGTTGGGCGGCCGCACCGCCGCCTTTCATCAAAGAAAAAACTTCATCAGCCATGACCGCCGCGACATCTCCCGCGGTGGTCATCGCCAAAGTTCCGAGAGCAGTTCCGCAATCGAGCGCGAATTTCACGCCTTTGCCTTCGAGCATGCCATAGATAAAACCCGCGGCAAAAGCATCGCCGCTGCCAACACGGTCGAACACGCTTATGTCCGTCTGCGGCGTTGCGGTCACGATCTCGCCATCCAGATAACAAACACCGCCGAGGTCGTGACGGCCTGCATCGCGTATCGTCCGCAGCGTCGAAACGACCATCTTCAAATTCGGGAATTCCGCGATCATCGCCGAAGCCGACGCGGCAAAGCTTTCTTCATCAAATCTGTCGAGATCGGTTTCCGCATCGAACGCCCCGAAAACCACGTCCGCATACGGCAAAAGACGTTTGTTCACAGCATTTGCAGCATCGCGGCCGCCGCGTTTTCCCCACAGAGAATCGCGGTAATTCAGATCGTACGACACCACGGCGTTCGCCGCGCCCGCTGCCTTCATCGCGGCAGCGGCGGCCTGCGGCGTCGTATCCGAAAGTCCAGCAAAAACTCCGCCGGTATGGAACCAACGGACGCCTTCGGAAAAAATTTCACCGAACGCGAACGTTTCGGCGTTCGCCGCCGACACGGCCGAATGATCACGGTCGAAAGCCGAACGCGCAGCACGCGGGCCCGAACCGCGTTCGATAAAATATATGCCGTTTCGCCCATCGTCCGTAGTTTTGACAAAACGCGTATCGACACCCGCCCGCCGCGCCAAACCCAAAGCAAGCCGCCCGATCAAATTATCGTGGACCTTTGATACGAAACCCGCGTGCATTCCGAAAACTTTGCTCAGGTTTGCCGCGACGTTATATTCGGCTCCGCCGTCGTAAAGCTTAAAGGCGTCGGCTTCCCAAATGCGCGCGTCGCCCGGATCGAAACGCAAAAGCAATTCGCCGAGCGTGACGATATCAAATTTCGAGTTCGCTTTTTCGCTGATGTTAAGCAAGGTCTTGTTCACGTTTCGAAAAATACTCTTCGGCGGCGACGGCAAACGCTCCGCGGACGCCGTAGGCTTCGGTTGAGCCCGGTTCGACGGTAACCTGATCAAACCGCGCGATGACACTTCGTTCGAGCGACGCGTTCATCGTTTCGCGGAAAAATTTCCAACCGCCGACGAGCCTTCCGCTTATGATAACGCGCGGAATGCCGATACCCATAACGACGTTCGCGAGTCCAAGCCCAAGATTTTCGCCGATCTTTTCCAAAGTTCGGCGCGAACGGATGTCGCCGTTCTCGGCTTTTGAAACGATCTCGTAAAACCGCGGAACACTTTCGCCGCGTGCCGGCGGGCGGTCGCCCAGGTACAGCGATGCAGCCGAAGCCGCCGATGCATATTTGTCCCAACACCCGCGGTTGCCGCATTCGCAAAGCTTTCCGCCGGCGACGACGGTCATATGCCCGAACTGCAGCGTCAGGTCCAAACGGCGGCGATCAGTTTCGAGCTCGCCACCCGACACTGCGCAAATGCTGATGGCGGTTCCCGAACGGACGAGGATGAGATCGCCGTTTTCGGCATCGCGGTTCGCTTCGAACCGGGCCGCTGCGGCCGCGTCCGATTCGATAGTGAACGGAACACCCAATGAGGCGAATGCGCCGCCAACGTCGACGTTCTTCCACCCGAGCATTACCGAAGCCTTCGACTGCGCGTCTGCCTTATCGACAATTCCCGGCAGAACCGCCGCAATGACGCGCGCGTTTTCGGCACCGTGTTCGGCGATGATCTTATCGACAAGCCCGCGTGCGGCCGCCAACGTTTCGTCCGCGCCGCGCGGCGTTTCGATACTTTCTGTAAAGAGCACTTCGCCGGAAAGCGTGACCGCGCCGACCTCAGTGCTGCGAACGCCAATGTTCACGCCTATCAGATATTCATCCGGCGAAAGCGAAACTTCCTTACCGCCGGTTTTCACCTGTGCCAAAATGTTTGCTTTTACCAGCGCTTTGACCGCCGCGTTGATCTCCGTTTTCGCAATGCCGAGTTTTGCCGAAATATCCGCAGGCGAAACGGCTCCGCCGGCGAAAACAGCGCGGAGTATTCGGCGTGAGACAGGTGTTGTTTCGTATGTCGCGGAAGCGGCCATTTATCGTAAACCGTAAATTGTCCGGGATAAGATCGAGCGAAAAGATATATTACAATTATTTTTGCGATTCCGCATTGCCGGAAACAATTGTTATCATCGACCTAAAGCATTTATGGAAAAGAAAGACACGATCGAACGCATCCGCCGAACCGGCGTATTGCCTGTTGTCCGGGCCGCGTCCGCGGATGAAGCCGCGCTGCTGATCGAACGCCTCATCGCGGGCGGGATCGATGTCATCGAAATAACGATGACCGTTCCGGACGCCGAAAAACTGATCGCCGACAGCGCAAAAAAATACGCGGCAAATGCGGTGATCGGTGCCGGAACCGTGCTTGATGCCAAAGCCGCCGAACGCTGCATTGACGCCGGTGCGAAATTTGTCGTCAGCCCCGCGCTTGATATTAGAACGATCGAATTCTGCAATATGAAAGATATTGCCGTTATGCCCGGCGCATTGACACCGACAGAGGTTGTTACGGCCTGGAACGCCGGTGCCGATATAGTAAAAGTTTTTCCCGCCGGAGCGATGGGCGGCGCGTCTTATCTGCGATCGCTGAAAGCACCGCTGCCGCAGATCAAACTTATTCCCACGGGCGGCGTTACGCTCGAAACGGCCGCCGACTTTATCCGGGCGGGAGCCGAAGCCATCGGCGTCGGCGCCGACCTCGTCAGCATAGACGCACTCCGCACCGATCCGAATTCGATCACGGAAACCGCCCGCAAATATCTGAAAGCAGTCGCAGACGCTCGTTAATATCCGGAAGCGTGGGAACTTGCTTGCTCACAGAACTGAATATATGGCTCAGAGGCTTGGAGAGATTCGTCGTTATAATTTCCCTTTACATTCTCGCTAAATAAAATACGGTTCGACTGTGGATGGATCGTAACATTTGCGGAGGTCATCGTATAAACACTAAACATAACCGTCACAGGAAATTCTTTCGTTGAACTAAAATTTTTTCCGTCGGGGCCAACACCGAAAGTTGTGGCCGTAAATCCTCTGAACTCAACAGAGCCGTCATGATGTTCGGTCGCTTTGCCGTATTGGATAAGAAGTTCGAAGGGTTTACCTGATCCGGAACAGAGAGTCCAAACCTTTTCTGAAAACGGTTTGAGCATAACGTCCCTTTCCGAAATTTTCTTTGTTCGCTGATCGGTGACCGACATGTTCCCAACGGTGCAGGGGAACATAATAAAATCGATATTTCCTTTAAGACCGGAGGTAACATTCAGCCTTGGCCGATGCGCATCGCAAAAACCCGCAGAGCTTGCTTTCACAGTAAGATCCAAAGCCGGCAGTTCCGCAACATATTCTCCGAAGTCACCCGTGACGACGGTTTTTTCATAATTATCCGCAACAAAACGAACTTTGACGTTCGGGGCAACCGCCCCGTCTGCATCTTTGACCGTGCCGGAAATAACCGCGGGACCTTGACCCGCAACCAGCGACGTGAAAAACGCCGTCAGAAGCAGCAATGGCAATATCCTGGTCCTGTTCATACCTTTGTCTTGATCCAAATGATATAGTGCGTCGCAGCGGAAATACGTTGCCCGATCCTAAATTAAAATATCGAAATTCCGCGTTGCTGTTCGCGGCGAAGCCATTCCAAAAATTCACGACGCGGGATCTCTTTTGCGCCGAGAGCTTTTAGGTGCGGCGTCATTACCTGTATGTCCAGCCACGACGATCCGCGACTTTTCAGATGATCGATGAGGAATAATAACGCAAGTTTCGATGCGTCGGGGCGTGTGTGAAACATACTTTCGCCGCAGAATACGCCGCCCGCATCCACACCGTAAAGTCCGCCGACAAGTTCACCCCGAGCGTCGCGGACCTCGACGCTGTGGGCGATCCCTTCGCGGTGAAGTTCGCCGTAAACATCGATGAAACGCGGCGTTATCCACGTCCCGAATTGGCCCGGACGCACGGCCCGCGAACAGGCTCGGATCACGGCATCGAAATCACCGTCGATCGAAAATGTAAACTCGGAGCGGCGGCGTGTTTTGGCCAGGCTGCGCGAAATATGCAGGTCCACGAAATCGAGCACGGCGCGGTATTCAGGACAGAACCACGGCAGCGGCATTCCCTCAGTATGCCAAGGGAAAATGCCTTTGCCGTAAGATTCGCGGACATTCGCGACGGTCAGTTCATTGCCCAAACTTATGATGTCGCGGCCGTCGTAAAAGTACTCACCGCTCAGAACCAACGGCGGGAATTCGTGCGTTTGCGGATCGGGGAATTCCGACGACTTCATAAGCCTATTTTATCAAACGGTAACCTTTTTCCATCGGCCGCGCCGGAACAAAACTGCGGCCAAAACCGCCAGGAACGAGAACGCCGCCGTTATCGCCCAGAAAACGCCGTCGGGCCCGAGCCCAAAATGATCGGCCAGAAAATACGCCGCCGGTATCTCAAAAAGCCAGAAAGCGATCAGGTTTAGAACCGTCGGCGTGGTCGTGTCGCCCGCGCCGTTGAATGAACTTTCCATCACCATTCCGAGTCCGTAAAACGCATAGCCGTAACCGACTATCCGCAGGCAATCCGTGCCTATCGCCGCAACTTCCGGATCGGACGTAAAGACCGTTAGCACCGAATGCGGAAATATGATGAAAAATAAACCCGCGGCTCCGAGCAGTCCGGCGTTCAAAAATCCGGCCGTCCAAACGGTCCGTTCGGCGCGTTCCGGTTTCTGTGCGCCCAGATTTTGCCCGACAAGTGTTGCGGCCGCATTCGCTAATCCCGCCGCCGGCAGGATAATGAACATTATCACGCGAAGGCCGATCTGATAACCGGCGACCGCCGCCGTTCCGAAACCGGCGACAATGACGATCAGACCCGTCCAGCTTGCCGTTGATATCACGAACTGAAGAACGCCCATCGACGAAAGACGGATGAGATTCCACAACAGCTTCGCGTCGAATTTCCAATGGCGGCTGCGGATCTCGATGCGGCCGCCTTTGCGTCGAAAGAATAGCGCCCACGCCGCATAGAGCATTCCGACACCGCGGCCGATGGATGTCGCGACCGCCGCGCCGGTGACACCGAGTTCGGGAAACGGGCCGATGCCGAAAATGAACAACGGATCGAGTATTATGTTCGTTACGTTCGCGATGACCAGAACGCGCAGCGCGATGGCGGCATCGCCCGCACCGCGAAATATCGCATTCAACAAAAACAGAAAAACGATAACGGCGTTCGTCCCGAACATAATGCGGAAGAACGGTGTGCCGAGTTCGACAACGTCCGGTTCCGCACCCAATACCACCAAAAGCTGCGGCGCGAGCACAACGCCCGCAATGCCCATCACGGCCGAAACAATGATGCCCAGATAGATGATGTGCGCCGCGCTTCTGGCCGCGCCTTCCGGATCTTTTTCGCCGGTTCGGCGGGCGACCGTTGCCGTCGCACCGATAGCGAGCCCGATAGCAACGGCATAGATCAAAACAAGGACAGATTCCGTCAGGCCGACGACCGCGACGGCTTCGGCTCCGAGTTTTGCGACAAAGAATGTATCGACGATCGCAAAAAGCGATTCCATCGACATTTCGAGGATCATCGGGATAGACAAAATTATCAGTGCCGCGATGATAGAACCTTCGGTAAAATCGCGGTCAGATCCGCGCAATGCTTCTTTCAGCACGGAAAACGCCGAATTATTCGCCGTCTTTTCAGACGCAACTTCATTATTGAACGACATACAGATCTAAATTTATTTAAAGCTAAATTGACGCACGGAGTTGTGCGAAAGGCACGCCCGCAACGCGCGTAGGTTCGCGGCGTCAGGCGACAGATAGGTGCGGCGTTCTAGACAATTTCCGGAAGCATAATTTTGACAGACTAGCACAGGAAATATTTTTTTGCCAAATCCGAACGGCCGAATTTTCCTTCAATTTACGCAGCGTTCGCGATATACTTAAAGTTTGACGTTTTTATGAAGATAGCAGTAGCAATGAGCGGCGGCGTCGATAGTTCCGCGGCGGCCGCGTTGTTAAAGGAACAGGGACACGAACTCGTCGGGTTTACGATGCAGCTCTGGAACCAGCGGCGCAACATAAATGTCGATGAGAACGGTGACCCTTTGCCGTCGCGCTGTTGTTCGCTTGATGATGTTTATGACGCCCGCCGGGTCTGCGAAAGTTTAGGAATGCCGTTCTATGTCCTGAACCTGGAGCGCGAATTCGAAACATCTGTCGTCGAACCTTTTGTCGAAAGCTATCTTTCGGGCGAAACGCCGATCCCATGCGTTGCGTGCAATTCGCGGCTGAAATTCGCTTCGCTTGACCGAATGGCCCAAAGCCTTGGCTGCGAAAAGGTCGCGACCGGCCATTACGCCCGCGTCGAATATGACGAAGCGGCGGACAGGTACCGCCTGTTTCGCGGCAAAAATCATTGGAAGGACCAGAGCTATTTTCTGTGGGAACTGACACAGGATCAGCTTTCGCGTGCGTATTTTCCGCTCGGCGAAATGCTGAAAAGCGAGGTTCGCGAACTCGCCCGCGGAGCCGACCTGTACGTCGCCGAAAAGGCCGAATCACAGGAAATATGCTTTGTTCCGGACGGCAAATATTCCGAATTCATTGACCGCTACCTCGCCCACGAAGGCCGCGACGCGGACATTCCGGCGGGCGGCGAGATCGTAAACACGGCGGGCGAAACGCTCGGCCGGCACACGGGCATTCACCGTTACACGATCGGCCAGCGGCGCGGCATCGGCATCGCGCACGAAAAACCGCTGTATGTCGTACAGATCGAACGCGCGAAAAACAAGATAATCGTCGGCGAAGCCGAAGAGCTCGAATCCGGCGAATTTCGCGCAAAAGGCGTTAATTGGGTCGCGTTCGATACGCCGAACGAACCCGTGCGGGCTGAGGTAAAGGTGCGCTACCGCCACGATCCGGTCGCCGCCACTATCTACCCGACGCCCGACGACACCGCCCGCATCGTTTTCGACGAACCGCAGCGCGCCGTCACGCCCGGCCAGGCGACCATATTCTACCGCGGCGAAGAGGTTGTTGGCGGCGGCTGGGTCGTTAAAAATTGAATGATAGAATTAACGCGATGATGAAGAATCTAAAAGTTTTCGGCTTTTTGATAACGCTTTTCTTCTTATTTTCCACAGCTGACGCCCAAGGACTTCACCGCGGGGCCTTCCCTGTCAAAACCGACCTCTCTGATTTTTCCGAGGCGTTTTGTTCTGAACTTGACGGCGATTTTCGTGTCTGCAAAGTTCGTTTGAACGATGACGGCGATGCGGAACTAAAAGTCCTTCATAAGGACAAGATCGTTTATTCCGTAAAAGCATCTTTCTGGGCCGGAGCCGGAATAGAGGCAACGGCATTCTGGACATTTCGCGGCGACATGGACAATGACGGAAGCCGCGAAATAATTATAGTTTCCTCCGACGGTATCTCGAACGGGATCGCTATTTCATATGCAACCGCTCATATAATTAGTGACCCCATCGCAAAAGGAGACATCACGAACATATCCTTTCAGCTTGAAGAATTCGGCCCGAACGATAATTTTATTTATAACAAGAAAACACATCTCACGGATATTTTGATCACATTCTGGGAGCGCAGTAATGCCTTAGACCCAAAGCGCGGCTGGGGAAATTACCTTTTCGGAAAATGGTTCCGATATAAAAAAGGAAAGATCGGACCGATCCTTAACCGTCAAACGATGGCCCGCAGATTCCTGCTTTCTTTTGCCGCAGAAAGAGACCTCGAATCCGGGCGACGTCCTTATAAATGGCTTAGCAGCCGGAGTACGCACCGATTTCTTACTGAGCCAATGCAGAAAGACATGACGCTGGCCAAGGATCAACAAGGAACGGTGATAGATTTCGCACCCGACACCGGTGTCATTAAGATCGAGTGCACGGACGGAACTATTTTTGAGGGAACCGTCCACCTTTCTAGTAGCACTGAGCTTACGGACATCGAATCAATAGGATTTTGGAAAAGCAAATATAGGCTGCCAAAATCGCTCAACCTGCTTGCGGTTATGGACAAAGTCGAAGGTCAACGAGTGCGAGTTCGAACCTACCTTGATGAATTCCATAACGAATTCGCGATGATCTGGTTTCTTGATAGATGACGAAATCTCAGCTTAAAAAGCAATTCCTCGAACTGCGCGCGGTGATGTCGCCCGCGGAAGCCGAAGCACTGAGCGAGCGGATCTCGGATCGGTTTTTTGAGGAGGTCGATCTCGGCGATGTGCGAAATTTGAACACGTATATCAGCATTCCGAAATTTAACGAGATCGATACGTCGCTGATCTATACGCGAGTCTGGCGCGAGTTTCCCGCGATAACCGTTTCGGTGCCGAGGGTCGATCACGCAACCGGTGAGATGGATATTATTGCGTTCACGCCGGAAACAGAACTTACGCCGGGCCGTTGGGGAATTCCGGAACCGGCGGCGGGCGAGGTTATCGAACCGAAAAGCATTGATCTGGTCATTGTGCCGCTTTTGTGTTTCGACCGGCGGCTGCACCGCGTCGGCTATGGCAAAGGCTTTTACGACAGGTTTTTAAAACAATGCAGGCCCGACTGCAGGAAGGTCGGGCTCAGCTATTTTCCGCCGGTTGCGGAGATCGGCGATGTTCATGTGGGCGATGTCGCGCTCGATATGTGCATCACACCGGACGGCGTATTTTCGCCGGAACGAAGCGCGGCGTGAACTATTTTTCCTTCAGAATATCGCGAATTTCCGTCAGCAATTTTTCTTCTGCCGAAGGTTCCGCAGCGCTTTCAAATCCCTTGAATAATTTCACCGCATAACGCGCCAGCAGGAACATCACGACCGCCACGATCAAGAACGTGATGATGTCGTTGATGAACTGGCCGTACATTATCAGAGGCTCTTTGGCGGCGATCGCGGCTTCGATCTCGGCCGGCGTATTCACCGGCATTGTGCCCAGGTTCAACACCTTGCTCTTAAAATCTATGCCGCCGGTCATCAATCCGACGATCGGCATTATTATTCCGTCCGTGAATGTTTTTACGATCGCACCGAACGCCGCGCCGATGACAACGGCGATCGCCAGATCCAGAACATTTCCGCGGGCAATGAAAGCCTTGAAATCATTCCACATATTTTGTCCTCAAAAAGAAACATTTTAGCCGGCGTGATCGGATGTTATGCCGGCAAAGCAGGATAATTTTACTTATCTAACCACAAAAAGCAAAAAAGCGGCTTGCGCCGCCTTTTGCATTCAACGATCAATCGTCGTCCGAATCGTCGTCATCATCATCGTCGTCGTCCGAATCCGTGCTGTCCGAAGCCGACGTGGTTGTTGACGAAGCATATGAGGTCGTCGTCGCCGCCGCGGCTTTTTGTCCATAGCTGTAACCGGTTGACGAAGACGCCGCGGATGTCGATGCTGATGCCTGTTCTTCGGCCTGTTTTTCAAGAGCCTTGACCATTTTACAGCCGCCTTCGAGCAGCGCGCCTTCTTCGATGATCAAACGCGGTGCTTCGATATTGCCGATGACGCGTGCCGTGCGGCCGAGGTGAATTTTTTCGGATGCGGTGATGTCGCCGTTGACGACGCCGTTAACCATTGCGGTGCCGACGGCTACGTTCGCATCAACCTGTCCGTTCGTACCGACGATCAGCGTTCCGGTTTCGGAACTGACGCTGCCGACCAGGTTTCCGTCAACGCGAAGCATCATCTGAAACGACGTTTCACCCGTAAGCACGGTGCCGTGGCCGACGAAGCCGCTAAGGCGTCCTTCCTTGATGTCGCGGGCCATATTTTCGCTGTCCGTGACGGGCTTGGACGCGGTGGCTGTCGATCCGGTCGAATACTGCGAAGAGAGGTCGGATTCGGTCGAAGTCTGTCCCGAATATCCTGTTGTAGAGGTGGTTGGTTCGTCCGTTTTGGAATTTCTTCCCATTCTTATCATTTGTAAAAACTCCTATTTTTTTGCAACTGGCGGCAATTTTTAATAACGAAAGGGGGACAAATGTAGAACTTAATATCGTATGCGCGAGACATACCGAATTAGAATTTCTGCAAAGTAGATAATAGATGACTATCCGCCGCGCTGTCTAGTGTTTTCGGGCAGGTTGTTAAAATTTCCGCAAAATGTAAAAATTAAAGTTTTCGGAGGCTGCGGCATTTTTTGAGAGCGGAATCAAAGAGCAAACTTAAAATATTGAAAAAGGTCGGTAAGGCGATCGCCGATTTTTCGATGATCGAGGACGGCGACAAGATCATGGTATGCCTTTCCGGCGGCAAGGACAGCTATACGCTTTTGGACGTTCTGCTCGAAGTTCGCCGCCGTGCGCCCGTCGATTTTGAAATACTCGCCGTAAATCTCGATCAAAAACAGCCCGGTTTTCCCGAACACATCCTGCCGGAATATCTGACCGAACAGGGCGTGCCGTTCCGCATTGTTGAGGAAGACACTTATTCGGTCGTAAAGCAGCATATTCCCGAAGGCAAAACGTTCTGTTCGCTTTGTTCACGGCTTCGCCGCGGGATACTTTATTCGACCGCGCTGGAGGAAGGCTGTACAAAGATCGCTCTCGGCCATCACGCCGATGACATTATCGCCACATTTTTGCTGAACCTTTTCTTTGTCGGCCAGCTAAAGGCAATGCCGCCGATCCTTCGCAACGACGCCGGCGACAATACGATCATCAGGCCGCTCGCGTATTGTCAGGAAAGCGAGATCATCCAGTACGCCGCCGAACGACAATTCCCGATCATTCCCTGCAACCTCTGCGGTTCGCAGCCGAACCTGAAACGCGCCCGCGTAAAGGAACTCGTCGGCGAACTCGAAAAAGAAATTCCTTTTATCCGAAGTTCGATAATGACGGCGCTGTCGAACGTCACGGGTTCGCACCTGCTGGACGGCAGTCTTTATGATTTCCGCAATTTCGAACCGATGATCAAACAGATCCCCGCCGGCCACGGCAGCGTCGAAAAAGAACTCGACGACATCTTCGACCACAGCGAAGCCGCGATCCGCCCGAACCTGATGCAAACCGCCGGTTTGGAAGCTTAGGTCTTATTTCTCTCCGCGCCCGTTTATCCGCGCTCCGGAGGAGCGGGCTGTAATTAGCAGCGAACCCCAAGCATCGATGAAGCTCCATCGGAGCGTCCTAGACCAAAGGCCGCTCCTACGGAGCTTTGAGCAAAACATAACCTATTTCTAATAACAGCGTGCTCCTAGGGAGCACAGAGAAAAAATAAAAATATGGACTTTGCGGCCGATTTTTGTTAGATTTCAGTTGCGCTGTTTACTAAGTATTCAATTTATAGCCATATTTCCTGAAAACTGCCCGCGATTGGTCATTTAGTGGGGCAAAGGTTCAATGAGGAAAAGTGTACGTTCAACAAAAGCGCCTGCGGCCCGGACGCAGGAGCCCGTATATTCGCCGCAGGTTCACCCGCGGCGGGCGGTGCTTCGCAAGCTCACCGGCGAAGAACTGGACAAACGCTTTCTGGATGTCGGTCAAAAGCTGCGCGACGGGCGTTCGAGCGAGGCAGAAGAGCTGCTTACGGAAACGCTGGAGAATTACGATCTTTCGCCGGATAACTTTGCGAACCTAAAGCGCCTGCTGTCGTTCACGCTCGAAACGCTGGGACGTTATAAAGAAGCGCTCGAGGTCCTCAAACCGTACGAGGACGAAGACATCCTCGCGCGGCTGAACCATGAAACTCAGGTCAAGGTTACGATCCAGCTTGCCATTTCATACAACAACCTGACCGAACAGCCAAAAGCCGTCACGCTTTTGAAAGAAACGCTGGAACAGGCAAAAAAATACGAGATCGCGCACATTTCCGGCAGCATCGACATCGCGCTCGCACGCGTTTATCGAAAGCTCAATGAAACCCCGATCGGCCGCGGCTATGCCGAGAAGGCGCTTGAATATTTTCGCGGAAACGGCGATTGGCTCGGCATGGCCGAAGCCTACCGCGAGATCGCCATCAGCTATCATCAGGAAGGCGACAGCAAAAGCTCGCTCAAATATTTCGATCAGGGAATAAAGATCATCGGCGACCGTTCGGCTCCGTTCATGCTCGGCAAACTCTACACCGATATGTCCGGCGCATATTGGTTCCTTCGTCAGCCGAAAAAAGGCATCGAATGCCTCGAAAAATCTATCGAATTTTTCGACCGCACGGAACACATTCTTAATTCGATAATCGCCTACAACAATCTGGGCATAAACCTTATGCTCGTCGGCGAGTGGCAAAAGGCGGAATCCGTGATAAAGCGCGCGCTCGATCTTGCGGAAAAAACGAAGCACGTTCACATCGCAGGGATCTTGGATTCGCTCGGCGAATTGAAGATCCTTCGCGAAGAATACAAAGAAGCTTTGAAATATCTGCTTCGGGCGGTCGAACTTGCAAAGGAACGCAAACGCGAATGGTATCAGGCACAGGCGATGCGCAATCTCGCGCGCTGTTATCTGGCGCAGGGCGACCTTGATCGTGCCGAGCAAACCGCTCGTGACACTATCGCGCTGAGCCGTTCGATCGGCGAAAAGCATTACGAAAATATGGCGGGCCTCGTGCTTGCCGAAAGCCTGCTGAAAAAAGGCGCGACCGACGATGCGGAAGATTGCCTTGCGGGCATTCAGAGCAACGATTCGGAAAGCGATTTTTTTGTCGTCGGCGAAATTCAGCGCATCCGCGGGTTGGCCGCGCGCGAGAGCGGCGACGGCGAACTTGCGCTGCATCATTTCAATCGGTGTTTGACGATATTTGAGGCGGCCGAAGACATCTATCACACGGCGCTCGCGAATTTCCTGATCGGATCGAACCTCGGCCCCGAACACCGCGACCGCGCGATAAAACATCTGACAAAAGCGGGCGACGTTTTCCGCAAGCTCGGGCTCAAACAATTTACAAAACGCGTCGCCGATAAGCTCGACGAAGTAAAATTCGCTTCGCCGGATGAAAAGACCGCGGCAAAGAACGGACGAACGAATTCCGTAGTTTCACAGCTTTTGACGGTTCGGCTTGCCGAAGCCGTCGCAACGCGCGAGCTTTTGTTCCGCGAACTCGTCGCCATTCTGCAGCAGGACAGCCGCGCGCGAAAGATAATCATCGCGGAAATGGACGCCGAAAAGCGGCTCTATCCGTTCATCACGCACGGTTATTCGCCCGCCGAAAGCAACGCACTTCTCGCAAAGCTGCAGGCCGCGCGTGAAAAAGGCTCCGAAGCATCCTTCATACGCACGCGCAACCTGGCTTTCTTTGCCTTAAAACCGAGCACGGCTCCACCGGCTTATCTGTTGGTTCATCCGCTTTCCGGTGCGGTTTTGAATGATGAAAGCAGCATTCAGCCGCTGCTTCGCGTCGTAGAACTTGGAATGGATGTGATCGCGCTTCGGAACAAAGAACGCGCCGAACCGATCGAAACAAAGGTCAGCCCTTATACGTCGAGCAGCCTGATGCCGGGCTTCATTCATTCGTCGCCGGCGATGACATCGCTGGTTGAGGAAGTGTATAAGATCCGCTCGTCCGATGTGACCGTTCTGGTGACAGGCGAATCGGGCACCGGTAAGGAGCTTGTGTCACGCGCGATCCATACGATATCAACACGAAAGGACAAGGTTTTCGTGCCGTTCAACTGCACAGCCGTGCCAAAGGAACTTGCCGAAGGCCACCTGTTCGGATACAGAAAAGGCGCGTTTACCGGCGCCGTGACCGATTCGCCGGGAATGATCCGCGCGGCCGACGGCGGCACGTTGTTCCTCGATGAAATAGGCGATCTGCCGCTGGATGTTCAACCAAAACTCCTTCGGTTTCTGCAGGAAGGCGAGGTTCAACCGATCGGCGAAAAGCGCCCGATCAAGGTCAACGTTCGCGTCATTGCCGCCACGAACATGCCGCTCGAGGAAAAGGTCGCCGAAGGCACGTTCCGCGAAGATCTTTTTTACCGGCTGAACGTCATCCGGCTTCGGGTTCCGCCGCTTCGCGAACGCCGTTCGGAAATTCCGCCGATAATAAATTATTACGTCAACCATTATTCCGCACGGTTCGGAAAACGCGACATTGTTTTTACGCCGGAAACGATCGACCTGATGATGGTCTGCAACTGGGAAGGAAACGTTCGCCAGCTCTGCAACGAAATTCAACGGATCGTGGCGCGTTCAGTGGACAGCGATGTGATAACGCCGGACCACCTTTCGCCCGAACTTCGCCAAACGGCAAAACCGCTGACGCCTTTTAATTCGGGCGGAAAAGCCGCGCCTCGTGCCGAACCGATCGCCTCTTACGACAGCGAATTTTCCACATTCACCACCACGGGAATTTCCGGCGGCACGCTTGACGAAGCCGTAGCCGAACTGGAGATCCAGATGATTAAAAGTTCGCTTGCACGCAACAGCTGGAACATTTCGCGCGCCGCCGCTGAACTCGGGCTTACGCGCCGCGGGCTTTACCTAAAACTTTCGCGTTACGGCATCGAAAAAGCAGCGTGATATCAGAACCGGAGGTTCCCATAATGCCTAAAGGAGTGGTTGAAGGCGTCCGGGTTCGGCTCCGTTCTTTTCTTCCGCTTCATCCGGTTCTGTGGTTTTTAGACCACAAACAAAGAGGAACAAGAGAAATAGGAAGGAACCATGAACCTTTCCATTCATTCAAAGGAAAACGTGTGAACTTTTTCGAGTATTTCGGTCAGAATGCCGATAAACTGATCTGCCTCATACTTTTTGAACTCATGTCCGAACGAAAAATGCATCGAACCGATCACGCGGCTGTATGGAACGTTCATTTCGCGAAGCGTCATCGACGGGCGCTTTGACGCGTCGGCGCAGGCGCAGCCCGTTGCCGGCGAGAATCCTTTCTCAAAAAGCATTGCCGCGATGACCTCGCCGTTCATATTTTCGAACGAGATGTTCGATACATTCGGCAGACGGTTTTCGGCGGTTCCGTTCACATACGCAAATGGAAAGCGGCGCAGTATCGCGGCTTGCATTTCGTCGCGAAGCGAACGCGATAGTTCCTCATTCACGACCCTCGGCCGTGTTTCAACGGAAACTATTTGCGCTTCGAAATTTTTGTTCAAAAGAGATGTGAGTTCGCCGATGGGCGTAAGCACGCCGGTTTCGATATTCGCTGTTGAAATTACAAACAGCCGCGTTTTTTCCGACGATCTCAAAACAGCCGAAAGATCGATCGCCCCGTCCGCCTCCAACGGGATCGGACGCACCTCGCTTTGCCGAAATACGTCGGCGACAGAATAGAAAAGATCAGGCGTGACTGCGATGGAGTGCGGTATATTTTCCGATTCGCCGAGCCGCGACAGCAAGCCGCGAACGCCCGTATTTTCACCGGTTTCGCCAAAAAATGCATTAATATTATGGGCGAGGTCTATCATTAAAAAGGGCTGCTCGTGTAAAATGGAACGGAATCTCAATTTACCATTTTCGTTTTACGAACTACAATAAATCTACCGTGTTTTCGACTATAAAGATCACAGATCCAAACGGACGCGAGTACGAGTTTCGCTTGATGCCGGGTGCAACGTACACCATCGGCCGCGCAAAGGAAAACGACATCGTACTGAACGACCGTCGCGTTTCGCGTCATCATGCGCATTTTGCCGACGACGGCACGGGATTTAAGATCATCGACGGTTCGTATGTAGAGGGCGTTCTGCGGCGAAGCGTCAACCACGTGTTCGTGAATGATCAACCGGTTCTGGAGAAATATATAGCCGAAGGCGATGTTATAACGATCGGCGAAAGCAAACTTAGATACGTGAGCGGTCCGGTCAAATTCCCGCAGCCGGAAACGCCGAAGCCAAAGCCCGAGGCCGATATTCCGCTGTCTTCGATCGTAGCGGATGTAATTGATACGTCGAACAGCTCCGCCGGCAGGATACCGACACCCTCGTCCGGTTCCAGCATCTTGGGAAACGCGGTTTACGACAGCCCGACCGTTATCGAATCTGCGGCCGATGTCGATTATGACGATATTCCGCTTGGCCAAACGCAGGTCGAAATTTCCGCGAACGAGATAATTGGGCGGCAATCTCACCTGTCGTTGGAATCGGCATTTGCGACGCCGGATGAGATCCGCGACCTTCGGCGAAAGGCCGAAATTCTCGAACTTCTTTTCGAAATGAGCAAATCGCTCGGCACGGTTTTCGACCTAAAGGAAATTTTTGAGAAAGCCACCGATCTGATCTTTCGCGGAACTCCGGCTGACCGCGTCGTCGCTCTTATCGCGGACGAAACGCTTGACGGGCGAATTCTCGATTACAGCCTGAACCCGGTCGGCGTAAAAACCCGCAATGAAAAGGTCGAAAAGCTGACCGAAAAAATGACCATCAGCCGGACGATAACGCAAAAGGTCATGCGCGAAAAAGTGGCGATTCTTTCACAGGACGCGAAAACCGACGCTCAGTTTTCGGGCGCCGAATCGATCGTCGCACAGGGCGTTCGTTCGACGATATGCGCGCCGCTAATTACGGAATCGAACGTACACGGCGTGATCTATGCCGACCGGCTCGACCCGTTCGCGGCTTTTTCGGCAGACCATCTGGAACTTATCAGCGCGGTCGCGGCACAAACGGCCGTGACGGTCGAAACGGTAAAAGCTCACAAACGGCTCGCACGCGAAGAGGTTGCGCGGGCGAACTACAGCCGCTTTATGCCCGAATACGTCGTGAAACAAATGCTCGAACATCCGGATTC